>JBBCAX010000042.1:0-18615 GCA_051382335.1 Deltaproteobacteria bacterium TL4
TGAGGCGCCTGTCCCAAGTTTCTTTAGACACCCTTGACTCTGACTACATTTTCCCTCCTGTCGGGGTAATGAGTGACTTTCACCACCAAGTTAAACGCCATGCCAGGCGCACAGCGCGGGCATCTTGCTCGCAAAAGCGGGCGGGACGCCCGTGTTCCCAGGACAAAACTTATCTTGAGCACTATACTTTCTAAGCACCAACTTTGCCCGATACCATCCCCTTTTCACGCTCTCCGCCAAGTCTGCCACGTTGTTTTCCAGGTGTCGCGCCTATTGAGACGCACTTTCCCGGTCTACTCCCGCTGCCACCTTTTTGTTGAGGAACCGCCAACAGTCGAGCAGAAACTCAACCGTCAACAAGCTGATCAGGTTTTTGAATTTATGGGTTTTGTTTTGTGCCGCTTTGTTGGCTATTCCCCGCAGTGAGGTTTGCCTCATCTTCTCCAGCTCTATGTGTCCGGTATGTATTTCCTATGTGGGCTGCACAACTTTGTTCACTCCTTCCCCATGTAATCGGCTCTCCCGTCTCAGAGTACTATGAGTGAAGCTGACTCCCCAGTGTTCTTCAGCCATCCTTCTTTTTGTTGGGTAGGCTTACCTGCAGATGCTGGACTTTAGGTTTCGGCTTGCTTCCGTTTCAGGGGTTCCCCTTACGTGGCTAATGATCCGCAGACCTTGCCCTAGCCAGCAGGAAACACATGGGGTCTCGCCAGTTCTTGTCCTTTCTCTCCGCACATGCCACGCTCCAGGACACCGGCAGTCCTTCGGGAATCTCACCCTGGCGATTCCTCTGTATTGGCTTCCGTCACGTTGACAACGTCGCCGACTGCTTTTATACTCTTAACGATGCTTACCGCTTCAGGGATGTGTGTATCCCTTGTGGCCTATAGGGTTCTCTGTGTACGCTTCGTCTCCTTTGTTCGCCTTTGCCGCAGCCGTAACCGCCCGCAACGCTCCGTCGGACACGCAACACTCGATATGGGTGGTTGGTTAGACCTTGCCCGTCAGGGACTTTCACCCTGAAAGAAAAGGCAAGCTGTGCTTGCCGCACCAACGACGAGCTAAGATTATTTTCACAAGTCCAAAGCGAATGACTCTGGCGTTAAGGCGATTGATAGGGCAACTTCCAGTGGGGGAGCATGGGTTCAATACCAACATTCAATCCGTTTATTTGTTCAATAATCGGCATCAGAATTTCTGTGGCAAGAATACCATCCGGATAAACTAGTAAAAGAGGGTAATGCTCGGTTAAGCCAAAAGAACGTTTAATTTTTTGATTGTATAAGGCGACTTTAAGCAGGTACTGTTTGATTTGATTTTTTGTTCCTTGAAGCTCCTGCATCAAGTCTTCGGAAGATAGCGTGTATTCTTTACTTCCGAAAATGTCATAGTAGGTAATTTCATTGTTCTGACATCGAATAAAAAAGGGTTTGACATAAACAGGCGCTCCAACCCATTGAAAGGTCACATTACGAATCGCTCTGGAGGGTTGCTCCTTATGTCCCAGTAAGAGAAAGGTAATGGACATAAACGCAAGGATGCCCATGGTGCATAACAACACACTCAAAAAAGGAAATAGTGAGACGTTTGGGCGTGATTTACGACGTTTCATGCTTCGTTTTTAGGTGCAGGTGAATCCGTAGAGACTTCGACGGGAAAAGGGTTTTCGGGCATTTCTGTGCTGAGGATCACCTCTTGGATGTCTATCGACTGCGCCAGAGGAGTTGCCACAGGCAACGCCTCTGCTTTGTGGTGCGTTCCAGGTTCCACCTGTTGGAGATCCACTTCGGACACTGCGCGGTAGGATTCTGTGTCTGCGGTATCAGAAGACGGGGACTCCGTTTCAGTGGTGATTGTATCTTTGACCTGGAAAAAGGAATTGCTAAAATCTCTCACCAAAGGCTGAAGTCCCTCTATTTGAGCTTTTAAGTTTTCAGCATAACGGGTCATGGAGTTAAATAACGGCGCAATTTGTGACATCCAGTTTTCAGAAAACTGCATGAGTTGATAGAGATGGTTGTCAAGGCCTCCTGTTGGCTGGTCTTCTCCCGGGTGAATGTGGATCTGGGGTAAGAGTTCTTCAAGACAGTATTCTTCAACTAACAAAAGAAGATCTTCTTCGGCTTTGCGTAAAAATGAAGTAATGACCATGATGGGAATAACACAGATCAACGCCAGAAAGGTCGTATTAAAAGCGATGGACAAGCCGCTGGTGACTCCGCCTAACGCAGAGCGCATTTGTCCCCCCAAATTTACGGTATTGACGGATCGGATAAATTCGGAAAATTCGCCTATGGCTTCTCCAATTCCAAAAACAGTTCCAATAAACCCCAAGATGGGAATAGCCCAAATAAACACGTTGAGTAAGGTGTATCCGTTTTCCAAATGGTTGTAGTCAATTTCGGCCTGATAATTCATGATGGTATGGCTTTCTTCTTTTTTGGGGACAGTTCGGATGTAGTGCAGAACCCGACGTATCCGGCAAAAAATGAGACTCTCCTGAAAATGTGAAATGCCTTGTTGTTGCAAAAGTTGACTGACTTCATCCAGTTTTTGTTGAACCTCTTTGACCAGAATACCCCGACTTATGACTTGATGGACGCTTTGGTGTCGAAAAGCATGATAGGCCTTGATTTGCTTGCGATGTCGATGAAATTTGAAAAGAATAATAAAAACAGACCAAAGCGTCAGCCAAGTGATGGATTCGGAGACATGTCCTGTAAACAACTGCTGAATGTATTCGTTGTCTGTGGCAGGGATCGGAAAGACAAGATAGAAAATGGAGGTAAAAATTAAACTCAACAGCAAGGCTTTAAACGCATCGGTGTAATCATTCTGTGAACCCGTGTTTAGATAGGTTCCACAATTTTGGCAGTAAATTACAATATCTGGATTTAAAGTTTGACAATTTAAACACTTCATAACTTCCTAAACAATAGAATTGTCTGAAACAAGAGAAACTTTGCTCAAGGAGCCTCTCAATGGTTTTTCATACTAACTGATTTGACATCTTCTGATTGCAGTGTAAAAAAGTATGTCTATTATTTCAAGTGTATATTCATCGACGGTGTTAAATTTGCTTATAAATTTTATGACAGCCTAATGTATTCTGGAAACTTTACAATGATAAATATCGGGTTATCAACGTTAGGTTGAGGAATATGGAGTCAAGGCCTGACAAATAGGCTGAATAAAATAGGTTAAGCCGAGGGTTGTGTTTAAAGTCATTCTGTTTTTTTCGGTGAAGTGAGGGTTTATGTATAAAATTCGACAAATGATATTAATGATATTGCTTTTTGTGATGTTGAGTGTGTGTGCGTTAAAGCCTGCAAAGGCAGCAGGTTTGGAATTAGTATTTCAAGACACCTTATGGGGTGGTGCCCTGGGAGGCGTTGTGGGTTTGGCCGTGTGGGGATTACAAGAACGTTCAGACGATGAGAAGCCTGAAACCTTTAGTTTACGAGGGGTGTCTATCGGTATTTTAGGCGGGATGTTGTTCGGATTTTATGAAGTCAAACAAACGAGCACTGGTTTTAGCCAAAATAGGCTTCAGCCAGCTCCTGAAGACAGTCTGCTTTTTTATGATCAAAGATCAAACCTGCTACGAATTTCATGGCTTCAGGGAATGCCCAAACCTCATTACTCTGGAGAAAACCTCAGTTATCAGGCTTTTTTACTGGGAATAAAATTTTGAGAGGTGCTTAGCGTTTGTTTTTATGCTAGAATTAAGGTATCTTTTTGATCAGTGTCTTTGTCAAATTGCTAAAAGCTCAAAGCCCATTAAGCGACAGCGACTAATGATGCGACAGAGATCAGGGAGTATTCAATTTTGATGATAAACTTTTAGTCTGAGTGGGTATCATGATTAAGCAATTCATATATTTCATCGGAGCCGTTTTTGGGGTGTATAGTTGTTTGTGGAGTAATGTTTTCGCAGGCCCTCCTTCCGAATGCTCCTCTCAAGCCATCCAAATTATATCCTGGAATATAAGTAATTTTGATAAGGCTAAGACAAAACAGGACTTGGAAGCCATTGCGAAGATCATTAACGATGCCGACATTGTGGCCTTTCAGGGGATCTCAACCGCAAAGAACGCCTTTAAAGTCATCTCTGATCTGGATGATCATTTGAGCGAACTGGGCTATTTATGGAGCTATGTTTTAAGTGAGGATTTTGGCTCTCAGCAGCGTTATGCGTTTTTTTGGAAACCCAGAAAAATCAAGCAGCTCAGTAATAAGTCCTCCAGCCAATTAGAGCTTAAGGATTTTCACAACGACGATCCCTTTATTGGCGTCTTTAGTGCTCACGGACAAAGCTTAATATTGATCAACGTGAATGCGACCCGCAGTCACAAGAAGCTGATCGGGGATATTCAGGAATTGTTGTCGATTGTGAGTAAGGTTGAAGAAGATAAAACAGCTATTGTCAGTATGGTTGGTAACTTCAACAGTCCCTTTGACAGTAAGCCTTTGCAAAGCCTGAGAGACCAAAAATGGCAAATGACGATTAAAGAACCTACGATGCTGCAAGCGACCGAAGTAAAAGGCGAATACCGAATCAACGCCTTTGATAATATTCTTTTGAGGAGTGTTAAACCCGTCTGTGCGTCAGGAGTGATTGATACCGTCAAAAATCTGAAATTAAAACAGGCCCGTGAAATTAGTTCTCACCTTCCCGTTTATATTTGGATCCAATTAGAAGGATGATTTTTTATGTTTTTTTTTCGAATGATGCTGAATGTACTCCCCTATTCTCGCTGTTAAGCTAAGGATCTTATGCTGGCGGTGATGCTCTTTCTGGTCACTTTGATCTAAAACCTGTCATTCCCATGTAATGAGAACGCTTTCCGTCCAGATATTCTGATAAGATGCTTAGATTATGGCCAATAACTTGCTTATTAAACAGTAACAATAATTCCTTTTTGATCAATCTTGTAGGAAACATAGCAATGCCAAAAAAAGAAGTATGGGCTGTTGGCGGAGGCAAAGGTGGAGTTGGTAAAAGTTTTATTACCGGAAACTTAGGTATTACTCTTGCCCAAAAGGGCCATGAAGTTGTTTTAGCAGATATGGATTTAGGGGGGGCGAACCTTCATACTTGCTTGGGAATCAGCAACCCGGAACATGGACTGTCAGAGTTTGTTAACAGGGAGATGGAAACCATGGAAGAAGTGATGGTTACAACAGCCATTCCCGGAATACGATTAATCAGTGGAGCACAAGATGGACTCGATATCGCGAATCCTCGTCATGCGCAAAAGTTAAGAATGTTGAAAGCCTTGCGGAACATTGATGCGGACTACGTCTTGCTGGACTTAGGTGCTGGAACCGCGTTCAATACGCTTGATTTCTTTCTCGCTGCGGATTCTCAGATCATCATTGTTGTGCCTGAACCGACTTCAATCGAAAATGCGTATCGATTTATTAAAAGTGCTTTTTACCGAAAAATCAGGCATAGCAGTCCCTCGGCTCTGGTTCGCGATATTGTGGATCAAGTGATGAACCGAAATAATCCTTATGGGATACGAACGCCCCGTGAACTATTGGATCACTTACGTTCTTTAGATGAAACCATGGAAGCGTTTGCGGAAGTGCAGGCGTCTAGTTTTCGCCCCAAACTGATATTGAATCAGGTTCGTTCCGTTAATGATATTCGCATTGGTTTTGCGATGGATAATGCCTGCTTGAAATATTTTGGAATCCATCTCGATTTTATTGGCTATGTTGAATATGACGATTTAGTGTGGAAGTCTGTATTACAGCGAAAACCGATTGTGCTCAGGGATGGGGAAGCCCTGGTCTCAAAGAGATTACATTCGATTTGTGATAACCTGATCGCAGGCCGTCATTTACGACCTCAAATGCAACCAAAAACACCACGATGATAGAAAACGAAGCATCAATACTCTCAGAGTTTGAGAATTATTACGAAATGTTGAACTTATCTTATAAAGCCACCAAAGAAGACGTACGGATGGCTTATGAAATAGCGATGCAAACGTTTCATGAAAATTCTTTGGCAACCTACTCTCTGTTTTCGGACGATGAAAACGATGAAATTATGCGAAAAATCACCAAGGCTTATATGGTATTGGTGGATTCGCATACACGCAGAGAATATGACGCAAAATTATTACAATTTTTAAAATCCAAAGATTCTGCGGAGTCTTCCCAAAATGATAAGCAGCCTTCCCCTCCTTCCTCGCGGGAAGGAAGTAATCTCCAACCTAAGAGAACCGGAAAAGTTGTTGATTCCATGACCAGGGATTATGATGTGCAAGCAACACGATCCGAAGAGTTTTCAACTTTATTATCAAAGAGTTATTACCCTCCGCATAGTAAAGCGAAACCAACGCCCGTATTTCATAAGCCTGCTCCTGATAAAAAAGTTACTTTACCCCTGGAACCTTTGAAGCCCGAAAAGCTCAATCCAACCTTGGGTGGAGAAAAACATGAGGTATCAAATATACCAATCAGTGCAGAAAGAATTCACCGAGTGGAAAATAAAGAAGCAATCAGACTTTCAGAGGAGCATCGTATGATTCGTACCACGAATATCATATCTGACAGTGACACTCATGACCTGAGAGAGTCTGTCAACAATAGTGTCAAATCTCATCCGGTCTTGGTTCAGGAACGGAAAATTCCTTCAAAAGAATTATCTAAACCTTCAGTGATGAGCGACACTTCCAGGATTCGCGAAACTACGCCAGTCTATACAACGCCACCCATCGTCACGTCTTCCCATAACATGGAGGGCGCTCCAATGTCCTCTGCGACTCAGACTAATGTTTCGAGTGGGGATTCTGAGGGGAAAATTAAACCGATTCTTCCTGATGAGTTATTACTGAAACGTGAAGAAAATCGAAAGAGTTTGATTAAGAAAAATGAAGAGACCTTGAATCAGGTTCAGAAATTTTTAAACTCCGTAACCGAATATTCTGGGAACGTACTAGGGCAGATTCGTAAGATGAAAGGCGTGAGTTTAAGCGAACTTTCAACAGAGACATGTGTTCGAGAGTATTATTTGACGGAAATTGAAGCTGAAAATTTCGAGATCTTCAATGCGATCATTTACCTGAAAGGTTACCTCAGAGTTTACGCAAAAGCGATACAGCTTCCAGAGCAGAAAGTTGTTGATGACTATGTCGCCCGTTATAACGCGTGGAAAAAAAAGAAGAAAAAGTAAGAAAACCAGAGTCCTCAATAAGCCGGGTTTTGTCTCGCATGGCGAGTCGCAATCATTTATCTAGGATAATTGTTACCAAAAATCTCAAGCATCCTACCCAACTGCAAGGCGAGCCACCTCTAACGCAGTTCTATTTGGACTTGCAGCAAGTGGGGTTTACATTGCCAAACCTGTCACCAGGTTTGCGGTAGGCTCTTACTCTGCCATTTCACCCTTACCTGTATCTTCGTTGAAGACCATCGGCGGTATACTTTCTGTTGCACTTTCCGTCAGATCTCTCTGCCTGGCCGTTAGCCAGCACCTTGCTCTATGCTGCCCGGACTTTCCTCTCGTGCTTTACGCACCAGCGATTACGTTTCAGGCTCTGGTTTGTTGATATTAACACACTTAGCAAAAGTTACAAGCAACATGACATTGGATATCGCCTTAGAGTTTTCATTTTATGCTTTTTTGCTAATGCTGGTTCTAGCACTATTTCTCAGTGTTTGGCTAGTTCGATGGTTATTGGAGGGAAGAGATCCACTATCTTATTTTCCACACGCCAAACCTGTGACCTCTATGACTTTAAAAGACATGAAACAATTAATACAACAAATTAAAAAACACTTTTCAAAAGCCAGGCCTGAATATCAAAAAGGATCTGCCGATTTAAAACAAATGCAATGGAAGTATGAAGAAATTTCAATACGTTGGCAAAATGAACAGGCTCGGTATCATCAATTATGCAAAAAACGGGAGCAACTTTGGCATCGAATGGAACAAATCCATGCAGACTTCTCTCTCTTTCAACGTCTTAAAGGTCGGAGCAAACATCCAGAATACCAGCAGTGTTTACGACAGTATCTTGAAGTTGAAACCTTGATTGAAACAGAAATAAAACACTTAAAAACATTGGATGATCTCTACTATACTGAGATTAAAAGCCAAACCACGTTTCAAGAATACTGGCATCTCTTACCCGTTGATTTCAGGCTTTGAATTATAGGAAACTTGTTCCAGGCCTCGTTGAAGGCCTGCTAAAATAGGTTCAATGGTTTCTTCACAGCCGACAGCGATCCGAATTAAATAACGCGAAAGGTGAAGTTCGGCTAAAAGACGGTCTTCTTCATGATAATGAGCGAGCAAAGTATAAGGACAAAGTAGAGTTTGGTTGGAACCCAGACTAGGCGCTTTAAGGATAGGATCCAACGGAGCGTTGTAGAAACGTCTTAAGGCCTCCAAATGATTTTCCTTGAGCACAAAGCTCACGACACTCCCTGGCCCCCGTAAAATTTTCTGAGCCACCTCATAGCTGGAATGGGAAGGCAACGCATTAAAGTAAACCTTTTGAACAGCAGGGTGGGCGTTGAGGAAGGTTGCGACTTTCAGGGCGTTTTGATTAAATTTTGGCATTCGTTCATCCAAGTCTTGTAGATGTTCCCAGAGCACTTCGGCTTCTAACGGAGAAAGCTGGTTATGCCATTGTTGTTGAAATTGTTGAATGAGTTCCGCTTGTTGTGCGTTGCGAACTAAAACGGCGCCTCCCGCGTGATCATTGGTCCCATTCAGATACTTGGTTGTACTATGCACCACATAATCGGCTCCTAAGGTGAGAGGGTTGCAATTATAAGGAGTTGCGAAGGTATTATCCACAATAAAGGGAATATGATACTGATGAGCGGTTTTGGCGATCGCTTCAAGATCGGGAACATCGTTTAAAGGGTTGGTTATGGTTTCAGTAATAATGGCTGCGGTTTGTTCCGTAATGACGTCAGGAAGTTGGTCAATTTCGTTGCTGTCCAAGAACACATTTTGGCTGGAACCGATCCGCAATCGATCATAAGTTAATAACGCATAAGTATCGGTGTAGAGGTGTCCTATCGCGATTATTTGAGATTTTTTGGGGGAGCGCAGCAACGAAAATAACGTTGCGATCGTATTCATGCCTGAGGGAAAAAGGAAGGCTTGATGCGCTTTTTCCATCGTGCACAACTGTTGACTCACTTGTTTTAAGGCGATGTTTGTTTCTTGTGCTGGAGTGTCATTCATTAAAAATTCAATGTTTCTGCTGGACAACACCGTGCCTCGTCGTTTTCGCCTTTCGTTCAGTTCCGCCATTTGACGATCAGCATTGCTCAAAATAACGCCTCCTTCAATGGTGTGAGAACCAAAACTAATATTGGAGACCCAGTAAGTACTGCCTTCTGCGAGTAGGGGTGCCGATGGCAGGTGGTTGGAGCAAACAACTACCGGGATACGTTGTTTCTTAATTTGCTGTAAGAAACTGAGCTGTCCTTCAATAAATGGCCTTGGGTCTTTCATGGCAACCACCAGAATATCGTCTTTTTTCTGAGACCAAGGTTCCAAAGCCTTCAGTTGGTCGGCAGTCGTTTGGAGCATCGTTGTCTGCAATCCGGGCAACGATTCTTTGACGTAACGTTCTTCTTCCGTTCCGGCCGTGGTAATCACCTTGAGCGTCATTTCAGGTTTGCTGAGCAACAGGTAATCCAAAAGTTCCATGAGCGCCGCTTGAAAAGAAGTGTATCCCCAACAGTTTCTGACTTCATAGTAATGCTGCAAACCTTGTTGGAGGCGATAAAGCAGCGGATGATCCACAAAACGGTAATAGCCAGAACTGAGCTCACACCGTCCCTCCTGCCAATCAATGATGTCTTCGAGTCGTGGTAATTGTGCGGTCACCGCATGTTTTCCTCCAACCGTCTCAAAATGGCGGAATTCCGAAGAATTTTCGGGAAAAGAAATAGTCGGCGTAATATAATCGGCGAGTCTCTTTAAGGTGCTTTCTTTCTTGACTGGCAATTCGTGGAGGTCAAAAGAGTTCGATTCGGGATTAAAGTGCACGAGAACCGCACCCTCTGGTTTTCCCTGGGTGATTCCACAAACCAGATAACTGACCCCAGGAAACCGGGGCGCACCATTCCACAGCGCATCCGCTTGATCTTGTTCTGAAAAATAAGCGCCGACATCGGGATGCGTATGGTAAATAATTTTAAGGCTCTTCTCCTGTTTTTTTAAACTCCTCTCGAGTTTCATTTGTTCGAGAGGATTCAACAGATAGGCATTCCGATTGGTCCGCAGATATTGCTGCGGATTCATAGCATGGTATTCATCCATGACATTTCGCATGGGGTGAACTTGCTCCAAATGGGAGGGATCCGCTCGATTGCCACTGATGACACCACAAGCTTCTTCGGGATAGGTTTCTATTCCATGTTGGAAACACTGGTCTAAAAGTTCTTGAGGGATTGAAAACATAAAAGTTCCTTATTTTAGTTGGCACCACAGAGAAAAACAGGGCTTACGGCTTCCGGGGGGAAAGGACCTGTTGTTGGAGTTGATTCCTTAATTTTCGTTTGCTCATAAAATACCGTATCCCCAAGCGAAGCTGTCCATAAGTTACGCTTGCGGTCAAGAGGGTCAACAAACCCAAACTCAACATAGAAAGGTAAGGGTGCGTGGTGAACAGCGTTTGAATGAGTTGAAGTAAACGTTCCATAAATCACTCAGCGATAAAATCCAATGTTCCATCATTTGTATTCAAGCGTACTGTTTTTCCCAAAGCCAAAGTAAGCCCCAGATCCCCATGTCCCGAGGGCAACCCAATGCCTATGGGGTAGGGGACTCCCTGAAATATATCCTGAATCACTTCCCATAACAGATCACTCGGAACACATCCCTCCATTTTTCCAAAAACCAGACCTTTGAGAGACCCGAGTTTGCCTGCATTTTTCAAATGAATCAACATCCGATCAAGACGATAGGGAGATTCGTTCACATCTTCCAGAAATAAAATACGATCATTGGTTTCTATTTCAAAGGGGGTTCCAATGGAGGTTACAATGAGCGACAAACATCCACCGGTGAGCACCCCTGTGGCTTCTCCCCGGGTTAAGGCTTCAAGGGGCAGCGAAGGGTTATAAGTCGGATCAAAGAGCCATTGTTTCAGTGAATCCCGGGTTTGTTCTTTGAGCGGGGAGTTGAGAAATTGATCGGTCGCCAGACAGGGGCCATGATACACAATTTGATCACAAACGCTCTGCATGAATACTAATAAGCTTGTAAAATCACTGGATCCAACCATTATCTTATGATGATCGGCAAGGAGGTTAGGGTCTAAATGGGGGATCATCCTTGAGGCTCCATATCCGCCGCGTGTCACAAAAATGGCTTTGATCTGCTCATTCAGATATAAGTTTTGAAACTGCTGTGCTCGATGTTGATCGGTTCCCGCTAAATAAAAATGTTTCTGATCATAACCTGGCTGTAAAATGACATTCAGGCCCCAGGATTCTAAAACTTTAGTTGCAGCTTCTACATAGCCTTCCGCTGCTTTGGGCTGATGGCTGGAAGGTGCGGTCAGAGCCACAGAATCTCCGGGTTTTAAAGCGGGGAGGATGTGCATTGCGGAGCCCTTTTATCGGGTTTTGAATTTTTGGTTCGAATTTGTTTGAAAAAATGCCAACTCTTGCTTACAATCGACACCTCATTTTTATTTTGCGCTTTATCTATTTGAGATGCAAGTCGACTTGTGATTAAACTCAAATACTTTTTCATCTACTTAATGATAGGATCATTCAGAAATGGCAGGAGCAAATAAACCTCAACCATCAAAAGAGGCTTCCAATAAGCCCAAAGAGGCTTCCAATAAGCCCAAAGAGGCTTCCAATAAGCCCAAAGAGGCTTCCAGTAGACCCGCTTCCAGCAAACCTGCGTTAGGGCAGAAAAAGCTAAAGTGTTACGAATTTCAATTTGAGGCACGATCAAAACCGAATACAGAACAGGTACTGGACGCGGAAAAGAAAAAGCTGGGTGCGTTGTTCGGAAAAAAGCCCAAAGCCTCCATTGCTCAAATTATAGACGTCATTGAAGGTAGTGTTGAGACAAAAATAGTGGAGGAAATGATTCATGAATGTACCCACTTCTACAAAAATCTTGATGCTGAGGGGCACCAATATCTGGAAATTTTTGGCAGGCTCTTGTTAGAAGGCGCGTCCAAGGAGCAGGGGAACTTCCCCCGACAACGATTTCTCATTTATCAAGCTTTGGATACCTTATCCGCTGCGGTCCAAGCTGCGCCAAAACGCATTTATCCACCTGCAGAAAGCCTGATTGTTTCGATTTTTAAAATCACCTCCGATGTGAGTTCCTCAACGTTTTTTGTTGAAAAAGAAATCCATAAAGAAATGGATATCATGCTCAATAAAAAGAAAGATATCAACGATCTTCCCTCTCATGACAAAATTATAAAACTCTGTTTTCAAGGAAAACGCTATTACGAAGCATACTATCATCTGGTCGAATATGAAAAAATCATGCAGATCAGCAGCCGTTCTATGCATTTACAGAAAGCGGGAGAGATTGCCTTTCGTAAAGGCTCGGTTTTTCAACACATGATTGATTTTTATGTCAATGTCGCCGCGGGCAAAGAGGAAAAAGACAAAATCATTGATCACGGCAAACTTCGTTCCTTTATCTCGCGGTTTAATGCCGATCATCCCAGAGCAAAAATCCAACCTCTTACAGGCACAGGTCCTTTACAAATCAATAAGACGATTGCCAGTCTCATTGCGGTTTCCAATAATTATTATAATCAAGCGGGAGCAGATGAGCGTTTTTCACAGTGTCATAAAGCCTATTATTGTAAAGCTTTCAATCTCATGTATGGCGATCAAGGAAAAGCCGCGATCGAAAATCTGATTTCAGGCCTTGCCGCTTTGAAAAAAGCGAACCTGAAATCAATTGTTAAAGGAAATGAAACGATTAAAATGCTGGAATATCTGATCACCGTTTCTAAAGATCATGGCTCCCCAAGAAAAGTCGAAGATTATCAAAAAGAATTAGCAGAACTGCGAAATATTGTGAGAGGTATGGAAAGTAAGAAACGAGAGTCAGAGGGGTCACGGAAACAAAAACTTCCCCCTGAAGAAGAGTTTTAAGTGGCTTGTAGCAAAGCCAAAGGACGTTGACGCAAAGTACTATGGGTTGCCAACAGGGCGACTCCCATACATAGCAAGGTGAGGCCTCCAATGCTGAGCAGATTCGTCCAGGGGGTGAAGTCCCACAACCTTTCAAAAATAAGCAGTGAAATCGTCCATGCCGCAATGATACTCAACCCCACACCAAACAAGGCCGCGAAAAAACCCAAAATTCCAAATTCAAGTTTAATGACGGAACGTATATCTTTAAAATTGGCTCCTAAGACTTTCATCAAATTGATTTCCCATATTCGTCTTTGGACTTCATGCCTCGCAATTGAAAAGACCACAACCAACCCTGCCATAATGGAGAACCATGCCATAAATTGAATAACCAGGGTCATTTGATCGCTAATATCCAAAATCTTGTCCACAATTCGGGTTACATCAATCATGGAAATATTGGGAAATTGTTGTACCAACTGATTTTGCAAGGTTAATCTTTTTTCAGGCTCAACGGAGGGGATTGACGCCAAAAAAGTTTTTGGAGCATCCTCTAAAACGCCTGGTTGAAATAAAACAAAAAAATTAGGCTGAAAACTGTTCCACTTCACGCGCCTTAAGTTGATCACTTGTGCTTCTACAGGGACTCCTTGAACATCAAAGGTTAAGGTATCGCCGATGTTAATACCCAAGCGTTCCGCAAAACGATCTTCCAGGGACACTTCTGCGGACGGGGTTAATTCAGAATTGTATTCTGTGGCTAAGGGCCGTCCTTCAACCAGTTTTTCTGTATCTGACAAGGTAGTTCTATAGGATAAATTAAATCCCCGGTTCCGGGAATGCCGTTCCTGTTGCTGTTCTCTGGTGAATGCCCGATGATGGCTTTTTTCTTGAAAAGGCTCGCCATTGTGCTGTTCTAACCGGGCACGAATCATTGGCGATAGGGAGTTTATCAGATAACCTTGCTGCTGAACAAAGGTTGTTAAACGTTCCACTTGTTCCGGCTGAATATCAAAGAGGAAAAAACTGGGTAATTGTAAACCCTCCGGGCTGCTGATTTCGCGTTGCAATCCTTGTTGAAGCTGGGGAATTAAATTCATCAGCAAGGTCCCCAATGAAATGGCGAGAAAGCAAGAAACCGTACTCATTTTGTTACGGCTTAAATTACGCAATGCGATTTTTCTCATCGCGGTGGTCCATTGCGAAAACCAGCCGCAAACACTAAATATCCCAACGCCGAGGGAACCCAGCAGCAGTAAAGAAATCACTAAAATGCCTGTAAATGAACTGCCGATAATCCAGGAATGCGCTTGCCAAACAGCAAGTCCCCAGTAAAGAAGCATCAGCGGTAAATAATGCAAAAGCGTTTTCCAATGCCACGTTGTGTCTTGTCGGGCAATCTGAGTTTCATGAAGCAACATCAGTGGTTGTATGGATTTTAGACGGGCCAGGACAGGCCAGCAAAAGATGACGCTTCCCCCTGTTCCCACGGCCAATGCTAAAAATAAACCGCGTTCATTCACCTGATTTTCAAACCCCACGGGTAAAAAATCTTTCAACAAGAGCGGTAAAAGGGGTAAAAGACCAAGCCCCAAAAGCACGGCGATGCTTGCGGAAATAAGACCAAGCATCGTGATTTGTAATAACACCACGAAATAGGTTTCTTTTCGGGACGCTCCCAAACTCATTAAGATCGCCATCTCCCGAAAACGCTCGCTGATAAAACTTCGAAACAAATAAGCCGCGCCAATACTTGCCAAAAAAAGCGCAACCAAGGCGATTAAGCCCAAATAGTCATTCAAATAGTTTAACCCTCGGCCCAGGCTTTCACCGGCGTCCTGATGAGTTTGAACACGAATCCACGGCGTACTGCCCTGGCTTTGATCTAATTTGAGATTGAGTTGCTCCGCAAGCTCGAGAACATTGATGTTTTCCTTGAATTTGTAAAAATGGTGATAAGAGATTCGGCTTCCTTGTTTTAACAATTCGGTGGCCCCCATCTGATCCATGCCAATATAAACTTTTGGCGCAAGTCCGAAGGCAGAAAACGCATTACTGGGGTCTTTCAAAATAACATCCTGAAGCTCAAACGTTTGTTCACCAATTTTTAAGAACGCTCCAACTTTTAAGTTCAATGCGGTTAATAATTCAGGATATAGCCACACCGAGGCTTTGTTTTGCAATTGCTTCTGGACTAAAGAGGGCGAAACCACACCTTGATCCTGCAGTTCCATTTCTCCATATAAAGGGTAGGTAGCATTGACGGCAACCACTTGAACCAAGCGAGACTGGCTTTCGGCGTTTGCGACCATTGAATAAAAATTGACTTGTTGGGATTCCTCAAAGGAAGAGGGAAAGGAAGAGGTGAGTTCTTGAAGTTCGGAATCTTTGAAAGGGAGTTGTGAACTAAGACTCATATCTGCGGTGAGGATGGCTTTGGAATTCATGCTCAGGTGATGTTCCAATGAGGTTTTAAACGAATCCAGCGCCACAAACCCCATGAGGCCCAAACTCAGGTTTGCAATAAAAAACAAACTGAATTTTGCGTTATTACGAACTTCTTTGAGTGCCAGTTTGATCCATATTTTCAATGAAGTCCTCCCCCTTTTAAAACCAACTGCCGACTGCAGCGTTTTGCCAAGGCTTCATTATGGGTCACCAGAATCATCGTCATTCCTCTCAGTTCAACGAGTTCCAGGAGTAAGCTCAAAACATACTCTCCGGTCTCATGATCCAGATTTCCTGTGGGTTCATCGGCAAGCAATATGGCTGGATGAATCACCAACGCCCGTGCAATAGCAACACGTTGGCATTCGCCACCTGAAAGTTGATGAGGAAAGTGCTCTGTTCGATGAATCAGGCCAACCTGCCCCAAGGTTTCGGTTGCCCGGTAATTGATTCGGATCTGACGAGCCATTTCCAAAGGTAAACTCACATTTTCCAACGCTGTTAAATGAGACATCAAATAGAATTGCTGAAAAATAATGCCTATATTTTTGGCTCTGAATCGGGTTAGGGTTTCTTCATTCATCTGTGCCAAATCTTGCCCTTGGATCTCAATATGTCCCGAGTCGGGCCGATCAAGGGCTGCTAAAAGGGACAACAGGGTGGATTTACCGCTTCCGGATTGTCCCAATATTGCGACAGTTTCCCCTTGTTCTACTTGTAACTCCAAATTGTTGAGCACCTCAATGGGCTTCTTGCTGCTGGCATGAACAAAGGATTTGCTTAAATGACGTATATTTAAGATCGTGGACATGGATTTATCAGTAATTATTGTGTTTTTGAGAGCAAGGGAATCAGGTTATTTACGATCAGACTGGCCATTATTTGATGGCCTTTGGCATTTGGATGGATGCCATCCGGTTGATTCAACTCGGGAATACCGCCCACGCCTTCCAATAAAAAAGGGATTAAATGAATTTTATAGTGTTGTGCCAATTCCGGATAAACCTGCTTGAAGGCTTGGACGTATTCGGGACCATAATTAGGCGGGATCTGCATTCCCGCAAGAAGGATAAGCATTTTTTTTGTCAATGCCAACTCAATGGTTTGGGCAAGATTCTGTTTCATCTGAGCGGCGTTGAGTCCTCTCAAACCATCATTTCCTCCTAAGGCCAGGATGAGAATATCAGGTTTCACTTTTAAAAACCATCGTAAGCGGGATAACGCACTTGCGCTTGTGGATCCACTGACTCCCGCGTTGATGATGTTCACCTTGTAGCCTTGTGCGTCGAGTTGTTTTTGTACCAGGTAAGGGTAGGCTTCTGTTTTTTCCACCCCATATCCTTCCGTCAAAGAATCTCCGAGTATGATGACTTTTGTTTCCGCAAACAACGCACCCTGGCCCCAAAGAATCAGGCATAGCAACAGCATCATGCCTCTGACCCAACAAGCTTCCCCTGTGTTTTTTGCTGTCTTCATCTTTTTCATCCCTTATTGCTCACCCGTCCCGAAAAGATCCCCAAGGATCCTGGTTTTAATTTGTGAAAGTCTTCTCATTTTTCGTAAGTGTAAGACATTTTGTCAAAGCATACAATCTGGAAATGAGGTGTTTGCGCAGATTAATGAAAAACCACAACACTTCTTCTTGACAGAACTTGTTACAGATTTTAAACGAAAGGAGCACTTCAAAAAGTTTACAGAAACATGGCTTCATGGTTCCTGATCCCAAAGCGCATTGAAATTAAAGAAAGAGGGTTTGTTATGAGTGAAATAGAAAAAATCCTGCTCATGCGGGATCAGAGGGGAATCGCCTCGAAAGTCAGCAAAGAACTGCCACTCCATAACTTGAGTGAAATTGCAAAGAAGCTATCTTCGAAAAAAGGAAAAGTTCTCATCGCCACCGGTTTTATGATCAATCAAAAACAAGAGACGGATGGACCCCCTGGGGCAATATTTTTAGGCAGAGGTCTCCATAAACTCGGGTTTGATGTTATTTTTTTATCAAATCACGACTGTAGGGAGATGCTTAAAACCATCGTTGAGTTTAACTCAGTGTTTATTGATTTTCCGGTGTTTGACTTGAACGAAAGTATTCCTTTTTCTAACGAAATCCTTCACCGCTATACCCCCACCTGTTTGATTGCTATTGAGTGTCTCGGGTTAGGGAAGTCCGGTAGGTACCATACGTCGAGAGGTATCGATATTACCGCGGTTACTCCAAAAATTGATACTTTATTCAACAGCGCCAAGGAAACACAAATTTATACGGTGGGGATAGGCGATGGTGGTAACGAAATTGGATTTGGAAATATCGAAACTGACACACTGACTGGGATTTGTTTTGATCCGTCAACTGTTAAAACTTCAGCTTTAATTGTATCCTCAGTCTCTAACTGGGGGGCTTATGGACTGATTGCTGAGCTGTCTTTAATCAAAAATGAGAATTTATTACCTCGTGTTGAAGAGGAAGAACGTGTCCTCAAGCATTTAGTTAAAATGGGTGCTGTGGATGGCATGTCAGGTAAAAACACGGTACAAGTTGATGGTTTGAACCTGGAGGAAAATAGTCGTTGTTTAACGGAACTTCACAGACAACTGGAAGCACTCAGGCGTTCGTCCACCAACTCTGTTCAAAAATAGAGATAATCCGTTAAGTAAATTCTGGAATTGACTCCACTCCGTTCGTTTTTTCATTTTCTGTTTTTTGAATCGCTATCTGGATTTTGATTTCATAATTGGACATGGGATTCTCGCTCCAAAAGGTTTTGATTATGGCAGACTAAAAGTACACCCCTTTTGAGGCTTGTGGCAGTCGAAAAACGCACCCCCTATTACCCAATAACGATCTTCTGATATAATTAAAATTTATCTATTATCAGAGGAGGAAAGGATGATAGGCATGAAATCATATGAATTAATCAGAACAGCCCATCGAGTCGGCACCTTTCATTTTTCAGTTTACAGTTTTATAAAAACCTTTGGAGATGGTATAATGTTGACGTCCAAAACGAATCGTAAGATTCATCAACGTTGCTCCACTCAAAAGGAATTGACCATGAAATT
>JBBCAX010000043.1:0-45421 GCA_051382335.1 Deltaproteobacteria bacterium TL4
ATATTTTCCGAATTCCTCTAGAATCTGCTTCATGTTTCTCCTGTTTTTGCTAAGTTAATCTTTGTGGAAAAAGACAACTCTTTACGGGAGAAACACCGCCATATTCAATCCAATTCTTCTGTTTTTTAAATTTTTACATACCACTCATCTTTCGGTAGAATTTAATTTCATGCACGGGTATTGTGCTATAGCCCTGGAGCATAAGAAGCTGGAGGATGCTCAGGTGAACTATGAAGTGGTGTCTCTGTTTCATCCTGAATTTCACTTGAGAATGAGGCTTCAGGAGCGGTGGAGGCATTTTAAAAGCTCACCGGAAACGCTTCCGGAATCCATACGGGTTTTATTGGATCATCACCTTGAATTTAACAAAACTGAATTTGAGGAAGAACTTAAAAAGTTTTCGAGACCCAATCATGAAAAAAGCCTGATCGGCAAGAAGGTCAGAGGGGAATTGAATGCGGATCCCTTAATCCAAATGCAACAACTGGCGGCATTACTTCTTCCCCTGGAACCCAAAAATTATTCCTTCCCCTACTCCCCCAAATCCGTATGACCACTTATTCCATAACCACACAAGCTCACACCGATATCATGCGGATTACAGCCAGACTTGAAGAAACCCGAGCCTATATCCGGAACTTTGAAGAAACGGCTACAACTGCAGAACTCAAGACCCGAGCCTGGGAAGGGCAATGGTTTGGATTTATCCCGGAATCTATTTTTATCCGCTTGATGCCAGCGCTTTATAATCGTTATGGACAGTATCCTCAACTGATGGAGGTTCTTAAAAAGTGGTTGAGCCTTGGCCTGGAAAGTCATGATTTCAAGTTGATCTGCCATCTGCACCTTCAGCTCACCGATCCCTATTACCGGTGGGTGAGTGGACAGTGCTTACCCTCACGGTATCGTGAAGGGCTCTATGAAATCAACAACACCATTTTGGTCTCCCTGTTAAAAAATGAAATCGCGGCAGAGTTAAAAAGCAATTCGCTTCAAAAACTGGCAAGAAACATTCTTACAACCATACGGGATGTAGGCTTGCTCAAGGGAACCCAGAATAAATCCATGACAACTCCGGTGGTGAGTGTGGAATTTCTGGGATACCTGTTATACACCCTCTCAAAGTTGGGTTATCCCGTTGCCGACATTCCTGCGAGTCCGTATATCCAATCTTTGTTTAGAGACCGGGAAACATTCCAGGGACTCCTTGCGGAAGGCCAACGAAAGAACTGGTGGGAGTATAATTGGGGTAATCAGATTTTCACCCTTTCGTTTCAGTATCCGGATATTCTGACCTGGTTTGAAAGGAGCGTTCTATGAGCCTTCGTGAGAGAGTAGATGAATTAAAGAAAGATCTCCTGCATGATTCTGTGCCCCAGATCAGCATCATGGGCAACTATCCTTTTGCCATCCTCCAGTATGAACCTGAAGAGGAATTTAAAATGCGGGAACTGATTGGAAACCTGGTTGAAGAACTCCGACATCAGGGATGGAAGGTCAGGGATATTTCCTTGCTGGAATTACTGCTGAAACGGCTCCAGAACGATGAAGACAATGCGGTTGAGGTCATTATTTCAGGGGAACGGAGTAAATATGAACGCAGTATTCGCAAGAAACAGGGATTAGAACCGGGACTCAATTATTTAAGGGACATGATGGCGGAAGATTTGGAAGGCCCCCAAGGTTTAGCCACAGATGTCATCCGTGAAATCCGGGAGATGGTCGCCGAAGAAGACAAAGGACAAACCTTGGTATTTCTTTCTCGTGCGGGCGCTTTGTACCCCTTCTACCGAACTTCAGGATTGTTAAGATTTTTAGATGGCAACACAGCCAGGGTTCCGGTGATTCTGCTTTATCCTGGAAGCCGTTCTAGTAATACAGGATTATCCTTTATGGGGGAATATCAACCCGATCTTGATTATCGCCCCAGAATCTATTGAAAGGATGTGCATGATCACCATTAAAGATGTTTTGGAACGACCTATTGAAGAGAATATTGCTCCAGTGGTTTATTTCCACAAACAGGAACCGGAAAGCCTGGAAAATGAAGTCCGGGAATATGTGGTGACCACACGACCTGGAACCGGAGGTGAAACCGGAGGAGGGATTCATGAACAATATGTTTTCTTACTCAGCCAAATCACAAACGCTCTGGACAAAAAGGAATGTTCCCTCCCGGCTTCCTGGATTTCCGGATTTTATGGATCTGGAAAATCCTCCTTTGCCAAGCTTCTGGGACTCGCTCTGGATGGCGCCAAACTTCCCAATGGACGTCCCTTGTCCGAAGCGCTTCTGGCTCGGGACGATACCCCTCATGCCTATAAATTCAGAGAAGCGTGGAATAATCTGATCCAGAAAATTGATCCGATTTCGGTGGTGTTTGATATTAGTGCTACGTCTCGTAACGACGAACTCATTCACAGAACCCTATACCGGGAAGTTCAAAAACGATTGGGATATTCCTCCATTGATAGCATCGCCTACTTTGAAAAACTGCTGGAAGATGAAAAACGTTATGAGGAGTTTTTAGCATTGTGTGAACAGGAATACCAAAAACCTTGGGAACAGATCAAATATAGAAAAATTGCTCCCCAAAACTTCAGTACCTTATATTCCAGGTTGTACCCAGCTCAATATCCTGATCCCATGGACTGGTTCGAACTTCATCAATCCGAAAATTCAAGCCAGGAGGCTCAGGGGATTCATGAAGCGGTCTCAGGAATTGGAGCCATTCTGAATCGGCGGTCTCCAGGAAAAAACCTGTTCATTGTAATTGATGAAATGAGTCAGCATATCAATACCGATCAGCGAAAAATGCTGAGTCTGCAAACCCTGGTTTCAGAATTGGGAGCAAGGCTGGAAGGAAAGGTATGGCTTCTGGCGATTGGTCAGGAACGCTTGGCGGATGTTAACGAAAGCACCGTGTTGGGGAAGATGAGAGATCGCTTTCCGCAAAGATTTCGGGTGCATCTGGATCGTGCGAATGTCCGGGAAATTGTTTACCAGAGATTGCTTAAAAAAAAGGCGAATCAGATCGCCTCTCTGACCCAGCTTATTGAAAAGCCGGGAGTGATGAGCAAACTCAAACTGGAAGGCCATGAGTGCGGGGAAATTACCCTGGAGAGCCTGATCAGCCACTATCCTCTGCTTCCAGGTCACATCAACCTTCTGCTGGATATCTCCCAGGGCATCCGCAATAGTTCCACCCGGATTCAGTCGGATTCTGGCTCCGTTCGCGGCGTGCTGCAAATCATCTGGGAACTGTTCAATAATCCGAATGTAAAACTGAAAGATCAGCCCCTGGGCACCTTGGTAACCCTGGATGCGGTTTATGATATTCAGCGTTCTGCGCTCAATTCCGACACCCTGTTAACCCTCGATAAAATTGAAGAAAAATGCGTTAACCAGCCGTTCCATTTTAAAGTCGCAAAAGCGATGGCCTTGCTGGAAGTGATTCAGGAAACGCTTCCCACCACCGAAACTTTAATTGCCAAGGTCTTGTATCCGGCTTTGGGGGCTGATCCTGTTCGGGATGCGGTCAAACTCGCCCTCAAAGAACTGGAAGCAGACCATTTTATTCATGAACAGGAACGCCTGGGCTGGCGAATTCAGAATCAATCCGGGCAAGACTGGATTCGACAACGGGATAAAGACTCCATCTCCAGCGATTCGATTCGTGAGCTGATTTACACCCAACTGAAAGAAGTGATTGGAACCGTCGAAAATCCACGGTTGCATCAAACCCCGCTCTCCTGGAATACCTGGAAAGGGCCGCATGAACGAGTCGGACAGGGGGCTCTGGATTCTTTGGGTGGAAAAACGGACTATCCCCGAGTGGATCTGATTCTGTGTTTTGTGACCGATCAACAATTCCGGGAAGATCATGATGAATGGGTGAGTCGCAGTAATGAATCGAGCTACAAAGACCAGTTTATCTGGGTCTGTGGAGATCACCACGAAGTCAATAACCTGGCTCGGGATTATCTCAGATCTGATAAAATGATTCAAACTCATGAAAGCAAAAAACTGGATCGGGTCAAAGAACGATTCCTGGTGGAGGAAAAAGCCCGTAGGGAACGAAAACTTACCGAACTTCCCAAAATGATCCGGCAATGCTGGCTCAACGGGGAGGTCTTTTTTAATGGAACTTCCTGCAAGTTGAGAAATAAGGGGAATACATTTGAATCGGCTCTTAAAAGCATTGTGGAAGAAAACCTGGAGCATATCTATCCCCATTTTAAGGAAGGCAACATCACGCTGTCCAAGGAGAAGGATTTACCCGAACTCTTCCAGCCGGAAATTGTTTCTCCCAACCCCAAATATCTGGATAATGGCTATCTGGGATTGATCTCGATGGATGCCGGGAAAGTTTCCTTTACCGTTCATGGAGCCATTCCCACCCGAATCAAGGACTATTTGGAGGAAAACCATAGCACTACCGGGGAAGCCCTGTGTCGCCATTTTGGGAAACCGCCCTGGGGCTATCCCAAATCGGTCTTGCGAGCCTCGTTAATCGCCCTGCTCCGTGCGGAATGGATTGTGTTGCAGGATGCGGCGGGAACCCGAATGACCAGTTACAAGGATCCGGGCGCTAAAGAAGTCTTGCTGCAGGAATCCCAGTTCAACAAATGTGAGATTTTTCAAAACCAACAACCGGAAATCACTGCCCGGATGAAGGTGGCTTGTGCTTCGTTTTTTGAAAAAAATCTCAAGAAATCTGTGGCCAGGGAAAATGATCCTCTGGCAGATGCGGTATTTCAGTATTTCAACCCCCTGCTGAAACAGGTGGATGATTTGAAAACCCGTCTGAAGAATTTATCGTTTAGCGTTCCCTCACGTCTGGGAGAACTTGCCGAAGCCCTCAGAGAGTGCTGCCGGGATCGCAAAGTGCTGCCCACCGTCAAAACCCTGCACAAGAATCTGGAGGTGCTCAAGGAGGGGGTATCCCTGCTGCATGAAATCGAACAGGAACTCACCCCGGAGGTTGTGTCAACACTCCAGCATTTTCAACGAATTCTGACCAACGAGGCTGAACAACTCAAGGCAATCAATGCTCTGAGCGCCGTTCAGAAAGCAGAAGAAACCCTGAAACAGCAATTATCCGGAGAAACCCCTTGGCGAGGGTGTTCGGAAGTTTTGCCTGCTGCGGAGGAGATTGAAAAATACTATCGTGAAAAGCGTGAACACCTGTTGCGTATTCAGGAAGATTGTCATCAGCAACTCCTGGACAAACTCAAACAGCATCCTGATTTTAGCCGCTTGACTTCAAAACAGATTCCGGAAGTCACCCGTACTTTGTTTACCGCCGTCCAGACCAGTTCCCCAGAAGCCACCTGGCCCACCCTCATCATGCTGAAAGATGCCCCTAACAAACTGGCAGACGCTGAAGCCAAAGCGTATGACCTGATGGAAGAATTTCTGATCGAAGAGAGTCTGGATGAAAAAGCACCTGTAGAAAAAATCTCTTTGAATTTTATCAAAAACCGAATGGTGGAAACCGAAAGCGATCTGGATAACCTGCTTTCTGAATTAAAAGAACGCTGTATCCAGGAACTGAAAAAAGGCAAACGCATTAGAATCATTTAACAATGAACAATGAGCAATGAACAATGCTGACTGAATTTACTCGAAAAAAGTTGAACGAAACGGTGGATCGAATCCGGGAACGGTTGCTGGGCGATTTATATGGAGCAGTGGATCGAAAATTCTCTTTTTCGATCAAGGATCGGAGCCGTTTGAGGTTGTCGCAGGAGCATCAGTACCAGTATCAGTTGCTGAAGCAATGGGGGGAGGATGATATCCGGAAGCATAACGGGTTTGAGAGCAATATCCGTTTGGCGGTCAGGGAGGCGGCTTATACCCTGGTGAATCGACTGTTTATTCTGAAACAACTGGAATCCCGCAAGCTCCAACCTCTGGCTGTGTTGACAGGCGGGAAGGAAAGTGAAGGCTACCGCAGTTTTCGGGAGTTTTGTCCGCAGCTTTGTAAAGGAGATGATAGCGGATACGGGTTTCTGCTGAAACAGTTATTTGACCGGATCGCTCTTGAATTGCCAGGGTTCTTTTCCAACACAGGAATTCAGCATATTTTTGATATTCCGGGCCCCACCCTGTTCTGGCTCATCGAACAACTGGATCAGAAGGAACTCGAAGGAGCCTGGAGCGATGATACCACGCTGGGATGGCTGTACCAATACTGGAATGATCCTGACCGAACCGCTGTGAATAACAAGATCCTCGGAAAAGGAGTCAGCAAGGGGAAGGTGGAAACCCACGAAATCGCTCAGGCTACTCAACTTTTTACCGAGCGCTACATGGTGGAGTGGCTGCTGCAAAACAGCCTGGGAACGCAATGGCTGGCGATTTGTAAAAAAAACAAATGGCCTTCAACCACCGAAAGCACCACCCTTAAACAGTTGGAAGCACGCCGAAAAGAATGGCGGGGGAAGATTGAAAAAGGAGAGGTTTCTCAGGATATGCCCATGCCCCTTGAATCCGGAGAGGAAGAACGATGGAAGTTTTATATCGATCAGACCATTCCCCAGGAAGTCATTGATGCCGCCCCAAAGTCGCTCAAGGAAGTGAAACTTCTCGATCCCGCCTGTGGTTCCGGACATTTCCTGGTTTATGCGTTTGATCTGCTTTTTCATTTTTATCAGGAAGAAGCCTCTTTTAAGGGAAAGCCTGTTTCCAATGAATCCATCGTCCAATCCATTCTGGAAAACAACCTGCACGGCATTGACATTGATCCCCGTGCGGTGCAACTGGCGGCGGCCAGCTTGTTGATCAAAGCCAAACAGCAGGCTCCTGCCCTCCAGTTATCAAAGCTCAATCTGGTGGCAACCGATTTGGGACTCGCCAACCTGCCCAGTGACGATCCCAGTATCCAAGTGTTCATCCAGACCTTGCAAAACGAAGTAGATCTGGACCCCTCCCAAAGTCTTAAAATCATCGAAGCCTTGAAAGGAGCGGATTACCTGGGCTCATTGTTACCCATTCAGGAATATCTGGAAAAACTCAATGAGGATGCCCCCTTGTTCAAGTTTGGAGCTGACCAAGCAGAAAAAAACCTAAGCCTCCAGGCTCATCAGGTGATTACCCAAGCCTTGCATCAGTTCATGCTGACCCATGATCAAGGCGAAGATCTGGGCATTAAAACTCGTGCGGAACAACTCGCCAAAGGGATACGTTTACTCGAATTGTTAAGTCAAAAATATCATGTGGTTTGTGCGAATCCTCCTTATTTATCAAAGTCCAAGTGCCAGAATGATATTTTAGATATTTTCAAACGGGGATCTGAACTCTATGAGGAGTTTTTCTACCGTTTTATTACCCTGACCAAAGTGAACGGTTTCATAGCGACATTAACGGCTCAGAACTTCATGTTTATTTCAAAATTTGAAGAACTAAGAAAAACGTTGCTATCTGAAACACTGGTTTATCGTTGCTTACACTTTGGAAGTGATACGTTTCAGGATGTCTTGAATGCTCTGGGGTTTGCTGCCTTTGTCACCATTCACAACCCTTCAATAAACGTTGAAAGCGAGTACATTCGACTCGAACGTATTCCCATGAAGTTGAAGTCTCGACATGCGCTGAATCCTCCTGCAAATAGAAAATTCACCTTCCTCCAATCCAAATTCAAAGACCTCGAAGGCTGGCCTATGATCTACTGGTGGCCTGAAGAATTCCGGGAGGTGTATTTGAAGTCTCCAAAATTGAAGGATGTTGGGGAAACAAGACTTGGAATGAGAACAGGGATTAATTCTAGATTTCTTAAACAGTGGTGGGAAATTGGAATGAATTCAATTTCATTAATACCACAGATTAATAAAGATATCGTAGACTTTAAAAAAAGATGGGTTCCTTATGTGAAAGGAGCCAAAGGAAGGCGTTGGTTTGATAATCCAGATGAATTTATTCTTTGGAAGGAAAATGGATTGGAAATCAAAATACATAACATGAATTTATATGGTACGTATTCTCGTACTATCCAATCTAGAGATAAATATTTTAAACAAGGGATAGCTTTTAGTTACATAGGAACATCCGGATTTTTATGTAGGCTGAGAAAGTATCAATCTGTTTTTGATGTTTCCGGTTCTTCCATCTTTGTTGATAATCCAGAGAAAACCCAAGTGTTGCTGTCCTCAATCGTCTCAGGATATGTGTCTCAATCTATCAATCCAACCATCAATAATCAGGTGGGGGATATTGATTACCTTCCCGTTTTTGACATTATTCCCAACTGGGAAATTCATTATGACGAAGCCAAGGCGTTGTATGAAGTTTATTTTTCGAGTCGGGAAACGTGTATTGAATACACCTATCAACCCTGTGACCTGGAGCAGTTTGAAAAAGCGGAGATCCTTATCCGATCCGATATAGACAAGGAAATCTATGGCCAATTCAAAGCTGAAACCGTGAAGGCGATCCAGGAAGAAGTGGGTGAGTCTTGTGGTAATTACAAAAAACTGACGGACGAAGCATTAGACCAGGCTTCCAAACTTTATCCCCAATTTGCGGATACCTACCTCAATGGCCCCTTGAGCTATGAACTGGGGCAACTCCAGAAAAAAGCGGATGGAACCCCCGAACGAGGAAAACTCCAAAATCTGGAAGAATTGTGTCATGAGTTTCAGTTGCATCCGGAATCCATTCTTGCCCTACGGAAAAAGCTGGGGATCCAACGTAAGTCGGACCGGCAAGACGAAGCCTATCGGCATCTGGCCTGGGCGCTTGGCGTGGCGTTAGGACGTTTTGACGCACAAACCGGAGGCTTGATCGATCTGGCCGCAGAACGAAGAGTGGAACAGAATCTTGTAGCCGATCCCCAGGCTCCCAAGAGTCTGCCTCATGGGCTGTTTTTCCTGTCAGCCCGAGGACAAGTTGAAGAAGAACCCGTGATCCATCCCTCTAAAAATGCGGGACTGATCCAAACCCTCCAGCACATTCTCACCTACAAGCATGGCCAGGACAAGTCCCAGGCACTCTGGCAGGAAATCGAAAAGGCTCTGGTGTATGATGCCAAAGGCTCCCTCACACATTCCGAAAAGCAAAAGCTGAACTTCAATCAGTTCCTGAGGGAGAAATGTTTTGAATTTCATAAGTCTGTTTATGAAAACCGCCCCATCTATTTCCCGTTATCTTCCAAAAAGAAATCCTATGTGGTGTGGTGCAACATCCACTCCTGGACGGACTCCACACTCAAAACCATCCTGGCTGAGTTTTTGATGCCGGAGAAGAAAAGTCTGAGTATGAAACTGGAAGAAATGCGGCTCAAGAAAGTTCGACTCACCGATAAACGGGAACTCCAGGATCTGGAAAAACGGATTGACGCCTATGACCTATGGGAAAGCGAACTGGACGCTTTTATTGAAATCATGGCTCAAATCGCGGAAAAGGGCGCCAACCCTGCTGCCCAGGAAGCAACGGCTCCCTATATCATGGATCTGGATGATGGCGTGATGATCAATTCTGCCGCTTTATGGCCTCTGCTCGAACCCCAATGGAAAGATCCCAAAACGTGGTGGGGGCATCTGGAAAAACCGGTTGGAAAAAACGATTATGACTGGTCTCATCTTGCCATGCGCTACTGGCCCCACCGAGTCTGGAAAAAGCTGGAGGAAGATCCCTCGCTCGCCGTAGCCCACTCTCACTACGGCTCCTATCAAGACCGGGATTTATTCAAGGAACTCCATCCCAAAATGGCAGAAAAATGGGACAATGAACAATGAGCAATGAAAGTCATGATAACTGATAACTGATAACTGATAACTGATAAGATGGGTGCTGTTAAGGATTATTTAACCAAACAATTGAAAGAAGACCTGAAAGTCAAAGGGTTATGTGTATGGCTGGACGCTCAGGAAGACTACACAACCTATGTCCGGGAACTTCAGGAAAAATATCAGGCACAAGAATTTGAGTATCCGGTGTTGACATTCAAAGGTTCTTTTCTGGAACTTATGCTTGAATTGTCTCCGTGGTTTTCCTCAAGGCAGAACCAGCCCTGTTTGATACACCTTCCGTTATTGAATCAGCAGACCATTCTCAAAACACCTCTGCTGGAAGCCTATAAAGCAGGGAAAGAACTTCAGTATAACCTGAAAACGCTGATCCGGAATGCCTGCGCTGGTAAACTGACACCCACTCAACTCCAGCATTTATTGGAAAACAGTAATCTCTCTCTGGAACTGGCGGATACCCGCTTGACCGAAGAAGATCAGACACCCGATGGATTAAAGAAACTGATTGCCAAACATTCCGCGATTGAAATTGCAATCGATTTGCTGCAACCCTCCCCCAAGTATGCGTCACTGATTGAGCTGCCTGTTCAAGACCATGCGGCGACTGTTTTCAAATATATCAGCCTTCAGTTCGGAATTCAGGAATCGTGGCTGGCAGACTGGCTGGATGCTGAAGAACTTCCGCTACAGAATTTATCCGCTTTGAGAATTCCCTTTGCGGCGCATCTCTTATGCAGTGAATATGTCTGGGATCTGCAGGAAGATCCTTATGATGAACGCCTGAAAATCCTGAAACAAATAACGGAAAATCAGCATAAGAACTGTTGTCGGGTGACTTCGGAAATGAGAGAACGGTATTCTGATCTCTACCGGGAGCTTGCCAAAGAAGTCGAGCTGCACCTTCAAAAGGAAGAAGCTCACGCACCTGAGGTTTTGGGCGAGGTGGATACCTTTGCGTTTGAAGAAGAAAAAATTTTGGTTCTGGCCTTCCGTTATCTGGAAAACTCAGATTGGACAGCGTTGAACTCGTTGATTAACTATCGGCTTGGAACCGGGAAGGCTGCCTCTGCGGGGACTTCCTTCTGGGTCAAGTATGATGAAGGTCGAAGATGGGTATGGCGCTGGTTGGAGAAAGCCTCCCTGCTGCGTGAAACTCTGCATGAGTGCTCCCAACGGATTCAGGGTTGGCAACCCGTGAAGTGTTCTCCAGATTACCTGTTATCGGAATATGCTCAAAAACTTTTCCGGGTGGATCAACTCCATCGTGAATTTGAGCAGATGAACGCCCGGTTTAAGAGTCTGACAGGGCTCCCACGATTCAGGGATATCCAAGCCCAAATACTCAAGACACGTCAAGTTTATCGAAGTTACGTTGACCAGTTAGCCCTCTTGTTCAATCAATCCTGCAAACAACATGGATTTCTTCCTTCTGAAGAGTTTCGACAAAGAACCTTTCACCGACAAGTGGTTGTTCCGATCTTGGCTCAAGGAAATACGGTTGTGTTTTATATCGATGCTTTTCGTTATGAACTTGCTGAAGCGTTGGCGGCTCGGTTGGACACTGAAAAAGGAATGGTGAAACTGACGGCAAGGCTCTCTGAGTTGCCTACGGTGACGGCTGTGGGGATGAATGCCCTGCTTCCCATCGAACAGAATGGAAAGCTCTATCCGGTGTTTGATCTTGATAAAGGCACCTTTAGCGGATTTAAGGTATCCCAAAAAATAATCAGGGAACCTGCCCAACGCAAAACGTTTTTGAAGACTATAGAAGATTCCTCAGCTTGGGTTAAACTTCAGGAAATCTGTGACCTGTCCCCTGCGGAACTCAAAAACACACTGAATGAACGTAAACTGATTGCCATTCACAGTCTGGAAATTGATGAGGTGGGGGAAAATGGATTATTGCAGTTCTCTCCTGACTTTTTTGAAAACACCATCAATACCCTGGTGAGTCTGGTGAAAGGGCTACAAAAGGCAGGGTATCATCAATTTGTGTTTACGGCGGATCATGGATTTTTACAGGCCGATGATACGGTGAAGGGAGAACCCATCCCGCACATGGAAACTAAAACTCGACGCTATGCCATCCGCGAAATTGCATTGGAAAACAGCAAAGCGACATCGGTTTCGTTAAGTGCCCTGGATTACCAGCAGGTGGAAGGGAACTGGCTGATTTTTCCTCCAAACGGAGACTTGTTTCAAAAACCAGGCGATAAGGATCGGTTTTATCATGGAGGAAATAGCCTTCAGGAACGAGTCATCCCTGTTCTGGTTTATAGCAAGACGAAGGTATCTCAGGTGGAGGATGGATGTAAATTTCGAGTACAGACGCAAGCAAAACCCGCTCTCTTAGGATTTCATCGCATTCAACTAAAAGCACACTATGTCGGAAACAAAACGATGTGGGACAAAAATCAGCTCCACCTTCAGTTGATTCCAGAGTCAACCGGGTTAGAAGAAGTTTATATCCAGGAGGTGATTCCCGGAAATTATCAGGGAAACCGGATTAATATTCCGACCGAGCAGGAGATTGAAATTTGCTTCAAGATCCTTGGGACATCCGGGAATAAAGTTCCGATTAAAATTATTGATCCGGAAGGTGTTGATCTGGTAGAATCCTGTATCACGGAAGCCTATTTTCAGGTTGAGATGGAAGGTTCCATCGGTGAGCGCTCACCGGTTTATTCCAAGAAGGCGGCCTCTGCTGCTGTTACCTGGCATCAGGAGATTCCCAAAGACTTTCATCCCATTTTATCCCATATTTTCCAGCATGGAGCGATCACTGAACAGAGTCTGGTCTCTATGTTGGGAGGCGGGAGCAAGGGCGCACGCCTGGCAAGGCAGTTTGCAGTAAAAATCCAGGAGTGGCAATCCTTACTGCCGTTTGATCTTGAAGTGTCTTCCTCCGCTCAGGAAGGCAAAGAATATCGTAAAAAATAATAACTCCATCAGAAAGAACCCAGAGTATGCTTTTATCAGAGACCGATATCACACATATTTTTGAACGCTTACGTGAGGGAACCGTTCCAGAACGGGGTTTAAAAGCCTTTGCGGTAGGTATTGAAAGCCCCATGGAAGAATTAAAAAGAAATTTGAGCCTGGTCAAAAATAACGAAGGGGGAGCTAAATTTCTGAGAGGGGGCTATGGCTGCGGAAAAACATTCATCTCCCAACTGGCTATGCTGGAAGCGCTTGAACAAAATTTTGCGGTTTCCAAAGTGGTGGTTTCTTCCAATGATACGCCCTTGTATAAGTTAGACACCTTTTACAGCAAAATTATTGAGAATCTTCAAACCCCGCTGAGTTATCGAGGAGCTTTGGGAGACTGCATTGACCGTTGGATTGGCAAGGTGGAAGCTCGTCTCATGGATGAAGGGAAAGATCCGGATGCGGACGATTTTGATTCTCATGTCAGGCAACGATTTGAACAGGATCTGGTCGCGCTTTCTCAGGAAGAATCCGGCGGTGATTTCATTGCGGTGGTGCGTGAGTATTTTCGGTTAAAACAGCAGGGAGACATCCCAAGCGCCATGCAATTGCTTGCGTGGGTTTCTGGTAGTAAAAATATTGCCGCTTCTGTAAAAAAAGGAGCCGGTGTTAAAGGGGAGATATCCAGTCAGACTGCGCTGACCTACCTCAAAGGCATCCTGCACATTATTAAAAAAGCCGGATATTCAGGATTCGTGGTTGTAGTGGATGAAATTGAAACGATTTTAAGAATGAGAGGCGATATTCGGGAAAAATCTCTCAATGGGATTCGACAGATTTTGGATGCAACTCCCGAGTTTAAAGGATTGTTTTGGTTGTTTACAGGAACACCTGAATTTTATGATAACAAAAAAGGGGTGGCAGGCCTGATGCCGTTGCATGATCGAATCGGTTTTAGTAAATCAGGGGGATTTGTGAACATCAAACAACCTCAACTCGAACTCAAACCCTTTGATCGACAACGCTTGCAGGATGTTGCTTTACATCTCCGGGAGCTTTATCCCTCTTTGAACAAGCAGCGTGTGATTCATGAAGTATCGGATCCCTTTATCACGAACCTTGTTGATAAAATTACGAGCGGATTAGGGAGACAGGTGGGGATTATTCCCAGACAATTTCTGAGAGAATTTGTCAACATTCTGGATCTGGTCGATCAACATCAGGACTACCATCCCTCCGTAGTTTACGAATTTACACCTCAAAAGCTCACCCCTGAAGAATCTGGTGCAGAGCAAGGGAATCCTGAGGCCAATGACGATATTAAAGAAGTCGAGTTTTAGGGAGACGAACGTATGGGGGCACAGGACAACGACAGGACTGTTTTTAACCGATTCCATGAACAACTTCAGACCGCTATTGTGAATAAGCTGGGATGGCAATCCCTTCGGCCTGTTCAGAAATTAGCGGGTCAGGCTATTTTAGATGGAAAGAACCTGATCATTCAGGCACCCACCGCAGGAGGTAAAACAGAAGCCGCTTTTTTCCCGATTTTTTCAAAAATGCTGGAGATGCAGGAAGAAGGTGTCCAATGCCTCTATATCTCCCCTCTCAAAGCCCTATTGAACAACCAGGAAGCACGCCTTGAACATTACACAGAAATGCTGGGTCTCTCTCTTTTTAAATGGCATGGAGACGCCAAAGCCAGCGCCAAAAAGAAATTTGCAAACGATCCTGATGACCTGTTGATGATCACACCGGAGTCTTTGGAGGTCATGCTGGTGTCTCCCAAAGTTCCAGTGGCGAGCCTTTTCCAAAATCTGCGTTTTGTAATCATTGATGAAATTCATGCGCTGGCCAACTGCGACCGAGGTGGCCATCTGGTATCGGTTTTGGAAAGAATTTATAAGATCACGGGCATTGATTTTCAACGAATCGGGTTATCTGCAACCGTAGGCAATCCCCCTGAAATTCTGCAATGGATGCAGGGTTCCTCCCAAAGAGAAAAAGTCCATATTCACCCTCCCCATTCCCCCTCCAAAAAAAGACTGGAAATCCAATTTCTGGACGAATCTGAAATAACAGACCTAGTGGTTTCACGAGCCTTGAATAAACGCAGTCTGTTTTTTTGTGAAAGTCGTAGAATGACGGAGAAAATCGGTTCTGCCATCAGTTTTTGGATTACATCCTTAACTCCGGAAGTCCCATCTGTTTCGAATCCCAGTAGCAGCGGTACATCGTCCATACGCTCTACTTTCGGGATTTGTTGAGTATCCATTCTGGGATCTAATCTAGTTTCCCAACTTGGACAATTTTTTAGCGAACCATCAGTTCTCAGGCTTTGTGTGGACGGGGTATGTTTACAGAAACCGCTTTACTGGAATAAGGGCACACTTTCAGAGCAATTCATCACTTGTCGCGCATGTTGATGCACTTCTTTGGTTTTTCGATAAGAAATACCCAAGCCTTTCACAAGATCTTTACGATTAAAAAAATCGGAAAGTTCCTGAAGCGAAAGTGTTCCGAGATCAAGCCAAGGATAGTTAGTGGTAAGATACCGCAGAAATCTTTTGATTCTTGTTTCTCCATGATTATAGGCCGCAACCGCAAGCATTGCGCGAACAGGAGGCGTAAGCTTGGCTTCCGTTCCGTCAAGAGTCCATGGATATTTGTAATAATGGCGTAATAACATCGCGGAAATTAAAATATTGGTTTCGATATGGAAAACATTGCCGACATGAGCGGCATACCGACGTTCGATAACCTCCGTATAGGCTTTATGGATCATGGCGTAACGTTCTGGCAGAATCGCACCTTGTCCTACTTTGATGCTCAATCGACGAATCATAAGATAGTTTTCGTCTTTGGTATATCCCAAAAGATCAAGCTCTCTGTGGACCTCCCTGTAAAATATCGAATGTAAACTTGGTTTATGAATTAATAATGGAAGTTTATGAAGTGTCGGGAGTTCAACGTTCAAATTCATTAAGGCCAACACCTTCGTGATCACAGGATCCGCGTAGATCTTTTGCAGATGTTTGATGGCCATTTGCAATCTCAATTCTTCCCACCGTTGGGTTCTACGTTCTTTAACTTGCGAAACTCCGATATCTGTCAGTTGACCTATTCCTTTAGCACCTGTTGGACTAATAATTTCAAAGTTAAACTTGGATTCTTGAAAAAAGAGGCAAAACAAAGTGGGATAAGGGATCTGAAAATAATGAGCCGCTGTATAGGTACTGATTAATATTCTCAAAAAGCGTACTTTTGAAAAGGCGGAATCTGGGTATTTTCGGATCCGCTTTACATATTCTTGATACCGTTCAGTTCCAACAGTTCCATACATCAACAAATGTGGCGATTTTTGTGAATTAAAGGCCCCCATTCCCCAACTGTATCGTAAGCGATGGAGAGTATCCAGGGAAAGAGCAAATTCATAAAGATTTTTTAAGGTTTCAGAAGGGAACTTTACAGGAAAGTTTTCAAGCCACTGTTCATAAGCAGGCGTGATAATGGCTTTAATTTCAACGGGAGTAATTTTGTTGACTTGCTCCTTTTCCTGAAAAGGATGTTCTCTTAAACTCTTCACATAAATCGCCTTTGACGGCATGGTAGGATGTGACGGTAACGTTGACAACGGATATGAGAATGTAAAATAGAAATTACTTTCTTCTGTGGTTTTGGAATGGAATAGCAGAAAAAAGAAAACAACCAGCACTATTAAGGTTTTCATGCTTTGATGCAATCGAAGCCGAAGATCGGGTCGTTTGTACCAACGGAAGGACTGAGACAGGTTATCATCCATCATAATGCCGTTACAGTTTCATCATCCTTTGAGCGGACACCCTTAAAATTTGGAATAATTTCCTCGTCGCACCGCATATTGCGCCAGGAAATAGGCTAGAATCACAAAAAGCAAAGACAGGGGAAAAGTCGTGGACACGGGAATATCACTGGTTCCCAGGACAGCAAACCGAATTCCATTCACTAAGTACAATAAAGGATTCATGTAGGAAAGCGTTTGCCAAAAAGGGTGCATATTCAAAATACTGAAAAAAACACCTCCCAAATAGATTAAGGGCAAAATAATAAACATTCCTACCGCATTAACTTGTTCAAAACTGGTAGCATACAGGGCAACGCTCAAGCCCAATAAGCCGAAAGTCAGACCACTGAAAACCATAAAAAAAAGTAACAACACCCAATGCTGAAAGCTCAACAGATGGGCATAGGCCATCACGTAGAACCCCTGTCCCACTCCAGCAATCGCCAAGCCAACCACAATCCCTCTCACACAGGCAGCCAGCGCATAGGCCCATACAATTTGTGAGGGGGACAGAGGCGCCACTTTGAGATCTTGGAGATCTCCATGAAATTTGGAAATGGTGATTGAGCTTGTGGCATTTTGGAAAGCATTGTTCAAAACACCCATCCCCATCAAACCCGGAATAATAAACTCCAGGTAATTCACTCCATTTTGAAGTGATATTTTATCGGACAAATTGACGCCAAAAATCATGAGATAGAGCGAGGAACTTATGAGCGGGCTGACTAATGTTTGTCCAGCAACTTTCATAAAGCGCTGACACTCTTTTAAAAATAAAGTTTTAAATGCTACCATAGTGATTGAAAAATCTGAGTTTAATGTTCAGCGGCGTATACGAGCAGTCACACAGTAATCGGGGCGACCTTGAGGACGTGTGGATCTTAGCGGAAGTTCAGGATCAAAGCAAGTATTATAGAAAGTAGAAGAGAGAGGAAACTGACCGAAAAGCCTACAAGGCCTGAGATGTTGCTGTTTTAAACGTGAGGATGACGTTTGTCCCATAATCATCAGCGTCTTGCCTTTCTTCGCGTGATGAAATTTCGATTTTTCCTTCGTAAAGGAGCATAAACTTGTGGACCAAAGGCATGCCGAAACCTGAACCTTTTTCGTCATTTGTCCCAAAACGTGTGGTCACTTTATTAACATCAAAGATCTTGTCCAACAAGTCCTCGGGAATTCCAATGCCATGGTCTTTGACGCTCAAGGCCGTGGTCCTTCCGATGTCATAAACCGTAATCATGACTTCGGAACCGGGATGAGAAAATTTGAGAGCATTGGTGAGAATATTGTTCAACACGGAGTGAACCAGAGAAACACTTTCCGCAAAAATGAAGTAATCTTTTTCGACAGTGAGCACAGGTTCAATATCTTTTTCTATGAACTGATGCTCCAATATTTTCAAAGAATCCTCAATGGCGGTCTTTAGATTCACAGATTTCAATACTATTTCGTACTTCCCCTCCGTTATGGCTCTAAGTTGACGCACCTGCTGAATGAGTGCCGCCTGCTGTTTTGCACAGGACAACATCCGCTCTATTCGCATCGGATCCATATAGTTCGGTTTTGATTTGGCGGCTTCTAAACTAAAGATGATGGATAATAACGGATTGGAAAGGTCATGACATAAAACATGAATGAGTTCATTCAACTCATAATTTTGTTTCAATACGGTTTCCCTACTGAATTTCAACTGAAGATGTGTGTTGACACGAACGAGTAATTCACGGGAATTGAAAGGTTTTGTGATATAATCCACCGCACCCAGTTCGAACGCTTTGACGAGGGTATTGGAATCCGCTTTTGCTGTCAGAAAGATGACAGGAATATTTTTGGCCTGTGGGAGGACCTTGAGTTTAACATAGGTCTCGAAACCATCCATTTCAGGCATCATGATGTCGAGCAGAATCAAATCAGGAAGAACCGTGTTGAGTGATTTGATGGCTTGTGTCCCATTCTGAGCAACAACCACATCATATCCTTCCTCACTGAGTATATTGCCCAAAACCTGCAGATTCGTAGGGTTGTCATCAACGGTTAATATACATGCGTTTTTCATATCGCGTCACACCAGAATTGCTGAAAATCCTAAACATTCATCGCATGGTTTTATCTCTAATCACGACTCATTATGAGTTTTTAACAGGAATAATGGTGAGAAGCAATGGTTAAGATGTTTTAAATAGCACCGGGCTCTTCTCCAACAAGATCTTTCCGCATAGGGGAGAGCAGTAAAAACAGTTCATTCTGTTCGAGCACAGGAATATCCAGTACCATTAACGTGTTTTTTAACTCAGCCAGCCATAAGTCCAAATCTTTTTGAGTCAGGCCCTTTCCTTGGTGAGCCTCTTTCATGGACGCTCCTTGATATTGACACGGTCCCCCCGTAAGTTCACAGAATTGTTCGATGAGTCTTTGCTTTAAAATCCGAAAATCCGTTTCTTTGAAATGAGGGTTGAGCTGTTCATTATTGGCAATACGTTCAGTAAAATCCTGAACAATAGCCGTGATCGCTGTCTCCCCGCCCAGTCTCAGATATAAAGATTCTTTTAACTTGGGTTGTTCTTGGGGGGTAGAACTACACCCCAGCCCCCCAAGACACATGCCAATGATTATCAAATTTAGAAAACCTCTCATGATACCCTTTCCATTAAGAGTTGTCGTTAGGATAATCCCTGCCAGGAAGGATATCTTCCCGAAGGCGTTCATCAAACACTTGAAGCAATAAGTCCTGATAATTGATTATTTTTTCAATCCGCTTTCTTAACAGTTCCTCCGAAAGGGGAACTTGCGATGACGTTTCCATGATTTGTCCCATGACATACTTGAGCGCCCTTTGAGGATGCTGTAACATATAGAGCAAATAGGAAATTCGTTCATTTTCAGGTTTACTTTGATAAATCCGAATAAAGAGATAAACAATATGAAAATAATTTACTCCTTTACGCATCTGATATAGTGTATATTTTTCAACAGTTTGCAAGTATTTTTGTGTATTGAATTTTTGTTTTGCCTGTGAGACTTGAGATTGCTGCTGATAATAAAAGTGAATTAAGATAGAGGAAATAAAATAGCTCCAGGCCTTTTTAAAGGCCTCAACAGGAAATTGTTGCGGGGAGGCTTGCTTTTTAAAACTTTGATTATAATCCAGTAAGGTTTCCAGGGTGAGCAACGTTTGTAGAATTGAAGGTAATCGATAATTTAAATTGTTTAATAACTGTTTTAACCTCTTGTAATCCACGGTTTCAGGAAATGCGTTATGTTGATTTTGATCGTAAGCTTCAATCCAATGTTTCAAATACACAAAGGCTTCAAATATTTTTTGATAAATGGAAGATTCATAATACTTTGTCCATTTTTGAACGGTTTTATGCCATTCGTTCACAGGCAGCGTTTTAGGCAGAAGTTTCATTAAAACCAAAGGAAAATTTTGTTTTTCCTGCTCCAGCTTAGGGCCAAGCGTCAAACCAGGGACCAGGAAAACGGTTACTTTCCGTTCCTTCTGAAGTTGTTTGAGATTCAATTGAATCTGTTCATAAAGGGGAGCCAAAATCTCAGGTTCGGCTAAATCTTCCAACTGTGCCGTGACTTCTTCGATAAACCCTATCAACGCTTTGAGCTCCTGGAGTTTATTGGAGGCGGCTTGAAGGTACTGCTGAAGATTTTCTTTACTGAACAAGGCATAGGCTTTGGTTTCGTGAGGCAGGATAAAATGGAGGTGAGCATTCAACGCTTCAATCACAGCCACCAGGGCTTCCAAAGAAGATTCCGGATGAAGTCTGAAATGCTCCAGGAATTCCCTGAAAATCGAGTTAATATCCTGGATTTCCTGTCCCGAGATTGTTTGTTTTTGCCATTTTTCGAGCCACTGGGCAACCAACTCTTTCTTTACCAGGGAATATTGCTTTTTCAGATTCAGGTGCTGCCGCTTTGCGTAAAGGTTACAATAGTGATTCAATAGATCCGATTTGAACTCATTCCCCAAGATGAGGTTGACCTGATCCACAATCCCTGTAGAGCGTTGAGTTTCGTTCTGAATCGTGCTTTCCCTGTAAAATTCGAGTGAAAGAATACTTTCATTCAAATAGATGTCCCCCATTAATTTGGAAAACAACGTTCGGGTAACATTGATCACCTGTTCCAGACTGTGGAGCTGATCCGGCAGGATCACCGTCACAAGATAAACACCGTAAAGGGCATTATACTGAATTTTAGAGGCAGGCAAAGGAACACTGGCAGGAAATGGCCTGTTTATTTCGTTTTCATAACTCGCTTTGTCCTGAAACCGAATGTAGTGCTCCGTGCCGCGAAGTTTAAGGTGATGTCCTTGCGCAAATTTAAGGATATGGGGAATCAATCGTTCAAGAATCAGAACCACTTTGGGGGGAAGTTTTTCCGAAAACCTTAGATTTTTAACCACATACTCCGCATCCTCGGAGAGGTTCACTTTTTCGAGATCATGTTTTAATATTTCCGTCGCTAAAAGGGCCGAATTGAACTCACCAAAGCGGTCGGAGAGGAAATCATCCTCTGGACTGTGTTCCTGTTTTCTATCGAACGGCATTGCTAAACCAGATATATGGTTTAACTGGAAGTGATTTTATAGACTGATTAACAAAAACTTGAGTTTTTGTTAATCAGAGTTACTTATTCTATTAATCAATGTTTGCGAACAGTAGCAATCTCACACTCGGATTGACGTAAATCGTGAAAGTTTTCAAGTGAATTTTTCAAATCAATCAATTCATAGAACGAAATATTACTCAAATTGATGCCTGGGTGACGACGTCTGACATAAGACCATAAATTTAGGTAGTTTTCTTCTTTCTCACGGTCTGATTGGTCATGGGATGAGTAATCATTGAGCCGTTTATGATTGCTGTTCATAAGAGCCTCTAAGGTTTAAAAACACCAAATCTCAGGGGTTGGAATTTTTTACCCCCTAAAATCCGGCAATAATTGTTCTGTCAATGAAATAAAATTACAAGCAATATTTTTGCCGTTTGCCGTGATTTTGAAAATAAAAACTCATTATTCTAAAAAAAGCTTTTAACATTAACAAGTAAGAGGATACAATCAGTTAAGACCTCATAATGATAAAAAAAGCTGAATTCTCATTTCTCATCAACATTCTCTGGAGTCAGGTCGTGCAAACTCAACATTGTGGATTTATTGGCTTATTGGGACGTCCCAATGTCGGAAAATCCACCCTACTGAATCATCTGATTGGTCAAAAAATATCAATCACCAGTCACAAGCCGCAAACCACACGGAACCGTATTTTAGGGATCAAAACGCAAGATCAGTCCCAAATGATTTTTATTGATACACCCGGTATTCACGATTCTTCAAAACTGCTCAATCAGCGGATTGTCCATTATGCCCAGAATACTTTACGAGATTCAGATCTGAATGTAGTCCTTATTGAGCCTGTCCCCACCAATCATTCGAAACTCCCGCAAGGCGATCAACAGATCCTGACCTTACTGGCAGAACAATTGGATCGAACGCTGATTGTGATCAACAAAATAGATACCGCTGCCAAGGATTCTTTAATGCATACCCTAGACCTTTGTAGCAAACTGGGGCCTTTTGCTGAAATTGTGCCGGTTTCTGCCCTTAAAGATAATAATTTGGACAAATTATTGAAATTATTGATGGCCTATCTTCCTGAAAATCCATTCTACTTTGAAGAAGATCAAGTGACCGATTCCTCAGAGCGTTTCTTGGCTGGAGAATTTATCAGAGAGGAATTATTTCGTAGACTTGATCAGGAGCTTCCCTATGCGACCGCGGTCGAAGTTGAATCGTTTCAGGAAACAACAAAGTGTGTTAAAATTCACAGTTTGATTTATGTCGAGCGTGATTCACAAAAAGGGATTGTGATTGGCAAAAATGGAGAAAGTCTCAAACAAATTGGTACGAACGCAAGGAAAAAAATTGAACGGTTACTCGGCAAATCTGTCTATTTATCAATCCAGGTGAAGTTGTTAAAAAAGTGGAGTTCCAATCCTCAGCATCTTGATGCCTTAGGTTTGCAAGAAGAACATCAGTGAAAACAATACAGGGAGCATGAGCACAAAGAAAATCATCTTAACCAGCGCAGGATATAGTGTTCTGATTGGGACAGCGTCTATGATTGACTTGGAACTGGGTATTGGTGTGGGTGCTTTGGTAGGGTTATTTCATAGCATGACTTCCATTCTTAGACAAAATAGTGAAGTGATTGTGCTTGAAGACAGTGAGTCCAAAACAGGCGTTACGCAAAAAAAGGCAAAGCAAACCGTGGAGAGAAAAGCAGCAAAAAATGCCATTTCAGGGGAAAAAACCTCACAGAAAGAAGTGGGGCTTGATCGCAGCGTCTTCGCTCAATTTCAGAACAATCTTAATAAAAATTTAAAAGAACAAAAACCGGCAAAGACCGAAGCTCAAAAAAGCGTTCCCAACACCACAGCCCAAAAGAGTCCTAACCCGGACCCAGCAAGCTCAGCCAAGGCCTTATCTTCAAAACCGCCCAGGCGGGATAAAGAAAAGCTGTCACCAACTCAACCGCAGCCTCTTCTCAATAAAACCCAATTGCCGACAGCCAAAACAGAGGGTGCTCCTAAAAAACAAGTTCAAAAAGAGAAACAAGAGGTTGCTCCAACCCAAGATTCCCTTTTTGAACAACTGCTGAATGAAGAGAACGTTAAAGAACCCCTGGTTCCCAAAGATAAGGTCACGATCAGTCAAAAAACTTTAGTCAAAGCCAAAGAGCCAAACGCTGAGCAGGTCCCATCTCCCAATCCTGCCAGTACGTCCTCCAAAGCTACAATAAAACCCGCACCTCCCGCACCTAAAAAACTCCCGGGGACAAAAACCCCAGAAGAGTTACTTCAGGAACTGGTCCGTTCTTCAGAAGCCATGGAAATGGAGGATTTATTTGCTGATGTCCGAATACCGCTTTCAGCGGAATATTCCCGAAAGGAACCCTACGCCTCAGAAAGAGAAGCAGGGGAAGATTGGTTTGACGAAGGTTTAGGTGCCGCACTCGATAACAGAATGTCCAAGGATGAACAGCTAGCCGAAGCCCAGGCTTTACAGAAAATGGCAGAAACAGCCTTTATGAAACAACATTGGGATGGCGCAAGAGCCAGTATGGACAACTGCCTTACCATCCTGAAAGACTTGAAGCAAGACCCCGACTGGGAGAGTTTGTTTCTTTATACGAAAATCTGTGTTAAGCAAGGAGACCTGGCCGGTGCAAAAACCAGGCTCCCCCAATTAATGAGTCAGGGGCTGCAACCTCAACATCCTGATTATGTTTCGGTTATGGAAGAATTAGCTTCAGCGTTGGAGGAAAATGGCGCTTTTGAGGAGGCCTTGCCCATCCTGCAGGATTTGCTCAAATATTATCGGCAACAACTGGATCGAATCCGTATGGATCGCATTTATGAACGGATTGAGTCCGCTTTTGAACAACTGGGAGAAGATGAACGTCTGATTCGCAGTTATAAAAATCACTTGGAAATTAAAAGAGTATTGAACGATCCTGATGGAGAAAGTCGCTTGCTGGATCTCATCGGGAACCGGTATTATAAAATGGGGGAAAAAGAATTATCCCGTCAGTTTTACGAAGATAATTTGAAACTCAAATCAGCGATGGAAAAAATTTAGACGCGCTGTGGACTGACAAGTGAGTTAAAAGGTACAGCCCAGGGGGACGGATGAGTTACTGAGATTGTAACCAAAATTGATAGCTTCAAATTGAAGTTCCGATAACAAGCGGCAGCTTCTCGTTCTGCGTTCCCGAACCACATAGTACTCTGTAATACGAGGAGAGGTTGCCACTTCAAGTTCGGAAAAGATATCGATTGCAGAGACAATATGTTCTTCGGCCAACTTTAAATACCGGGGTTGACGATCTCGACGCCAACTATCAAAATAGCTTAGAGTCCAACCGACATGACGATCGCCATACTGTAACCGTGACAAAAAAGAGGGAACTGGAAAGACATCAGAACAGCCTGCAATCACTGTCATCAATAACAAAATAGCTGATATTTTATGAAAAACATGAGTCATTTTCACCACAATATCTCCCAAAGCTCCTCAACACATGAGCGTAGGTTAAAACCCTTTGATTTTTCAAAAAGACTTAGTGTTTCTATCGTCATTTTTTTTAAAAACTTGAGGCACCTTCGTGTGTTTTTCAAGCAACTCTGTCTTTCCAAAGGGCAGAGGCTTCAGTTAATAGGGATACTTCTCATAACGTGCCTGACCCTAAGCGCCTGCGGTGGAAGTGGTGTTTTTTACAAGTGGTGTAAAAAACGGGACTTCACCCCAAGGCTATGTGAAAAATATTTCTAGTGAGCGATCCCTGCGCTTTCAGTGCTAAAGGCCAGTCTAATTGGGAAGCCATTTTTGATGAATTTGGATGAAGGGTTTAATTTTATCTAAATAGTTTTCCAACCCGTCATACTTGACTTCACTGATTTGATGTTCCATTTCTTCACGAAACACTTGATGTGCCCTGGCTTGCCACTCTTCTTTGACTTTGCCTAAAAGTTGCCCCCCTTTTTTTATAAATTCAGGATCTCTGGTATGAAAGTACGCTCGGAAAGAATGCAGGGCAACCTTCATGGACGGATGCTGATCACTGACTTTTAAAAATTGACTAAAGGTCGTTCTGAATGCTTTTTGCGAATCAACGGAAGATTGCGAATTCAGATCAAACAGCAGCAAACTTAAATCGATCAATGAGCGAAAACACTCTACTGGGGGTACAGGTGACGGTTCCTCAACACGTTTCAATATTTCCGTCATAAGAACAACGGGTTCATGCCCCAACTCAATAATTTTCTGAACCGAGGTGTGAAGAACATTGTATTTGATTTCATCTTCATTTTTGATGGTGAGCGTGTCTCGAGTCATAAAATTATAAAAATTTTCTCCAATCCGAGCCTGAGGCACATAGGCACTGATCAGGTCAAGCAACAACTGAAGGGCTTCGCCTCTTTGTTCTTCAGTCAGCTTATGACGATCAAGAAATCTTATTTTTTTGGCAAAGTCCCTTTCGGCAATAAATTGCATTTCCTTGCTTGTTTCATGGAGACGAAAGTGCTGATGAGCTTCGATAGTGATCCGAATTGTATCCAACAAGGGATTGGGCAGGCCATCAACGCATTTTACAAAAGCGGCAATGGTGTCTTTTTCCGTTATTAACGAATCCAGGTGACGTCCCTTTGTAACCTCAATGCCAATGACGAGGAAAGACCGTCCTGCTCCAGAGCCTGAGTCATTTCCTTCAATAACTGATTTTTTTCAGCGGGATCGTAAGGATTGTAACTCAACCGGGTTTTGTGAAGGTGAGGCCAAACAGACCAGACCGCCTCAAATTGCTCTGGAGAAGACATCGTGTCATGGGTGCCGTGGATTTCAAGAATGGGAATATTCGCGGGAATCCGGTAAAAGTTTTCACTGTAGTTAATGTGTGCATATTTCGACTTGATTTCAATGGCTTTTTTTTCTTCAGGCTCAAAATCGGTTTCGATCCATCCTGACGGCCAATCAAATTGAAATGAGGTGATGTTGCCGCCTTTATCGGTCATATTTTCTATATGTTCAAACAAAAGATAAGGAGGATTCTTCACCGCAGAGGATGTCGTTTTTTTTAATATTTTTAAATCTAATGAAAAGGGGTTAAGGACTTCATGCAATTTAGCAACTTTACTCAGCAAAGGACTCTCGGTGATGTTCATAACATCCTGAAATTTATCGATAAAATCAGGTACATCCCATTGCATTAATTTCATTCCAAAGGGAACTTTCTGCACCAGTTTGAAGAGTTCCGCATAAGGCAGGAGCCCTTTTTTTGCCAGCATTTTTAGCGGTTTTCCCATTTGAATCAGTATATTTCCGCGAAGTTTTTGAAAATCAAGCGGGGGACTGATCAAAAACAGGGCTTTAATAGAAATCACAAATCGGGGCCGATGCAGGGTATCCAGAATGGTTTTAATAATCGAAAGAATCCCGCCAATGCTATGTCCGCCCAAAATCACTTGCTTGGAATGACTCTTTTCCCGCGCAAAATCAACTAAAGTCGTCACCAGGTATTCCGCATAAACATCCAAATTCGCATTGTTATCCTTGCGGTCATGATCCAGTATGAAAACACGACTCCCCTGTTGCGCAAGATGATAATCAATACTTTCGTTTCCTTCGAGATGAAAGTGATAATAACTCCCCGTAAACCCATGAAGCAGGCAAATCGGCGTGGGATTCGAAATCCGTTTCGGGAGGATTTCCCATATTTTGATGGAACGATTTCCTTCCCAAATAATGCGATGGATTTTGACAAAGGCGATACCGTCAGGCAACGCGGTACCCTCAGGGTGACTGGACGCATGCGTTTCGGTGTTCACTGATTTGATAAAGAACTTATCCACCTGAAGGCGATCTTTGTAAAGAATGCCGGAACGTGGAATCGCCTGAACCAGGTTTTCCAGCATTTCCATGTTGGATTGCTGCCTGAGATGTAAGGGGATTTCGTGAAAATTAGGGTGAATCCCTATCAGCCTTAAGACTTCCCATAAATCAGTCTTTGATTTTAAATAGAAACGACCATTTTCAAAAACAAGGAACGCACTCTCAGCGTCCTTTTGTTCCGTCTCCATTTGGTAGAAATACCGTTTGTGCAGGTATCGATAGATTTTGTCGATCGTGTATTGCGGATGCCGATTTTCCGCAACAGTAATCACTCTGTGAAAATTATTTCCGGTTTTTGAAGAACCTGCAATCAACAACTGATAGATTCTTCTTGATAATTCCCTGATCAGCATCCCTCTGGATTTATCAGAGCTATAAGTAGGCTTGGCGTCGTTTTTATTCATGTTTGCTTTGAAGTAAGAGGTGAATCATCTTGAATGACCAAAAGAACGGTTGAAGAAACATCCAATTTAACAGAAGCTAAAATCTCGCTGGTGTTTGAATGATGACTTCAAAAATGAAACGCAATCAAAACAGAATATCCTATTCATATCGCAAGACGGTATTCAAGTCAAAACTCTTTCGGGTATCCACGCTTTGGCGGGACAGACCTTAAAACATAAGGGCACTTCCTTAAGAAAAAAAAATAGAAAAAACAATATGTTATTGAAATGGACGCTAAATTGGCTATATTGTAATGGCACTTCCTTAAGCCGATTTTTTAACTCCTTACGGGCTGTCTTTCTTGGCTTTTTGAGTCTGGGATAGGGTTTAGGTCTTCGTTTGACGGCTCTAGGTTCGGAACGGCCTGGAACGAACACAGACAAAATAACGTTTTGTGTTTTGAGCTTCAGCGATACTTGGTCAGGGCAACCTTTGAGCCTTAGGGGTTCTGCCAAGAAGTCGGCTTTGACCTTGATTCTAATTCGTTTGGTAGTTACGATTACGTTTGCAATTATCAAAGAAAAGGCTCAATACAACAAACAGTGATTGAGCTAATTGACAACACCTTGCTCCTCAGACGGTTCTTCCACGCGGAGATCTCTTCTGCGGAGTCCGGTTCCAATCGGGTAGGTAGCGGTTTTTCTCCGCCACCTCCCACACCACCGTACATGCGGCTGAAGCCTACGGCGGTTCGTAGAAATCATCGCGCTGTCGCGGGATAGTGACCCTTGAGCCAAAGTTGTCTGATAGAAACAAGTCCCTGTTTTTGGAGATAGAGATGGGTCAGTCCCCTATTGGTTGAAAGAGTCTTGGAGAGTTTCCAAGATCCTTTCCGACTGAGACCCACCCTAATGGCTTGTCGCTTGGGAACCTTGCAGACTGGATGTTCCTCGTTGAGAGAACATCCGCTAAGGTACAAATCGGAAATGAAGACGGTTTGATTATGGGTCGGGAAAGCGCTCCTCCGGTCGAATTCAATACGTTCCTTTCAACTAATCAAGGTCATAACATTCCTTTCTACGTTCAGCCCTTCACAGTGTCCTGCCCATTACGGCAGGCGTTTGGCACCTACGGCTTCTGCTGACTTCTGTCCAGTCACCTCGTGAGTTGCCCCATGAGGCGCTGAGTGATTTCAAAACAAGGGGAGTGCTCCGTTTCCGGTCTTCCAGTCTTCTTTGAAGAACCAGACCGCTCGCTGGACAGATCTCCCCAGATAAGAACGTGATCTTTCATGACACTGCCGCCGCGTTTACCCTATCCCCCAAGCCACAGGATTTCATTATGTTGTGCTAACTCATCCCAGGGAAGTGAGCCTTCTATGCGATTTCTGTCCTTCGGCTCGTCAGTTTGCTCCGGGCTTCCTTCAGACGAGCCCTCACGGTTTCGCCCTTGCCTTTCGCTAATAGTTCATGGTAGGAACACGGTTTGTTTGCTGTTTGCTGGCTGGTTTCCCGCCAGTGCCGCATGATTGGTTCCATAGTATTGAAAGCCAGTGGCTTTCCTACAGGGGACTTGCACCCCATTAGATCACGCCCATGCTGGGCGTACCAAGGCGGTGCAGTGGATTGGCGGGGGTACGGTTTTGCCGAAAATCTCAATAGTTTTTCCGTGTGTGCCGTTTTCAAAAGTCAGTGATCCCCCGCCAACCACTGACCTTTGCGTTCAAAAACATCGCCTCACAATCAGAACTTCCTCTTGCGTTTCCCTGAAACAATCTGTACAAATAATTTGTACATTAATATTTTAGGAGAGGAAATATGGAAAAAATAGCAGTGAGTGAATTTAGAGCAAATTTAGTAGGCTTCCTCAAAAGAGTTGAGCGAGGTGAAATAATAACATTAACCTCAAGAGGCCAAGAAGTTGCTAAAATTGTTCCTCCTGATAACAAGATGGAGAGTGCTAGAGATGCTCTTAAAAAATTACAAAAAACAGCGGTTATCGGTGATATATTATCTCCTATAGAAGACGAGTGGGAGGTAATGAAGTGATTATAGCAGACACTCATATAATTATCTGGGATGCGTTAAAACCGGGATTGCTTTCGAAAAAAGCAAAAAAAGCCATAGTTCAGGCAAATGAAGAAAATGGAATAATATTTTGTGAAATATCACTATGGGAAATCGCAATGCTTGTCCAAAAAGGAAGAATTAGCATTGATGTTCCCTATCAAGATTTCATTAAATTGGTGCTTTCATCAAACAAATATCTATTTCAGGGGATTACTCCAGAGATTGCCGAATTATCAACACAACTCCCGGAAAATATAAACAAAGATCCAGCAGATAGAATCATTGCGGCCACATCAATTGTTATGAAACAGCCATTGGTTACCGCAGATAATAATCTAATTCAGGCTGATAGTATTACAACAATCTGGTGAGTAGAAGAGATCTTTTAAGAAGAAACCCCAATCGAATCGGGTAGGTAGCGGTTTTTCTCCGTCACCTCCCACACCACCGTACATGCGGCTCCGTCTACGGCGGTTCGTAGAAATCATCGCGCTGTCGCGGATTAGCGAATCCACCGCGGAAGTTACTCAAAATTTACGTTGGGAGGCCGGATTTTTAGGTGGTTTAGGGGGGACCTAAGCGCACCAGGATCTGGACCCTAAAGAAAAAAATGAATATGATTGTTGATGCCAGAAATAAAACAGCGCAGATGGGAAGCAACCGTTTTTATTATGTTTGGTGAACCGTATGGGGTTAAATGGCAATTTGCGGCCTATCAGTGCGAATAGTAAAAACATCGTTTCACGCGACGAGTCGCCAATCATGATCTAAAGTAACCAGGAGTTAAAGATGAACAAAATCGTTGTATTGAAGTTGGTCGGTCTAAAATACTCCGGGGATTCCATCGGGAGTGACCTGCGGATCGAAATTGAGGCGATCAATCATTTCGTGGGAATCAACAAGAAACTATCCAAGGGAAAAAGCGTTGCTCTCAACCAGGAGATTGGGCAGTTCCTAACCAACCAGTCTTCCTTTTCACTGCCTGTTCATATTTGTATCATCGAAAGAGACCCGATTTTCAACGATGTCGGGACTCTGCAAATCATCATCAAAGTTGACTTGAACGCTTCCTCACCCCAGCGCAACACGCATCAAATCGAGGTCGAGGAATTCGGGGGACTGTTCAGCAAACACATCGCCGTTTTTCATGTGACGCTGGAAATTCTTGTTCTGCAAGCGACTCGTTATATATCGGGTGTGTCACATGGATGGTTGCAAGTCCGATTGGATGATGATCGTTCAAGGGAATCCCTGCCAGCCAATCTTAAAATTGAGATTTATCACATTGATCATAAACGTGAATATTTCACCATTCTTGAAGGACCATATCGGGGCAAAAAGGCTTCTGTGGGTTTTAAAAAAGATGGCTCCTCCCATCTTTCGATGGACAACCCACAGACTGGTCCAGTCCGTTTGATCTACTCTATCTCCAAAAAAACTCTCAGTTTTAATGGTAAGACATATTTAGCGAAGGATTATCCCTCCAGCCCCTGGAAGAAAGGACTTTATGATATTGAAATTCCTGATTTCCCCCATCCAGGAGGACGAAATTACCCAGAGGTCCACTATGCCTTAAGTTGGTTTCGCGTCGGCCATGAAGGCGACCGCTACATCCATACGGGACGCGCTTCGCTGGGGTGCATCACGATCCTTGAACGTGACCGATGGGATGATCTGTATAGGAATTTGATTAAGGCCAGAAAAGGTGATGGGATCAGTATCGGCACACTTCAAGTTGTGGAGTAACCGATGTTTCGTATTATTCCAAACTTTGCCATTATAGTCGCTACAATGTTTCTATCGATAGGTTGTGATAGAGATCAAGTAAAGGAATTTGGTCCTCTCAAACTGGGAGGACCGACTCCTTATAAGCCTGGTGATTCTGTAGCCTATCATTTGAGAAAGATACCCCAATCGAAGTTTTACATTTATGTGGCGGAAAAAGATCTTTTACCGGATTGTGCCTTTGAAGATTGCGGTATTCATGGAGGGGTCGTGGAGTGCTTGGGTGGGTGGCTCTCAGGCAATAGCACAGATCAGCCTACACATACCGAAGCGTTCGGCTTAGACAAAAGCGAGGCGACCTCCATCATTGTAGTGGCCGATCAGGATTCAACAATTGTCGGAATTTACCCCAATTACACGATGCAAAATCTTCCGGAGATTCTGAAACGACATGCGGATCTCATCGATTTTGGAAGTTTTGCCGTCAAATGCCCACGTGGTGACCAAACAGTATGTTGCGGATGCGGACAGGATTTGTGAACGGAAGCAGCCCAACCAGTCGTTACGCCGACACCACCCCGCGCGTTTTTTGCCAAGTTTTGAGGTGGTGTGACCGTTCATTTTCAGGGAGTGTTACGGTCGTTGATCAGCTTTTAGAAAAACATCATTTCCGTCCTCGTCAAGCCTTCAAAGCTGAGGCTGGAAAAAAGAACATACCACAGCGTGATGAGCAGTTTGAAAATATCGAACGGCTCAATACTTCCGTCCTCAATAAGACCTTTGAAACTGGACGCAAAGTAGCTTACGATTTCAGGAAAAACATGCGGATTCAATTTGACGAATATTTGCCTCAATGGAATTATGTCGCTATTCCTTCTGCAATGGCAGTTTCCCCCGCCTACCAATGTCCCGCTTTGTAAGAAAGTGGTAGAAGGGGAACGTGCCCCTCATTTTGCAGGGCATGTAATCCCGGCCTACCAATTACTTTCATGCTTCGTTGTGAGACTTGTCTCATGTAAGTGGGTAGCCAACGCTGTTTCAGGAGTGCCAAAGCTTGCTTTGGCCAGAAAGGCGAAGGCCTTTCTTGGGCTTTGGCCAAAGCAAGTTTTGCTACTCCACAGCCTGGGTTAGACTCAAAGGAATTTATTTAAAGGAACGTCTATAGATTAATTTAAACTGTAAAGATTAAGAAAAGAAAGAGGCCTTTTTCAACTCCAACATGGTTTCTTTGATCGCGTGAATGATCTGTTCGACATCTTGATCCGTGTGCGCGGTGGAAATAAAGCAGATGGCTCTTTCCCACATATAAACGCCATGATATCGCAGTAGAAACAAGAACAAATCCATCCTTAAATTTTTCAAATTCGGATGGGTCTGTTCCAGATCCTTGAAGTAAAACAGGGAGCCAAAATTTTCGCACCGAATTGGAAATTGTTCTTCATTAAAAAACTGATTCAAGGTCGCGGCCAGATGATTTCCTTTGCGATTGGCTTCATCCTGCAACGTGGAACCCTGTTCTTTTATATGCAGTAAGGCGGCTCGTGACGTTGCCAGGGTTAAAGGATGTCTGCAGAACGTTCCCGCGAAAACCGTGACTTGAGCTTTGGGATGGGAATCATCTCCAAATTGCCACATTCCCCCATCAATAGCATCCATGAATTTGCTTTTCCCCGCTAAAATTCCAATGGGCATCCCACCCCCCACAATTTTTCCATAAGTCACTAAATCCGCTTTGATGCCAAAATGGGCTTGGGCACCTCCGGGTTGAATCCGGAAGCCTGTGATCATTTCGTCAAAAATCAGGGCGATTTCTTTTTCCAGAGTTAATTGACGCAACCCTTGTAAAAAGGACAGGGGTTGTAGCGCGGGGTTTCGACTTTGTACCGGTTCCACCAACACCGCCGCAATGTCAGCGGCATGTTCCCTGATGATGTCCAACGATTTGGGATCTCCATATTCCAACACCAAAACGTGTTTTTCCAGCTCAGGCATCAAGCCCGGCGAAACCGGTGCCGCTTTCCCGTCCTTGCCTGTCGCGAAGGCCAGAATCAAATCCATGGTTCCGTGATAGGAACCGGTGAAAAAAACAATTTTACGACGTTTGGTCACCGTTCTCGCGACACGTACCGCCATCATCACGGCTTCAGAACCTGTATTGCAAAACGTCACCCGTTCCACACCTGTGATTTCGTGGATCAACTCAGCAACTTCTCCCGCGTAATCGGCCTGCATTCCCAACGCGTAACCGGTTTGGAGCTGCTCTATAATCGCGTCCCGGATAAAGTCAGGATTATGTCCAAAGAAATGCACTCCGAAGCCTACCGCGATATCAAGATATTCATTGCCGTCAAGATCCCAGAATCTCGCGCCTTCGGAGCGTTTGGCAACCAGCGGGTAGGTCAACTCTTTCAATGTCAGTCTCAAGGATAAGGAGTTGATCCAGTCACTCAACACCGCGCGATGCTTTTGCGCATAAGCCTTGGAACCTTGGGTTTTGTTGTTGTAACGCTCAATGAACTGCTGAATAAACGCTTGCTGCTGAGGAGACTGAGCTTCTTTTTTTAATTGCAGCGAACGTATATTCGTGGTGGGCTTTGGCGTTTCCACGTCAGGAACTTCGACCGTTGGTTTTTCAACCAAGGGTTTATTGGCGGGCACTTCAAAGGACGGCGCAACCGGAGACGAATGAGGGAACAACGATGCGGGCGCATTCCCTCGAAGCATCTCCATTTGCTGACTCATCAACGAAGCGAGTCCTTGTTGCTGATGCTTCCAGGTTTCCAATTGTAACGTAAACAAACGATCTAACGCGAAATTTGGAACAGGCGCACATGGATTCACCATTCCAACTGTCGGAGACTGTGATACTCCCGCAAATTCTTGATGAGGAAAATTAAAAGTTGAAGCCGACGAGTAATCACTGGAAGTTATAAAATCGGGCTGTTCGATAGCCGTAGTCACAAGGGGTTGCGCATAATTTACTACAACACTGTGCTGCACTGGAGTTGGAGCGACCCAATATCGTCGATCTTGAAAAGGATAAGTAGGCAGAGATATTTTAGGAAATTTCAAGCCTTTGTAGAAAGTCTCCCAATCAATGGCGGCACCTTCAAGATAGCGTTCTCCAAGCGATTGAAGCTGAGCGTTGGAAGGCTTGTCTCTAAGACTCCAGGACTGTTTTTCCAGTTTGCTCCGACCTTTTGCTCTTCCTTGCAGTACTGAGCCTTTTCCTTCGATAAACTGAGAAAGTGTGGCGCGTAATTCCTCAAGGGAAGCAACCATCAAAACCAAACGTTCTTCAAAAGGAACTCGACCGGTATTGGCAGTATAACACAAACTTCCTAAATCAACCTCAGGATGTTTTTCCAGATAACCAACATAGCGCTGAGCCATTTCCTTCAACGCGGTGCTATCTTTGGCAGCAAGCGTCAGCAAGTGAGTTTTCAGGGTGATTTTTTGCGTAACCTCAATACCTGATTCAGGCGCCAGCCCAAGAATCACATGGGCATTAGAACCATTCATTCCAAAAGAACTGATGCCCGCCAAACTTTGCAATTTCGGCCACGGTCTTACAGAGGTTGGTATTTCCACAGGCATGCCCTCCCAGTCAATATGCTTTGTGGGGGTTTTAAAATTAGCGTGAGGTGGCACTTCACGGTGATGTAAGGATTGAACGACTTTGATGAGTCCCGCAATCCCGGCTCCCGCTTCAAGGTGTCCTATGTTGCTTTTCGCTGTGGAGACCAACAGTGGTGTCTCTTTGGAGCGGTTTTCACAATAGGCTTTTTGAATCGCTTCCATCTCAATGGGATCCCCTAAAGGGGTTCCGGTTCCATGAGCTTCAACGTACCCCACTTCTTCAGGTTCGGCCCCTGCGTTTTTCAAAGCTTGGCTGATTAGCATCTGCTGGGCCTTTTTATTAGGAACTGTCAAACCGCTTGAGGCGCCATCATGATTAATCGCGGATCCGCGAATCAACGCCAAGATGCGATCGCCCTCCGCGACAGCGTCCCGTAAGCGTTTCAAAACTACGATGCCGCAGCCTTCACCTCTTGAATAGCCATCAGCGGCCTCATCAAAAGAATGACATTTGCTTGTAGGAGAAAGGGCTTCGACCTTGCACATGAAAACTGTATTTTCGGGATTCAGCATCAAGCTGGCACCTCCAACAATCGCAAGGTTGCATTCCTTACTTCTCAAACTTTGGCAAGCGAGATGTGTCGTGGTTAATGAGGAAGAACAGGCGGTATCCACATGCATACTGGGGCCTTGAAAACCAAAGAAATAAGAGATCCGTCCTGTCGCGAAAGAGGCGACAACTCCCAAACCGGAGTAGGCGTCTATTTTTTGAGCGTCAAATAAATAACCCGTGTTTTTGAAATAATCATAGGCGGCTAAACCAACAAAAACTCCAGTTTGAGAACCTTTTAATTTATCTGCCCGGAGCCCCGCGTCCTCCAACGCTTCCCAGGTCAATTCCAGGAGGAAGCGGTGTTGGGGATCAATCTTTTCCGCTTCTTTGGGAGTGATGCCAAAAAAAGGAGCGTCGAAGCGATCCACAGGGTGCGTAATGAAGCCACTTTGGCGGATATAAATTTTTCCAGGCGCATGATGGTCAGAATCGTAATATTCTTCCAGATTCCAACGGTCAGGAGGAATATCACGCATACCATCATATCCCTGACGTAAAAGTTCCCAGAATTCTTCGGGTGAATTTGCGCCTCCAGGTAAACGGCAAGCGGTACCAATGACCGCAATGGGTTCACTTTGAGCAAGTTTCAGTTCTTCAATTTTCTTGCTTGCCTCCTGCAGCGCATTCAAGATCCGCTGCTGTGAAACGCTTGCTTCATTTTCAGCACTCATAGCAAAAAATCCTTTACAAATAAATAACTTTCAGCACTTCAACAAGGCTTCCAGTTTAGCGAGTTCCAAATCAAGAGCGCTTGGTTGCGAACCCTCCCTAGCCTGGGTAGAGCTTAAATGAGCTGTGTTTTCAGAAGGGTTCAGGCGTTTTGCTAAAACCTCTTCCTCACGAGAATCTTCAGGAATTAATGCTTCCAACAAATACAGGGTCAACTCCTCCATATTCGGATATTCAAACGCAAGGGTTGAGGATAATTTTACACTGAGCGCGTTTTGTAAATTTCGACGTAATTCCTGACTCATTAACGAGTCCATCCCCATATCAAAAAAGCCGCGATCCGGGGGGATTTCCAGCGTTTCCGGCTGTCCCAGAACTTTACCTACTTGAATTTCCAGAAAAGCATAAAGAATTTCGTATCGTTCCTGGGGGGACGATTTTTCGAGCTTTCTTAAAAACTCAGAATTATTGTCGGCCTTTGAAAAGGATTCTGACAATAAATGTTCCTCAGTCAGTGTTCTCAAAAAGGCGGGAACCTGTTCAAACTGATGGGTGTATTTTCCCCATTCCATGGGAGTCGCCACCACCTGGCAGCGATCCTGTTTGAGCAACTGCCCGAAAATTTTCACGCCTTGAGCCACCGGAATTAAACCAAAGCCCAGTTCTTTCAAACGGGCCTGATCTCGTTGAGAGGCGTCTCTTAATCGACTTTTTGATTCCCAAACCCCCCAATTGATACTCAACGCGCAGAGTCCCTGACGTTGTCGTTCATGAGCTAAACAATCCATAAACGCGTTGGCTGAGGTATAATTGGCTTGTCCTGGAAATCCAAGAACCGCTGTATTGGAAGAAAAGAAAACCATAAAATCCAAAGGAATACTCAGTGTCATTTTATGAAGATTCCAACTTCCCCATAACTTGGAGGACTGGACCTTGGTGAATTGTTCCCAGGACATACGATGCAGCATGGCGTTATCCAATGTCCCGGCCGCATGGATGATTCCACGCAAGGGAGCCAAATTTGCTTGAATGTGGTTCAAAACGCCTGCAACGGAATCCTGGTCAGAAACATCAGATTGAATGAAGGTGATTTGAACTCCCTGATGTTCCAGGTCTTCAAGGTGCTGCTGTTGGACTTTATCCATTTCACGTCGACCGCTTAGAATCAAAGACCGTGCGCCTTGAGCAATCAACCAGTCCGTAATATGGCGCCCGATGCCGCCCAAACCTCCTGTTACCCAATAACTCGCGTCACTGTCTATAGTGAGGGACGCTGTTTCCTGAGTCGCTGGTTCCTGATAAGGTTTTAATTGAGCCACATAACGTTTGCCGGAAGACCAGGCAACTTGTGTCTCCTGTTGAAAATCGCACAATTCCCCAAAAAGAGTGTGTGCGGTTGTTGGCGCGTAAGGCTGATCCAAATCAATCAGAGCGCAAGTCCATTCAGGATATTCCAGGGATAGGGAGCGAACCATTCCCCACAACAACGCTTGATGAACTTGCAAGGGTGCCAGGGAAGGTTCAAGCCTTTGTGTTTCCTGAGTTACAAACCACCACCTTAAAGGATGCTCCCACTTCCGCGTTCCAAGGGCCTGTACCAAATGCAAAGTACTGGCACATCCTGCCTGCTGCATGAATTCCAGGGAATCCTGATCGACTTGCGGCACCGAAGTATTGAGACTCCATAAATGAATAATGCCCTGACAGGAAAGCAGGTTATGACCGAAAGCCTCGCTTAACAGGACTTCAAAATCATGAGGTTCCAGAGGATTAACACGATAATGGTCGGGATCTATTTGTTGATACGCATTTCCCATCGAAACCAAAACGCAGCGTTTTCCTTGCGCTCGTAAGAAGGCGGCTTGTTGTTTTCCCAAGCCGGCTTCATCGGCCAGGATTAGCCAGCTTTCAAGACTTCCGATTTTTGAAAGCTCATGAGTCGCGGGAAGGGGCTGAGGCTGCCATTCAATTTGATAGAGCCAATCCTGAGGAGAAGTCTCCCTGTTTTGAAGGAGTTCCAGTTGCACTTCCTGTAAGGTAAAACCTTCTATATACGAGGCTAAGGTTCCATCTTCCAGGAAGATCCAGGTATCAAAACTAATCTGTTCTGAGGTCTCATCTTCGGATCGTACCAACCGCACATAACTCCAAACTTTATTTTCAGGTTGTTGATAGAGATGCACCCTTTTGAGGCCACTGGGTAAGTAGGACACTCCAGGAGTTTCGGTCATCATCACCGCGCCGGTAACATGCCAACTGACATCCAATAAAACGGGATGAAGTAAGTATTCCTGACTGTCGGCTTGTAACTCCACAGGTAATTCTACCAATCCCAGTCCGCAACCTTGTCCGATTTGAACCGATTTCATCGACTGGAACAACGGACCATAGTGAAGTCCTATTTCATAAAGACGGGGATATAAATTAACAAAAACATTGGGACATTGTCGCTTCAAATCCTGCAACTTTAAGGCGGGAGGCCTTTTTTCCCGCGACGCGATATAGGCTTCCCCTGTAACATTCAAAGTCCATTTCCGCTCTTCATCGGAATTGTTTTTCAGAGGGCTTGTAAAAACCTGAAATTGACACTGATTGTTTTCATTGGGTGAAAAAATGTACTGGATTTCTGTTTCTGTATTCAATAAAAACGGCTTTTTGATGGAAAGGTTCTGTAATCCTACCTGCTCCTGCTTTAAACCAACTTTTGCTCCCGCCAATAACGGATCGGGATAACCGGAGGCAGGCAGGATACATTGTCCCATCGCACGGTGATCTTTGAAAAAGTAATGCTCTCCATTCAGTTTTGAAACAAAAATTGTTTCTTGCGCAGGCGATGCGAGTTTATGTCCCAGAATAGGATGAATTTGTTTCCGTGCATGAACAGAAGTTGCCGAGATCTCAGAGTATGAACCGCGTTGGACTTCAGTGGCCTCGAGCATATACGATTGACGCTGCCATGGATAAGTGGGTAAGGAAACTCGTCGATAGGTGGGATGATTGTAATAGTTCTGCCACTGAATCGGAGCCCCTTGGACATAAAGTTCTCCCAGGGTTTTTAGCAGGGTTTCCAGCTCTGTGTTGGGAAGTAAGCTTGGAAGCCACAAGGCGTCCAGGTCGGGTAAACACAACTTTCCCATCCCAATTAAAACCGGCTTCGGACCGATTTCCAAAAACAAGCGGCAAGCCTGTTGTCGCAAGGTTTGCATTCCAGTTTCAAACTGAACGGATTCCCGAATATGTTTGGCCCAATAACCCGGTGCTCTGATTTCCTCACCAATGACCTTTCCTGTGACATTGGAAATCAATGGAATGTGAGGGACACCATACTGAATTTCTGTGGCGACTCTAGTAAAATCGCTCATGAGGGGATCCATCAAAGAAGAATGAAACGCATGGGAAACCTGCAATTTCTGGCAAAGAACTTTTTGCGTTTTCAACTCAGCGATGATTGCGTCAATGGCGTCTTGTTCGCCGGAGATCACCACATTCGCGGGACCATTATAGGCCGCGATGGAAACTCGGTTTTTGTAGGGCCGAATGGCTTGTGAAACCTGTTCCGCATTGGTTCTAAGAGCGGCCATAGCTCCATTTTTGGGTAAGGACTGCATAAAGCGTCCTCGTGCGGCAATGAGTTTCAAGCCATCTTTTAGACTAAACACTCCGGCAATACAGGCGGCCGTGTATTCACCAATACTGTGTCCTGTCACGATTGAGGGTTCGACACCCCACGATTTCCATAACTGGGCCAGCGCATATTCAAAGGCAAAAAGACAGGGCTGTGTATAGGCTGTCTCGTGAATTAAAGGTTTTGTATGTTCATCAGGATATTTTTCCTCAGGATATAAGACCGATAGCAACGAATGCTCCAAATAGGGTTCCAGCAATTGATTACACTGTTCCAACATTTCCCGGAATACAGGATAGCAATCATACAGGGCTTTTCCCATTCCAGGATACTGGGAACCTTGTCCTGTGAATAAAAAACCAATGTTGAGACTGCTTTTGGAGGCGGTTCCTGTAACTACGTTTTTGGAGGCGGTTCCCTGAGTATAGGCCAATAATTGTTCTTTTATTTTCCGTGTACTGCATTCCAAAACCGCGAGACGATGCTCCCAATGAGCCCTTCCGACATGAGCGGTATAAGCTACATCACGAATGTCATAAGGCAGAGAGTTGGAAAGATAATTCAAATATTTTTGGCTTAAGTCGTCTAAGCCGGCCTTGCTTTTCGCGGACAAACAAAGCAAATGCCAGGGATGCTTCGGCATCTCAGCGGAAGTCTCACAAAAGGGCGCTTCTTCCAAAATGAGGTGGGCATTGGTTCCACTGAAACCAAAAGAACTGACACCAGCCCGACGGGGTCGAGAGGTTCGAGGCCATTCCACTAATTCTTTGGTGACTTTGATGGGTATTTTACTCCAGGGAATACGTGAGTTTGGTTTTTCGAAATTCAAATGGCAGGGAATCACTTCATAATTCATGGACAGGATGATTTTAATCATTCCCGCAATCCCCGCCGCACTTTCCAAATGACCAATGTTGGTTTTAACGGAGCCAATCCACAAAGGGGGTTGGTCTGAAGGACGCTCACCAAAAACGTGAGTTAAGGCTCCGATTTCCTGGGGATCCCCTAACGGAGTTCCTGTGCCATGGGCTTCGATGTAGTCAATATCTTCAGGCTGAAGAGACGCGTTTTTTAAAGCGGCACGCACCACACGTTCCTGGGCGACACCGTTGGGAACGGTCAAACCACTGCTGCGTCCGTCATGATTGACAGCGGAGCCTTTAATCACAGACAAAATCCGATCACCATCCCGAAGAGCGTCAGAAAGTCTTTTGAGGACAACAACCCCACAGCCTTCTCCACGACCATAGCCGTCCGCGGTGTCATCAAAGGTTTTACATTTTCCATCAGGCGAAAGGGCTTGTAACCGGGACAAACCAATAAAACTCTGAGGTTTTAAAATTAAATTAACGCCACCGGCCAAGGCTAATTCACTTTCTCCGGAACGTAAGCTGTGGACCGCTTGATGAACCGCGACTAAAGAAGAAGAACAAGCGGTATCCAAGGCCATGGCTGGCCCCTGGAATCCCAGGCAATACGCAATGCGTCCCGCGGCGACACTTAATAAGGAACCGGTCAGGGAATACGCATCCATCTTTGATTGCTGTGAGCTTTGATGCCACAGTTGCGCGTAATCGCTGTTTGAAATTCCGATAAACACACCCACAGGACAGTCCTGCAGCGCTCGCAAATCCTGTCCCGCGTTTTCCAGAGCTTCCCAACAGCCTTCCAGTAACAATCGTTGTTGAGGATCCATTCCCAGCGCTTCCTTGGACGCAATACCAAACACCTCATTATCAAAACCATCAATCGCCTTGAGAAATGAACCTTTCCGCGTGTACATTTTTCCAGGGCTTTCTCTGGATTCCTGGAAATAGTGATCCACATTCCAGCGAGAGGGAGGAATATCTCCCACCGCATTCCGCCCCTGAATCAACAAGTTCCAAAAGGCCTCTGGCGAGTCACTCTCGCCAGGAAAACGACAAGCGATGCCAATCACAGCAATTCCTTCAGTGGCCTCATGCTTCAAGGTTGTATTTGACAACTCCCGTTGAGGCCGCTTATGACCAAAGATTTCTTTCAACAGATAATCAGCCAACTTGGGTAAAGTCGGGTAATCAAACACAAGACTTGCAGGGAGTTCCGTTTGAAACATTTGGCTGAGACGCATTTGAAAACGAACCGCCTTCATCGAATCAAACCCCTGTTCCACTAGTCCGTACTCCAAAGCCCTTATTGGCCTTTCCAAAAACCGTTCGGCTTCCTTGGCCAGCAACGCAATCATACTCTCACGATGATTGCTCTTAAAAAATTGTGACCAGTTGATTTCAGGTTTTCTGAGGCTTTTGAGTTGCTGTAACACCTCCTTAAATTTTCCTGACTTATAGGCGTCAATCAAGCGGGAGCGTTGTAATTTACCACTGCTTGTTTTAAAAATCACGTTCGTTGGAATGACTTCATCAATGGCTAAACCTAAACGTTTTAATAAGTGAACTTCAACCTTTTCCGCAAGGGAGATAAAGTCTTCAAGAGGTTCTTTAGAGTAAAGAAAAACCAACAGCGCATCACGCTGTTTTTGCGGGTCAAAAGAACCACAGACCACAACTTTATTCAATTCAACTTCAGGGAGTTCCTGGACAAGCTGTTCTATGTCATTAGGATAGTAATTCACCCCGTTGACAAAGAATATATCTTTCAATCTACCCGTTATGACCAAAAGCCCTTGGTGGATATAACCCAGATCTCCTGTATTGAGCCACCCATCCGCAGAAAACACCTCTTTGGTTTTTTGAGGATTATTGTAGTAGCCCTTCGTAACACTATCGCCATGAATCTCAATGATTCCCACGGTATCCTCTTTCAATAAATTACCGGCTTCATCGCTGATTCTTATTTGGTAATGATCTAACGAAGGACCTACATCAACAACATGAACGACATTAGGGTCTGACGAAGCCACCGGGCGAACCGTTTGTCCCATACCAAGCTGGTTACGGTCAAGCCAGTATGACTCAAAACGTCGATTATAATTCATACTGACAATGAGCGTGCCTTCCGCCAATCCATATCCTGTTTTAATGGAAGTCTCCAAAAAACCATAAGGTTTGAGCATTTTTTCAAATTCATGGCATAACTCCGCGGAAATGGGTTCTGCACCATTTAGGATCGCACGAATACAAGAAAGGTCCCATCCTTGAGCCTGTTCCGGCTTAAATGATTTTAAAAAATGTCGATAACCAAAATTAGGAGAAGACATCACCGTCGCACGATGTTCATGGGCTTTGCTAATCCATGAAAGGGCATTACGTACAAATAATGAAGGTTCAAGAAGGTACTGTTGTACTCTGCCCACAAGAGGGGTTAAATGGAAACCGATCATTCCGAAATCGTGACTCAAAGGCATCCATCCTAAATAGATGTCTTCCTGCTTTACTTCAACGCGGGTTAGGGCATCTATAGCGTTAGTCAGCAAATTTTTGTGAGTCAGCATGACTCCTTTGGGATCACCTGTCGAGCCTGAGGAAAACTGTAAAAAGGCCAGGTCATCCGCTTCAATTTTCTCTATAGTTCCAGGCGTTTCATGCTTGAGGGCTTCATCAAAGGAAATGATTCTATTTTCAACCTGAGACCAAAGATCAAGATGGATGTATTTATCGCTGCATTCCTTAAAAGCTTCCAAGATGTGTGTGCCATCCACAATGAGTCGGGGGTTGTTGAGGATAGACCAGACTTTAAAAAACTTGAGGGGGTATTCGTGTTTATCAGAATAAACAAGCGGGATGGGAACAATTTTACCCATGAAACAAGCCCACAGGGTACAGACGATGGACTCATTATGCTCATATTGAAAAACCAACTCATCCCCGGCCTTGAATCCCTGCGCCTGAAGGCTTCCGAGAATTTTACGGGCTTTTTGATATAAGTCCGCGTAGGACAAATACACCTCCCGATCCAAAGCTTCAATGAAGGTCAGCCCCTTGGTAGTTTTCGCGCTTTGTTCCAAGGCTTCAACTAAATTTGTATAGTTCATTATGTTCCCGCAAGGTTCAGCTTAAAGCCAAGTCCATTTTATAGATTTCCTGGCTTGTTATCATTTTTCGACCTTCATTATAAAATTTCACAAAATACTCTCGCGCGACCTCAGGGTCCAAACTCAGAAAGGTTCCACCCAAAGCAAAATGCTGCAAAAACACTTTGCCCATCGCGTAAGTTGAGGCTCCCGCGGACAGAGGCATCAATGCCGCTCCGGAAACACTACCCATCCCGGGAATCATTTTCATCAGACTCATCCCGCTGTAAGACAACCCGCCTACCGCCAGTCCTCCGGCAACAGACCCCAAAACGGCTTTGACCTGATGTTTTTGAAATGGGACTTGATACAACTTCGCGAATTTTTTGAGCATCTTGAGTTGAAGCATACTCGCGCCCAGCATATCAATGAGAGGAAAAGGCAGAACCCCCAAGCCCATGGACCAGATCACATGATTTTTAATGAGGCTCTGCCCTTCCTTGTCCCGGGAGGCTGCGGAGTTTAATTCTTTGAGAATCCATTCCCTGTTTGGATGATAAGCCCTGTCTTCAGCTGAGGAGGTTTCGGTCGTGGGAGTTTCCGAAGCTTGAGTCCCTACTTCACTCAACGCCTGTTCCGGAGTTTCGAGGGTTTTGAATAAATTTTGAGATTCTTTCTGAATGACAAGAGTTTCGGTCAATGTTCGATAGCAGTCCTCACAACGATTAAGATGAAAGATCATTTGACTACGTTCCTTGTCACTGACACTCCCCTCAACAAGAGCCGCAATATGATTGACTGAAAGACATTCTATTTCCATGGAGTTCCTTGCATTGAGTCATAAAACCTGAAAGGGCGCGATGAAGCATACCCTTCACTCTTTCCTTTCGAGCGAATTCAACAAGTTTAGTCGGACAAACTTTTAGTTTAACAATTTTTTTCATTTTTCGTCACGTCCCCTTCATTAGACATCTTTCCAAAATAAAACCTGGATTTTGCGGGTTTGCTGGCATCCTCCTCCTTTACAGCTTTTCAGAATTTCAAATACATTGTAAGGAGGACCAATGAGCTGCTTTGATCAACTGAGAATCCAAAAACCTGAGAAATTTACACGAGAAACAGGGCTCCCTTTGAAAAAATTCAAAAACCTGCGCAAAGCCGTCACCAATATTATAGATGTCCAGAAAAATTTTGTCTCGGGGGGAGGGCGTCCCGCCCTCCGGTGAGGGCAAGAGGCCCTCGCTCCCAGGACAAAACTTTCCTTGAGCACTATACTTAATAAGTGTTCAAGTCTTAGAAAAAGACGCAAAGAAGAAAAAGAAAAACCGTTTGGAGGCTCAGCAAGGGACAGCGTCCAAAAATCAACTGTTCCGAAAAATTAAAATTTAAAAAAGGCTGTTATCGTTTGACATAGGGTTTTTGTCATGTTAGTGAAAAATTTAACAGGGGCGCATCCAACCGATGGGGGAGTGTCTTGAGATACCTAAGGGGGTTTCCTAATTTTGCCTATAGAGTTTGATAAATTTAACGAAATAGTAGAAAAGGCGTCCCGCCTTTTTTAAAGAGCGGGACGCTCCTTCTACCGCGAATTTGTTTGAATCTCAATCTTGTCCGACTCTCCCAATTGGCGGCTACGCCCGTTCAATACCGTCTTTTTTGACTTTTCAGCAGGTTGGAAAAGTGATTGCTGGAAGCCTCACCCTTTTTTCAAAGGAGCTTTAAAATGTTTGACTTTCTCTTGGGCGGCTGGCACATTTTCCGCACCGCACCGCACCGCACCGCACCGCACCGCACCGCACCGCACCGCACCGCACCGCACCGCACCGCACCGCACCGCACCGCAC
>JBBCAX010000044.1:0-1857 GCA_051382335.1 Deltaproteobacteria bacterium TL4
TTGAAATGGTTCGCGCGCTGAAACCTGCATTTGAGGGAGTGTCATTTGAGAAGGTTGGCAATGATCTTAATGCTAAAATACTTATGTACGAACTTGGCAGGCTCTCTTCAAATCTAGATAGGCTCGAGCAGCAGGCCTTTTCCAGCGGAAGGACAGACGCGGTTGAAGAGCTTGGCGCCTTTTCCGGAAAGGCTAAAAAACTTGTTGATCTCATTAATGCGGCTGATGATTCCAAATTGAAACAGCTAGGAAATTTTCAGTCCGAATTTTTTGCAGATCTGCAGAAAAATTTATCCATTTTGTCCGGCGGAATGGACCCGAAACAAATTTCGCTCAAAGATCTGCCAAGCGACATCGTCGGGCGCTATGTAAGTCCCAAAGGAAGATACGCGCTGTTCATTTATCCAAAGGACAATATTTGGGATCCTCCCGCGCTTGCGCGTTTTGTCTCTGACATCAGGAGTGTCGATCCATCAGTGATCGGCACGCCGATCGAGGTCCATGAGTCCGGCAAACTTATGAGGGAAACATTTATTCGCTCAGGCATTCTTGCTTTTCTCGTAATCTGCCTGTTCGTCTGGCTCGATTTCCGTTCGCTGCGGTGCGTCTTTCTATCTATTATGGCCCTTGTTATAGGAACGGTGTGGCTTTTGGGCGCGATGGGCTTGTTCGGTATCTCATTTAACATGGCAAACTTTTTTGCCATTCCTATTCTTATTGGAATTGGAATTGATTTCGGCGTGAATGTTCTTCACCGTCTTAGGCAGGATAAGTCATTTGATGCGCTTAGCTCTTCAATGGGAAAGGGCGTGCTGCTCACCGCGCTTGCAAATGGAGTGGGTTTTGGAACGATGATATTTGCCCACCATCGCGGCATAGCCAGCTTGGGAAAAGTTATGGCCATCGGATGCATATTCTGTTTTTTAGCGTCGGTTATTGCAATGCCCCCCGTTGCAAAGTGGCTGAATTGGGGATACAAAAAACACACCCCTCCTTTGTAAGGAGGGGTAGGGGAGGTAGATCTTGATCTACCCCACCCATCCTCCCCTTACAAAGGGGAGGTGTGAGGTATTTATGAAAAACTTTTTAGGTCTGGAAAATGTGAATGCCAAAGATATTGCAATCAACCTGCTGTTGATCGTTCTTGGATCTTTCATCACAGGTGTTGGCATCAACGCTTTTTTGGTGCCTCATAAGTTGATTTCGGGCGGAGTCAGCGGTTTGTCTCAGCTCTTTTCATATATTACGCCGGTATCGGTTGCCGTGTATGTATTGCTGTTAAATATCCCCATTTTTGCCTTTGGTTGGCGCTACGTCGGCCGTTCCTTCATTATAGGCAGCTTCGTTGGAACTCTCATGCTTTCTTTGTCGCTTTATTCCACTGCATGGATGGCTCACATGGGCTGGGCTCCTGAAAAACTTCTCTCCGCGGTAATAGGCGGAGTTCTCTCCGGCAGCGGCACAGGTCTTGTCTTCAGAGCTAATAGCTCGCATGGCGGCACGGATGTTATATCTGCAGCGGTGAAGAGGAAGTGGTCGCTTTCTATAGGCACCGTTGGTTTCATGTTCAATATCGGGATCGTTATGTCTCTGGGCGTCATCTTCGGTATGCATACGGCGCTTTACACGATACTCGCGCTGTTTTGTTCCTCTATGGCGCTTGACAGAGTGATGATGGGATTGGACACCAGCCGCGCGGTTTTTATAATCACCTCCGAGCCGCAAAAAATTGCGGATCTTATTCTTAAAAAACTCAATCGCGGTGTTACGTTTTTGGATGGAGAGGGCGCATATCTTGGCGGACGACAGCGCGTGATTTACTGCGTTGTAACTCTTTCGCAGCTGGCCCGTGTTAAA
>JBBCAX010000045.1:0-61829 GCA_051382335.1 Deltaproteobacteria bacterium TL4
CTTTTTTCATGGTGGTATCTCCGATTGTGAGTTAGAAAAATACCAAAGATACCACAGTTTTCGTAAATTTATGACTCAATTCTCAAAAAACGAGGGATGAGGCTCGACTATCTGAAAACGGAGGTTAGCACCATATGTTTATTATATGCAACTGAATTCATTTAGGTTAAATCCCGAACACCTATGATTTGGCTATTATAATATTTGGTGAGATCTTCCAACCGGGAAGCGAGGTTGACATTATCGCCAATGACGGTTGAGTCCATACGGTCGTCAGATCCAACCGTTCCAATAACGACAGGACCTGTATGAATGCCTATACCGATTTTGACGGGAAGATATCCCACACTTTGGCGATGTCCGTTGTATATTTTTAGCTCTTCATGCATCTCTATCGCCGCATTGACCGCATAACCCGCAGTATCCTCTTGATGCTCAGGCAGATCAAATAAGGCCATAATCGCATCTCCAATAAATTTATCAATAAACCCTTTATTGTTGTGGATAGGACGATTCATTCTTTTGAAATAGGAGTTTAAAAAGTTGAGGACTTCTTGCGGTTTTAATCCTTCTGAAAATGAAGTGAAGGACCGAATATCACAAAAAAGAATGCTCATTGTGTCATTTTCCGCTTTTCCCAACTCAATTTCGCTAATTCCTTGAGTCGCAATACGATTGAGAAAACCCATGGGGACAAACTTCTTAAAAGTTTCAGAAATTTTTATAATTTTTTCTGATTCCAATAATTGTAAACTCAAGGCATTCTCTCGATCTTGCTTTAGTAAATTGATTCGGTCGGCCAAACCAAAAGAAAAAAAAATTAAAATGGTAGGCGTAATCAAACCTACTAATTTTTCTATAAAAAAGTTCAGTTCCAACAGGTCGAAAGCCACCAGCAAGTCCAGGATGACAGCCATGGCCAAGATCCCGACGATATAAAACATAAAGCGGGCGGGTCGATAGCCTTTCCTCCATGCGATTACAGAAATGGGCAAGGTAATGATGAGAACAAAGTAGGAGGCCAAACCTAAAATGCTTCCTGTTCGGTAATCTCCGAAAATGGAAATCCCCATTTGCACCAAGCACAAGCCTTGAGTCAACCTGAGGACTTTATGAAGCTTTGGTGTGAATTGAGAGGACAAGAGGAAGGCTTGGATGAATTGTAACACCCAAAAGACAACAGCACCAATAAACACGATCGGGCTGACATTAGCCCAAAATGGAGAGTTCGGCCAAAAAAGCTCAAAGGCGTCACCAGACAAACTGGCCCTTAGCAAAAAGGCCATCAAGATGGTGATGACAAGGTAGAGGTAGCTGCGTTCTCTGATCGTAAAAAAAATAAAAAGCATGTAAACCGCCAGGACGATAAACGCACCATAAATGAAATATCGAAAGGAAGTATCCCCGTAGATATATTGGATGAATGTATCGTTCATCCATAAGATCAGATGAATTCTCATGATACTCTGTGTGTGGAAGCGGATCCATACTTCCTGGGTCGCACCACGCTCGATTTTTATGGGCAAAACGTACTTGTTGTAGGGAAACGGCCGATCATGAAAGGGAAGATGATCTCCAGTATGCAACGTAATAACGGTACCGTTTTTTGCAGGGATGAAGAACTCTATGGAATCCATCGGGGTAAAGGGCAGTTCTAAAAAGCTTTGTAGGGATTCAAACGTTTGATTTTCCAGGCTGAAGCGAATCCAATAAGCCGACGAAGTGTAAGCAAAATTCAAGATCTCTTTCTCACTTTTTTGCCACGACGACTGCTGACGTTGATCTTTCACATCATCAAACGTCAGCTTGTTGGTTGGATCTTCTAAAAACTCAAGGTATTCCCCCACAGGATACATTCCTTTGGGTTTTTCTAGCAATAAAGGGGACGCACAGATCGTAGTCCCGTATTGCAGGAAGAAAAAGCACAAAAGAAGGTATCGGGGTTTCGCACTATTGAAAACCAATACACGCATCATTTATTGTCCGAAATTTACCCTGAAAGCAACGCCAACTGAACTTGTAGAAGTCCACTGCTGTAACGCCAAGCCTTGACCATACCCCCCTAGGCATCGGCAAGTTCAGGACTTAAAGCTGCGGCGGCAGCCGCATTCGCTTGCGCTTGTTTCGCATCAGCACTGAGCGTGTCGTCTTCTCTGGCTGAGAGTGTGTGATAGAAGAAGGTTATTTTTGAATCCTTGTTGATGGGAATCGAGTAGTTTGTCATGAGCGTGGATTCCAACCCTCTGATTAACGTGGCTGTGCCTTCTTCTCCAAATTTTGGAGTGTCATGTTGAGTGTAGTCGATCGCAAATTCTCCGGCATTTCCAAAATTATAACTGAAGCCCACAGAAATAAAAATTGAGTTCATGACACGGGATTCGTTTTCGGTAACCTGGAGAGGTTTAATCCCGGCAATCATGGCTTCAGCTTGTGCTGCTGGTATTCCAGACCCGATTAAGCCTGCCAATAATTCGTTTCGCGCACTGTTAATATCTCCTGAGGGCATGATGATTTCTGCTTTGTCCCCTTGAAAAGACTGGTATCCAAGGTAAGGTTTGAATTTATCAAAATCCAATAATACCGAAAAATTCAAAACGGTGTGTTTGTATTCAAACTGGAATACTGAAGGAATCGGGACATCGCCCTTGGTGTCTTCACGTCCCCCTGAGGCAACGGTTTGATGGGCCATCGCGAAGGACGCTAGGCCAACTTTTGTTTTGAACCAGAGCACTTGATCACTGGCTTCATCGACGTTCAAGGTGGCAATGAGTTCTGACCCTGTACCTGCCCCTTTAAATAATCCCAGACCGACTTGTGTGTCTTTGCTGAAATTCACATCCACTGAAATTCCCGGCAAGCCATCTATCGCAGACACCGCTCTGGGACCCTGGAAATTGTCTTCAAAATCCCCCTCAAACACATAGGTGTTTCCAAGGATGGTACTGGATTCCAGAGAATGCGTTCCAACGGTAATCCCCACAGGCAGAATTGGAGAATATCTCACCCACAAGGCGCCTGCTTTAATCAGGTTTTTGGGTTTTCCACCGGGATCTCCAGAACCAAAAGCGGGGGCATTATCTCGATCATCAGGATCATTGGCGTCAAGCTTCACCCCTGCGGCACCAATAAACTGATACCAGTCTTCCCCATAACTTCTTTGTTTGCCTCCAAGCATTATGAAATTGAGGGCACTACGGGCCCGTACTGTTTGGGATGCCCTATTATTTGCCCCATGAAAGGTCCCTGATGCATCAAGTGGTGTCGCGAAATTTGTTTGATTTTTATACAGGGTTTGGATGTTTCCCTTGATTATTAAAGAACTGTCCTCCTTGAGATCTTTTGTTGATTCTACCACTTTTTCGGTAGCCTGCCTTGCGTCCTCACTGTCAGCATACAGGGAATTCATTCCGCCCGAAACTATAAAAACCAATAAAAATGATAACACTCTCATGCGTTCCTCCCAGAAAAAATTATTATTGCTTATAAAAAAACACCGCCTACAGGTTTCAGACAACATCCGTGGTATTTTGTCAACAAGAACTTGAATATAGACGTTCATTTAAATAAATTCATTTGAGTCTAACCCAGACTGTGGAGTGCCAAAGTTTGCTTTGGCCAGAAAGGCGAAAGCCTTTCTTTGGATTTGGCCAAAGCAAGCTTTGGCACTCCTGAAACAGCGTTGTTTAAACGGATCTCGCAACAGGATGAGTTTTCTGAATTTATTTAAATGAACATCTATAGGTTGAAAATATTATGAAAGTTATTGGCTTATGATTTCTGAAATGAGGCGTGAGGAGAAAAAAAGAAGTGCTTACAATTCCAGACACCTTTTGAGTCCTGCACTCGGAGGAACGTCGTCCAGTTTACTGCACTTTAACTCTGGATTGTTTTGTTGAGCGTTACCTCGGAAGCACTTATGGCCATTTTGAAAAAGGCAGACCGTCACCGGGGGTTCCGCGATGACTTCCAATTCAAAAGGATCCTTGATACTCAGAGGTGCGCCAAAGGTCGATTTTCCATCTTTTTCAATGAATTTACTGAGAGCTCTGTTGTTATCGCGGAGGTCTACTCTTCGCCCTAGAAGGCCAGAAACAGTCAGGTTGATTTTGTAAGTATTACTTGGCGTCGAAGCGTCACTCTTTTCTTCGGGTTGCGAGTCATCAACCGCTTTTTTAATGGCGCCCGCAACAATGACGGCCCCCACTACGACGGCTGTGATGACAGGATTCGCTCCGCCTTCGTTTTCTGTTTCACAAGCACCTTCTTCATCACAATCAGTTTCAACGGACTCTCCACAAGACACCATAGCAAAACAGGCAACCAGGATCAGTACCAGAAGTTTATTGAATTTTATCAGCATCGTCCACCCCAAATATTGATTAGCAGTTAACAATTATCTCAATTTTCACTTTCTTTACTGAGATTCCATCCATTTTAAAACTTTTTGAGCCGTTTGATCATTGTTCTGTGCCGCTTGGCGATAAAGGGCGAGAGCCTCCTCCTCACTTTTTGTGACACCAAAACCTTTGCGATACATACTACCTAAATTAAATTGAGCTCGGGCATAGCCTTGATTTGACGCTTTGCGGTACCAATAGACGGCCCGTTGATCATTTTTTTCTACACCCAGTCCATGCCGATACATAAATCCCAAAATGGATTGTGAAGGGGCATACCCTTGATCAGCGGATTTTTGATACCAGGCCAGGGCTTCTTTTTCGTCAGCAGCGAGACCATAACCTTTGCGATAAATTTTCCCCAAATTGAATTGTCCCTGAGGAGACAGTTGCAGTTCCTGCTTTAAAACTGGAAGTCCATATTGTCGAATAAACGCACGAAGGTCGCTGCCGGCCTGAGTCGTTTTGCCTGTATGCGCTTCAATCAACTGAGCTAAATGCTCCAACGTTTTCTTTTTGACCTCCACCGTTTCCTGGGGCATCCCAGGAATTACGGGGAGTTTGGAAAAACCTTTGACCAGGGACTCAACTCTTTGATTTAATTGCCGGGTGTCACAGGCTTCACAATATTCATTTTTTACAGTTTTTTTCTCTAAATCAATCAAGGTTAAACTCAATTGCGTGTCTTGGCCTTCCCGGATCATCTGCAAGGTAAACAGATTTTCAACCTGAAGAATTTCCTGAATTTTTCGAATACAGATCTCCTCGGTACATTCCTCAAACTCGAGTTGTTCAAAAACCGCCTCTTGCGCTTTTTGAAATTGTGACTGAGATACCAAATTATATTGAGTTGAAAGTAATTCAAGCAGTCGGTTGAAGACAATCTGCTTTTGAGCATCAGAAATGCTGCCTATGGAAGTCACGGGGGACACCGCCGCCTGAGGCAATTCCGCTTGAGCATAGACATTAGGGATCCATACCAACAAGTAGAAACCCCAAAAACCCTTTATTATCAAACTCAGTTTTCTTTTCATAAGGTCCTTTGTGCTAAAGGTTGAACGCTTTCTTGTTCTCTACAATACTTGAACCGTTTTGGCAAGCACAGATCTTTTCAACTTTTGCCAAGTCGCCTTTTATCAAAGTAGGAATTCTGATAAAAAACAAAATTTGATTTTTGACAGAGCCTTTTAGAGTTGCTATGAACTAACCAAGTCCATTGGTAATTGTATTGATTGGGGAGGAAAAATGGTTAGCAAACAGGACATTCAAAATTTCTTAGCCCGTGTGCCACTCACCACAAAAATGGTTCTGATGACGGTTGTAGCCGGTGTGTTGATATGGATGGTCGCGGACCGTTACGGAACACTATCCATAAAAAACGCGTTTGAAGTTCAACTCCATTCTGAACTGGAAAATAGGACCAAAGAAGCACTCTTCTATTTTCGTCACTATATCGCAGCTCATGTGCAAGCCACGAGAATGTTTGTTTTACAAAAAAACATGATCGATTATGTTGAAGCTCAAGCCTGGTTACCGTCAGAATCCATCACGATCCAATATCATGATTATCCACCCACATGGTTTGCGAGTTATCCCATTTTGCGAGCTTTTGTGTTACCTCGTTATGCGTTACTTCTGGATACGCAGGGAAACGTCAGAGAAGTTTTTCAGAGCGATCCGGCAACACCCCCCGCATTTTTACTTCAACCCAGTGAACACTTGCTTCAATGGAGTCTTAGAGAGCACCATGCGATTGATCCTGAAGGCACACCTTATATCGTTACCTCGGAAAAGGTTTATGGTAATAAAAAGGCCCCGCTTGCGAGGTTGATGCTTGCCAGTTCCATTGATGAAGATTTTCTTATTACCTCGCTACCCGCGGATGCTGCTGAGTTTATCGTTGGAATTGTTAGCAATGAAACTTCATCAAAAGTAATTGCCAGTAACGATGAGAGCCTGATCCCCAAAGGCACAACTATTAGTGACTTGAGTCATCGCTATCTGGTTATTGAACACCCCATGGAATCCTCAGAAATAAATTTTAAATATGCGGTGATGGTTCCCAAAGATAAAATCGAACCGCTAATCCAATCTGTCTTAACAGATGCTAAAGTGAAACGTGCCCTGATGGCTGTTGCGTTTGTTGTTTCCTTTGCGATGATCATGGTCTGGATCACCAAACGCATTGAACGTTTGAACCAAAGGGTTGCCGATTTTTCACACAAAGTTCTGGGAGGAGTCGTTTGGGAAGTCAGCCGCGGAGATCAATTGGCCATTCTTGAACAACGTTTTTATCGTTTGTTGGAGGAAGTCATGATTTCCTATGCTACGATTAAAAAAGAAAAAGAAATCAGTGAAGCGGCAAATAAGGCAAAAAGTGAATTTTTAGCCAATATGTCGCATGAAATCCGAACCCCCATGAACGCGATTTTGGGGTTTTCCGAAATTCTGGAACAACAGGTTGGTGATGAAAAGCAAAAGAGTTTCCTCAAGTCCATTCAATCAAGTGGCAGTTCGCTGTTGACCTTGATAAACGATATTTTAGACCTTTCCAAAGTGGAAGCGGGAAAATTTGAACTCGAATATGCTCTTTTTCATCCTCATCTCCTGTTCCAGGAAATGAAAATGATTTTTTCTCATGCCATTGCCAAGAAAAAGTTAGACTTCCGGATTGAAATTGATTCAGAATTGCCTGAGGCGCTTTGGTTGGATGAAACGCGACTGCGACAGATTCTTTTGAACCTGGTGGGTAATGCCGTCAAGTTTACAAATAGCGGGAGTGTGACCTTATCGGTTCAAGTTTACTTTTCAAAAAAAAACGCGAGTCAAATTATGCTGATGATTTCTGTAAAAGATACTGGAATCGGAATTTACGAAGATCAAATCGAATTGATTTTTGAGGCGTTCCAACAACAAAGGGGTCAAAGTCACGCGGAATATGGAGGCACAGGCTTAGGACTCACGATTACAAAACGTCTGGTCGACGCGATGGGCGGAACCCTTTCGGTAAAATCCAAACAAGGGGAAGGGAGTATCTTCAGTGTGGTTCTGAATGATGTTGTTGTTGCCTCTGTTTCCGAAATAGAGAAAACACAACTCAATGATGTTGAGCTGGAACTGATTCATTTTGACCATGCTTCTATTTTGATCGTTGATGATGTTGAGGTGAATCGCAATCTGGTCAAATTGTATTTAGAAGCCTTTCCCTTCACCTTTTATGAAGCCAGTGACGGTCAGGAAGCTATTAAGCTCGCCCAACACTATTTACCCGACTTGATTTTAATGGATATGAAAATGCCTGTTTTGGGTGGGTGGGAAGCAACCCGAAAAATCAAAAACCATCCGAAAACACAGACCATTCCGGTGATTGCTTTAACGGCCTCCGCAATGAAGGGAACCGCTGATGAATACCTGACTTTTGGTGACGCCTATCTAAAAAAACCAATCAGTCAAACACAGCTCATCAAAGAATTGGCCAGGTTTCTCAAACACTCATGGAAGAGGAAGGCTCTCGGGGACAACGAAGCTATTTCAATAGAACCGCAGAAAACCGAACTGTCTGAAATACCAGAAATCCATTCAACCACCGTGCTATCCGAATTATTAAGCGTCCTGGAACATGAATGGAGTGTCCGAAAAACACTTCGTGATGTCATTGTCATTTCCGATTTACAGCGGTTTGGAAAACAGGCTCAGGAATGGGGAGAACGTTTTCATTACCCGATTTTAAAAAAATGGGGAGAAGACTTGCACTCTCAATCCAGCCTCTTTGATATTGAAAAAATACAAAAAACTTTGGAGGGATTTCCTTTTTTCATCAATAAGATTCGTGAATGTCTGCTCAAAACGGTTGAGAATTAGGCACTTTTTAAGAATTATTCGACAAGCTGATTATTTTCTGATAGAACCCCCAGTATTAGGATCGTGAATCCTCCTCTTTGAGATCGTTTGACCATGAAGAAATATTAATTTTTTAAGGAATCAATGAAAGCCGTAAAGAGTCTGTTTTTGTTGTTAGTCTTAGTATTTCCATTACAAGTTTTAGGGATGAGTTGTCAGGATTTGGATACTCAAGAAAAAATCAACGCGTTTGTGAAGCAAAGTAAAGAAACGAATCCTTTAATGCGGGCAAATTTAAGCGTGCATTTAGAGTTGAGTCCGTGTGAAATAAAAGAGTGCTCGGAACCTGAAGCCAAAGCAAGAAAGGCGAAAGTGGAGCAGATTCATTTAATCAGAAAAGGTTCTGATCGTCGAATTTTCTTTGTTAAAGGTCGGAATGCGCCTCAATGCGCCATTACTCGAGACAATCGAAGTTTTCTTTGTGTTGCCTGTGAGTCCAGTTTGAACGGCGAGTGTCGGAGTTTTTCAGAAGCGGAAAATCTGACACAGATTCGAGGCACAAACATTGATTCCGCTGATTTTAAGGAGTTAAATGATGACAGCCATACGTCCAAATGTGAAGAAATGAGCAATCCTCCTGAAATTTTAAAAATCACAACCACCAAAATCAAAGGGGACTCCCCCTATGATACCATCATTACCTATTATGATAGAGAGAAGGAAGTTCCTGTAATACTTAATTACTATGCAACTAAAGTTCTTAGAAAAGTTTATCGTTTTTTTCCAAAGTATTATGTCCAACGTGATGGACAATGGTTTTCCACCGTAATGCGTGTACGAACAACCCTTGACGATGAACAGAAATATGTTTTTGAAACGCTGGTCCATGTGCTGAAAACCCAAACAGACCATTTGGAACTGTATCTAAATCCGATGGAAGATCCGGTTTTAAAAAATATAGATTTCGATATGCTGTTTAATACCAACTAAAGAGCGTCAAGGTGAAAACTAAAAAATTCACCCGCCTCTCTTTGAAAAAAATATAAAAATTCAATGCGATGCAGTCTCAACCCTAGATACCGCGTTTTTGAGGGGCAAGCCCATCCTACGCTTGTCCCGCATTAAGTGAGTAGCCTTGCAAAAGATTACGGGGACTTTGATTTTTGATCTTCTGTTTCATTTTTTTTACCAGGCACTCAATGATTTAAGACATATGTAGATGTCACCGTAACAGTTGAAGGGAAATATGAAAATGTTGAAGATTTTTTTATTGGGGATCCTCTGTTTGGTGTTGAGTGTGAATGTCCTTTATGCTGAATCCACGACTGCTGAGCCTGCCGCGGAGCCTGTAACTGCGGAGTCTTCCTCTGAACCTGCGGTTGTTGAACCCGTTGTCGCTGAACCCGTTACTGAACCCTCTTCTATTACGCCTGCGGCGGCTGAACCCGTTGTTGCTGAACCTGTTACTGCGGAACCCGTTGCCGCTGAACCTGCGGTTATTGAACCTATCGCTGTTGAGTCTGTGGTTGCTGAGCCTGCTGCCGCTGAGCCTGCTAATAAATCTTCTGAAACGCCTCCAGTTTCAACGCGAGAACCCTTGAAAACAATCATGGGATTCAATGTGAATTTCATAATAGAGGTCTTTGTAGGGTTGCTTTATGAAGAAAATTACAAAGAAATGCTACAGAACATTTCAGCTATTCAAAGTCATAGTATGATGCTGAAAAAAGCAACGTTGGGAGAAAATATTGCCGAACGGAAAATTTTTTATTCTTACGTCATCCGTTTGGAATTGTATATAGAGGAATTGTTTAATACTATTTTAAAAATTCAGCGTGTTAAGCAGATTCATGAGCAGGAAACGGCAACCCTGAGAGTGGTTGCCGCAGAGTATTTAGGACTCGTTATCAGAACCTGTGTTGAATGTCACTCCCAATTCAAAACTTCAATTCCCTATTCCCATCTTGTCCCTCAAAAATAGACACTGCCTGAAAAGTGAAGCAGGGCGTCATCGAGGTCGTCCAAATCAGTTTAATTTTTTCCCCACTTTTTGGAACTCTCACCAATGTAGAGAGACTCTATGCGGTGATAGGTCCAATAGTTTTCAGGGTAAGCCTATTTTCGGTGTCAGTAATTTTTCTATCAATCTGTTTGACAAGGACAATGGTTCGAGTTAGTTCTTGAAGAATAAAAACTAACTCGAAAAGAGAGGTGACTGGGAAGTGGCAGGTCATCAATAAATCATGCCAGAGGATCCCGATTTCGGGTTAACCACTCATAAGTTTTTTGAAGGACATTTCCTCCTCCAATCATCAAGGGACCCATTCCGGAGAGCATCAGACCCAGTGGATTGTCTTCTCCAAAACTGGACCTGATTGATTCCCCCATATGTTGTGTGGAGGTCCCCGTTTTGATCATCCAGTCGCCCACGGTATTAAAATTAAGCATAATTCCTTTTCCTCCCGCGACTAACGCCAAATCCGCATCACTGAGTTCCACTTGAGTCTCAGGATTTTGTGGCAGCACCATATGAATTTCTGTTTTGGTATTTTCATAAATCACAATATGGGGAGGGGGCTTAATTCCCAGGACTTCTTCAACGGCAGCGATTGGATTACTGAGGAGTCGACCTTTGAATTCAGCATCCGTATAGGCTTTGGACATGACTTTCCCAACGACAGGGTCGTCTGAAAAATTAGTTAGTTCTGCCTGGCTCTGTTCTAACAAAACAAAATTCATTTCATCAGAAGAATCTTCGTGGACAATGATTTTGATGCTATCAGCGATCTTATAGCCCAGGTCTTTCAAAATCGACTTTGGATTATTGATGAATTCACTTTTGAATGAATGGTCTTCCCACACACGCTGAATAATGGTTTCATAATTTTGCATTGTTTTCCTATTTTTTATGTGCTCACTTTATTCATGTTTCCAGAATACTCTCCCTCGGGGAGAAGGGGAGACAAAATCAATCTGAAATCCAATGGAGTAGAGTAAACAAGAGTTAATCATTTCTTAAAAAGAGATCCCCAAAAAAATTAAGGCTCAACCTAAAAAAATCATGTTTTACAATAAGTTATGCTCAAATCACTTATCATGTTGCGAATAGACGCTCGTTATTATAAATCGGATAAATTTTAAAAAAGCAAGAGTCCTTGTAGAAACGTTATTTTTCTTGTTCACTTCCCCTCGAAACAAAGGGAAAACATACTTTTGGGCCCGTACCATTTTTTGCGGTTTGACGACAATTATCGCTGAAAGCATTTTCATCTAAAAAACGGTGGTACTTTCCCCCTATATGTATTAAGAAAGGAGACAGCATGTCGGAACCATCAAAACAAAGAGTAATATGCTATGTGACGGGAGCAGGGGCTTGCCCTCAGTGACCAAAGATAGTTTGGGAAAAAGGAGTTTAATTTGTATTTACATAAAAAAATTGAAAAAAAACGGTTGGGGAGTCTGTTTGAGCCCTTAACTTTATTAAAAGAGGCCGACTTGGTTATTGAAGGAAGTAATGAACAGCTTCTGGAAAACGCCAAGATCCAAGTCGAAATGAATACTCAACCTGGTGTTTATGAAATTCCAATATCTTTCGGCAAACCTTTTAAATTAAAATTCCCTGAGGGGTGCACGATCAGTGGGCATATCAACATTGAGCCTTCCCTTGATGCGAATCATGGCGAACCTTTAATCCGGGATTTGAAATTTGTACTGGATCCCCCTGTTATTTTTGAGGACGTCCTTGTTGCCTTGAAGGAAGTGAATAAAGTTTTTAATGATGAAAAAATAACCGCTTTGTTGGCAAGATTTTCCACCTCGCTCGCTGATAAGTGGCCTTTAACACAAAAATTACAAGCCTTCGATTTTCATTCTTTTTCTCAACAGGTCTTGACCGAGAAAATGGATGATTTGGCGAAAGTCATGCTGGAAAAAATTGAGGCTCGCGCAGAGCAGATCGAGGGAAACTCGCAGTTGGTTTTTCGTTTTACTGGAAAAATTAAATACTTTGATAAGCTTACCTTTCCTTTTTTTCGGTTTAGATTGCCTACTTTTATTTTGCCTACGCTGCATGCGTCTCTGGAAAATTTCATTTCTAAAAATCCCCTGGCCTCCGCCTCTTTTCTCGAAGATCAGTTATCGTTTAAACTATTAAGCAAACGAATGTTGAAACCGATTGCAGGATTTAAGGGCAGCCTTGAGGGGTACGCTTCTTTGCCTTCCATGCAGTTAGGCGCTGAGTTGATTTTCAAAAGTTTGCTCTCCGTTCAAGGAAATCATGACCAGAAAATGAAAATATCAGGGCATTTTTCTGGAAGTCGGGAGGGGGATTATTTTAACGTACAATTGAAGGCGATGGCACAGGATCTAAACCAAAAAACGCTTAAAATCGAAGTAACCGGTTTGGTTGACCCTGATTCATTGATTGACGAAGATTGGGAAGATGGCATTGCTGATTTATCGTTGAAAAAACCTCAGGACGCACAGGGAAAGGTGCTGAGTGGGTTGAACATAAACATTGCGGAAAGTTCGGTGATTGATAAATTACAAACTACGATTTGTTTGACACACCCGCTTGTCAAAGGAAAAATCGAACTGCCCCTGTTGATTGAGAATCTTGATGTCTCAGGAAAAGGACAAGTAGCCTTGGAAACCGGGAAGAACATCGCTTCCCAGGGCGGAGATCTGCGTTTCACTTTCATGACTCATTTAGTGGAGGGTGTTGTCCAGGAAGATTCCTTCAATCAATGGTTTTCAAAAATACGAGGGGGACACATAAAAGGCAGGGCCTTGTGGCAGAATGAAAATGAAATTCAGTTGATGCTTGAAGGGAGTCTGCCTTTAAACCTTTCGGGAAAAAGTAAGATCAATGCCATACCGGAACTTTCGATCAAAGAAGGTGCGGTTCTCTCAGAAATTGCTGGCAAACTAAAAATAAAAGCGTCTGCACGCCTGAGTCGAAGCGCTGAAGGGTTGGCACAGCTCGAATTGAAGGATTGCTCTTTTTCTCTGCAATTAAAAAAGGCTCAATTCCAATTGGAGGAACGAAGAATTACCTTTCCAACCAATACGTTAGTCCATTTGGAAATCATGAAGGGCGCTATCGATACCTCAGGAATCGGTCAATTGCAGTTGAAAATAAATTGGGATTTAAAGGATCAACTGCCTTTATTACATACGCCTGAAAAGGACCTCCCTCTTATTTTGGAGGAATTGAAACAAAGCGAGTTGATCCTTCATCTCAATTCGATGGGGAGTCTTTCTATTGAAGGGAAGACCGAGGGGATCTTTAACGCAAAGCTTTTTAACGCGTTACTCAATCCTCATGCGGATCTTCAGAAACTCAACCGGGTTTTAAATTCAACCAAAGCAGTGGACCATTTCTTAACCTTGCTTGACGAGTTTTCTCCCAAATGGGCCAAAAAGTTAAAAAAACTGCATAAAGAATACAAAAAATATAAACGAATTTTGAAAGAAGAAGGCGTCGAGGAACCCAAAGATATGCTTTCCAACCAGGATATGGCCAGGGTCGCCTCAAAGCTGTTGAATGAAACGAAGGAGTTAGAGGAGAGACTCAGACCTATCATTAAACAAGTAACCGATGGAGAGGGTTTGAATCGTTATGAATTGAAACATATCATCAATGAGCTTCATCCCAATCATCCTTACGGTTTTGAGTTAGACCGGATTCTCCGTTGGGTGGATCATCTTTTCAGTCCTGGGGAACCCCTTCCCCCTCCTGAAATCACCAAAGACCCTCCTTTGGTAAAAAACGCCTTGTACCGGGCCTATTTAAAAGAAATTCCTTCTGCGGGAGAAATCTACGAGGTCCTCCAAGGTAAGAAAAAAGCGCCGGACGGTTTTTTTTCAGAAATGGCCCGCATTGCGCCTTATCTGACGTTGGAGCAAATGGATTACATTCTCAGGAACATTAACCACGCAGAATGGAAAACGCGTGATATCAACCGTCTCCAATATATTTGGGAAATCAAAAAGCGGATTCGAATGGTTGCTGAAGGCACAGGAGACATCCGGTATGTTTTTTTACCCGTGGTTATTGGTTTTTTTATAGGAGAAATCACAGAAATAAAAACAGCGTTAGTGGCTAAGGCTTCATCTGATGAAGTCCCTGTTGGTTTTTGGGACAGAGAGTGGAATTTGCACACAGATGGCCATTTTTTAGGGCCTGAAGATGTCGCGATTTTACTGAGGGCGGGTCTTGCTTGGCCTTGGCAAAGTCTGATGGTTCAAATCAATCAGCGGTTGCTGCTGAATTATAGTCTTTCCCGTTCAGCGGATTTCCTTTATGAAGTTTTAACAGAAATGTCGGAGAAAAGTTCGAAAGTTTTAACAGGTATTTTAATTGCGCTTTTAAAACAGGAACAAGATCATCTTAAAGAGCCTTTGGAATTAGTCGATATTTTCTCACAACAATTAGGCATCGAATGTCCCCGCCTGGAGGATTATATGGCCGGAGGAAAGCGCGCGGATGAAAGTTACTATAGCGCCAATCTTCATGTCGCTGATTATATCATCGAAAATTCTTCTCGCTATCTCGCCCGTAAGGATCATCTCCAAGTCCAGAGATTTCTTCCAGATCGTCCTTTTAAAGAAACGCAAAAAACGATGAATTTTGTCCAAAAAGCACAAGCGGCCATCAAAAAAGCGGATGAACTAGGACAACAATGCACTTTTTTAAACAGCAAAACAGGTCCCTATAAAAATGCGATTCAAGCTTACGAAGAGGCGTTTCAGGCTTGTGCTGAACTTCTTCAGAAGGACAAAACGGTTATTACGGTTCCATGGTTTAAATCCTTTTGGCAACGAAATTACGAAGCGCTTGTTGTTCTTTCGGTTGTCCGTAATTATCAGGAAAATTTAGAAAATGTACGGAATTGGCTGCATGTCCGAAGTGGACAAACACAGTTCCGGGATGAACAGCACCTTTTGGAGACCATTATTGAGGTGCTTTATTACTTTGAAACTGAAAGAACTCTCTTGAAAAAGGATCCTCTGGTTCGGTTGTTGATTGACCCGCCTGCTGGAAAATACGATTTTACGATTGTGAGTTGTATGGGGTTGATTACGGAAGGCACTAAAGGAACAGAACTTGACAGCACCTTGCAGCGTTTGAAAAACGTAAGAGGCCTCAAAGTGATCAAAGCCGATACAGGAACCTTCAAAACGCTGGAACATAACTCCCGAAAAGTTGAAGCGATTCTGAGTAAAGTCAAAACACCCTGGGGATTTTTAGGCTACAGTCAAGGTTGTGCCAACAGTCTAAAAACAGAAAGTCTGCTCAAAGGCGGAACACCCGAGCAACAGAAAATGCTGGCAGGATTCCGCTGCAGAAATCTGATGTTTGGTGCCCATAACGGTTCGGCGCATGGCAGTTGCGGGGATTTGAAATTCCGACATGCCCTGATCAAAGGCGAACGTTTTATTAAACATTACCAGGGACGCGCTTCCTCCTGGGCGATTGATACCTACTTTCGTATGTTGAATCTGGTTTTGGATTCACAGTTTTTTATTCAGTTGATTGGAGGGACAGAATCAGTTTCTCATGAAGTTTGCGTCGCCTTGGCCAGAGATGGTCAGTTCTGCGGACATATTCCAACCTCTACCATTCGTGGAGTGGTTTTTCCTGAGATTCTACCTGAAGCAACAGAGATGATCAGTAATATGCTGACTTATCAAACCGATGGCGCTTTACACGATACCCAGGTTACTTTGGTTTCTACCCGAGGCTATTCCAATCGTGTTGAAAATGATTACACGCGCGTACTGGAAAACTGTGACATGGGTTCCTATCCTCAATCCTCACACCACTGGTCTCCTCTAGTTGAAGAAGTGGAATTCGTCACCACAGCCCGTGATCGGGAATTAGCCATTTATGACTTTCCTCAAGATCGTCATCTTTTTCCCTGGATTGAAGTCAATGCCCGCTTTGGTGTGATTGAGCCTCTGGAGGAAGGAAAGAGGATTATTTTTTGAATTTTGAAGGCCATTTAGCTCTGCCGTTTTCACAAAACCAAATAATGGCGTCTCGAAAGGTTTCCAAATCTTTTTTAAACCAACTATCGATCATCTAAATCTCTTTGTGGGAAATAATGTGGTGTTACTTTGAACGAAGCATTTCCAGGAGCTCCCCCCATCGGAATGTCGCGGAAAGGTGTTGAAGGGAAATAGCTCTGTTACCACAACAAGAGGCCAGCGCATTTTTGATCGATTCAATCATATCGCTGTGATATTCACCTATATCGGTATATAGTTTCCCAAAATGCTCTTTCCGTCGGAATTTTGCCTGATGAGGTTTTTTTCGCCAGATCGCAAGTGTCGCTTCTGCCACAATAGAATTGGTCACCACATTTGAACCACCACTACCTTCCTCCCGTTGCCGTTTATAGGAATAGCCCAAATCATGGATTCCAATTTCAAACCCTTTTCTTTCCGTGTATTCCGTGTGTTCTGGAGTTATATTTTTTTTATTATTATGGGAACCACGGAACACACATAATACATAGAAAAACTATTTTCAAACCCTTTTCTTTCCGTGTATTCCGTGTGTTCTGGAGTTATATTTTTTTTTATTATTATGGGAACCACGGAACACACATAATACATAGAAAAACTATTTTCAAACCCTTTTCTTTCCGTGTGTTCCGTGGTTATAAATTTTTTATCACCAATCCGCCTTCAAGTATTTTTTGAGCTGCCTTCATTGATAACCTCATAGGGAATCATTTTCTTTTTCTGCAGGGGCGCTATGTTTTTTCCCACGCCGTCGTCGAGGATGGGATTGTAGCCTTCTGCCAGCAGTTCATCAATCTTCACCTTGAAGACTTCGATCTCTTTAAGCTGTTTGAATAGTATTGCTTTCTCATTCTGGGCGTCAGCGCTCTCGTTATTCGCAAGGTCATTCACAGTTTGGGCATCCTTGGCAGGTTTAAGGTCAACGGTCTCTTCCTCATCTTCCTCACGCACTCCCTCCTGCTCAATCCGCTTCAGGTAATCCTCGGCCATCTCCTTGGGGATCACGAACACGTCCTCGGAAAATTCAATATCTTCGAGGTTGAGGTGGCTGTTAAAATAGAACGGCTCATACTTCCCGTTTCCGGTCTTGGTCACGTAAGCCAAGAACCCACTGGCGACCCCTTTCAAAATCGTCTGTTTCAGGGCGTTGACGTCCAACAGTCGTGGAAATAGCGGGGACGCAAAAAAAGCGTTTTTCAGGCTCAGGGTACTCCACTCCGGGGAGGCTGGCGGCCAGTAACGGAGCAAGAACTGGGGACTGATTCCCGGCTCAAGATAGGCGTCCTGCTGGAGCCGGTTGATCAAATGCAGGGTCAGGTTCGAGGCAATGCTCGAATGTACCAGTCCCAGGTCAAGCCACTGCAAATTGTTGTTCTTGTCCAGCAGTCCCAGATGCTTGTAGGTACGCCAGACACATTCCTTGACGTCTCGCTGGGCTTTCTTCAGGTTTTCGCTCAACTGCTTTCTCTGGGAGTCATCCAACCGATGGCTTTCCTCCCGGTCGATCTGCTCCCACGCCAACAATTTGTCTGACCGGATGAAGCCAATCTTGAGCGGCCACCTTTCTTGCGGCAATATCCGTCATAGGGCCTGCGGTGATTTCTTGCAGTACGGCTTCCGGAATCACAACTTCCTGAAACAATCGCGGCAACAGCCACTCCAGATCACTCTTGCACAAACAGATGAGGGGAGACGCGTTGATCACGACCTGGTCAATCCGCATGACGCAACTCCTCATAAATATCGTCTGGCGTATACTGAAAGGGCGAGACATGAAAACGGGCCAGGACGTTGATAAAATCCAGCCGACTCAATCCGGCAATTTCCGCCGCTTTCTCCTGGGAAATCATTTCCATCTCGTACCATTTGACAGCCGCGGCCAGTCTCATTTCCCCGGCAAATTCCGAGGGGCTTTTATGGATCGCGGAAAAGACACTTTCCGGCATATCCAGTTGCAATACCACCGACACAACTCCTCCTTTTTCAGCTTGAAAGACTTTTTGCGCTTCCAGAAATGTTGAACTCACTATAATGATACAGGGCTAAAAGCCCAAGCCTTTTTTTCTTGCCAAAACGCCGTCCACCCAACGCTTCTCTTCCGTCTGGGGCGGATATAACGCTGACATCGACTGCACCAACTGCCAGAAGCGTTGATCCTGCCCTATGCCCTCCTCAACCAGGAATCGCCTCAAGGCTTCACTCCGTCCCGTTCCAAACAACAACATGCTCTGGTGCAACCGATCCAGCACAGTCTTGCCAACTTGATCAAAATTTCCTTGCCATGTGGTTCCTTCCTCGTCCGGTTCCTCGGTCAGTTCAAACAGGGTCAACTGGGCTTTGGCCTTGCGACGTGTCTCTGGTGCGGCTTCACCCTTTTTCAAGAAGAAGGCGGCCCGTTCTCCCACTGGCAACAGTCGTGGGTGGAGATATGACCATGTCGAATGGATTTTTCCCGTCGGGCGTGTTCAGAAATTCGTTTGATAGGGAGATCTACTTCGATCAGGCGTTTGGGGTAGGTCGTCATGAATTTTTCCATTCCTTGAATTTATGATTCAAATCCTTTACAAATTTTCCGAAAGAGTCGTTGAATTGTTCTATACGCTTCAGATCCATAGCATCAATCAGTTCTTTCGCATACTCCAATCCTCCCAAGGGAGGAACGACACCCGCCTGCCGCATCGCTTCGAGCAGCAACTGTTTATAACGACCTCGTTCGCATTTATAATCGGGTGCCTCGCATCCTTTTCCAAGCACAGTTTTGAAGGCTGTTGAATCAAGTAATACCCAGCGTTCCACATGCGGATCAGGGATAGCATAGAGTGTTCGTTCCTTGAACAGCTCATTGATTTTATCAATCTCGTTGCGCCGTTCCACAAAACCTTTGCAATTGGCATCCGTGGCAATAATCAGCAAGTCAGGTAATTCTGTTTTTTCTCTGTGTAGATCACGCAGGTAGGTTTTGCATTCTTTGATGACGGTACCATGCCCTCCACGTACACTGAGAGGGTTGAGTTTAAAAGGAATGTCATATTCATGAGCAATGCGTTCCACCAAAGCCTTGATAACCTCTTCGTGTCCATAATCTTCTGCAAACAACACAATCCTACGCATCAAAATCTCCTCGCAGGATTCTTTCAGAAACCAAGCTGCCTTCTTCTGAATCAAGTGCCTGTTCAATGTCCGTATTGCGTGCCAATGCGCCCCATGCCGCAAAGGGTTCAATCAGGGTACAACCTTGTTCTTTACGACAAACGAACAAGTGTTCATCTTCCGTAAACATATCGAGTAGAACCGGAGAATGGGTGGTAACGATTATCTGTGTATTACCCGTGGCAGCACGATTTTTCAACACATCGGCAATCATGCGGATGCGGCGTGGGTGAATGCCATTTTCCGGTTCTTCAAAACCCAACAGGGCAGGAGGCTCTTTAGCTCCTCCCAAAGCCAGCAATCCCAAAATACGCAAGGTACCCTCCGAGAGGACACGGGCAGGAATCGGAGTTTTTCCTTCCAGCAGTTTCAGTTCCACCTCTCCCAAGTCACTCACACTCACCTCAATGCCAGTAACGCTGGGCACGATCAAATGGAGAGCCTTTTCAATGGCTTTAAACTGGGGTTCATCCAAAGCGTGAAGCGTATTCAAAAAGGCAGCCAAGTCTTCTCCCATTAGGCCAATATGACGGACTTCCTTGACGGCGTTTGGTGAGCGCATCCGTTCCCGTGGCTCGAAGTAGAAAAAGAACCAACTGGCTAATTCCTGGCGCATAGCCACCAAATGGGGATAGTGAGGAGGATAAAGCGGTTTGGATAGTATGCTGTGATCCAGATAACTTTCATGATAGGTAGGATGAGCTTGCCCTTCCATCCGTAGATGTAAGCGATTTTTCATTTTTTGCAAAAAAGGCCTTCTTCTTTCATTAAGATTACCCTGTGGATTTAGTGCCGCCAGGTATTCATCGGCAACACGCAGAATGCCAGATTTTGGGAGGATTTCTATTTCAATTCGATAACGCAGTGATCGTTCACGAACAGAGGAGGTACTCTTCTTGGAGGGTGGTGCCACATCAGATTCTCTCGGTTGTTTCATTTCTTGAATTTGTCGATTCACTGTTTCCAACACCGATTCAGAGAGTTCAACATCCACCTCAATGGTAAATGAGACTACGTCTTTTCCAAGTAAGCCTTTAATGCCCTCTGTTCCGAAACAAAAGGATTCTAATGGTTTTCCACGATAGGGGGAATCAAAGGCTTCTTTTAGGGTACGACTGGTGGCCATTCTGGATAACAGTTGTAAAGCATCTAAAAAATTACTTTTTCCAGCAGCGTTTGGTCCGAAAAGCACAGATAACGGACTTAGCTCAACCTCCAAATTGACTAACGATTTATAACCTTTGATTTTTATACGTTTCAGCATCTACGCACTCCAGTGATTATGCTTTCTCTGCATGTAGCAATTTATCTTGTTTAATCGTGTAGTGTTCCACCTTCACGATGGGTTTCCATTCCAGTTCCGCCGGATTCTGGATCAGATGCAGTTCCGGGGTAGTTGCACAGTTGTAAACCACATAGAGCCAGTAATCGTTTTGTAGCCTTTTAGCAGTTTTGTACTCATTGGTGATTAGCGCAATTTCTCCGACAAAAGCTCGGCTTTTCACTTCAATAAACCGGACTTCCATCGCCATTTGGGGGTCGCTGGGGTGAGGTCGCCGGGAGAGGAGATCAAAGCCACGATTTTCGGACTCCACGCTTATGACTTCCCAGCCTCTGGCCCGCTCATAGTCCATTGCCTTTTCCACGGCAATTTTTTCAACCTCCTCATCTCGAACCATGCCCGCAATTTCCGGGGACTGTCGTTCGGGATGGGGCAACACCCACGCTTGTCCATAATGGCGGATGTTGGCAATGGAACAATGCTTCTCCTGTTTGAGTTCTTTTCGCCGCCGATCCAGTCGCAGGTTGAGTTCATCCAGCTTCTTCTCCAGCATCGCTATCCGACCGTCCAGCCCTGTTTCCTTCGAGTCACTCTGCTTCTGTTCCCAAAGTTCGGCAAACTGTTTCTGGACTCAGTCGATCACCGTTTCCAGACTGATGTTGAGGTGGTCTTCAATCGTTTTGGTTTCCTTGCGACGTTGCTGGTCAACTTCCGCCAACAGAGATTGCAAAGAGGACTCGTATAACACCTGCTCCAGTCGCTCTCTTTCAGGCAGTTGCGCCACTGGTGGTGTTCCTTGAGGAGCCGCTATCAAATCAAGAAAAACGGTCGCAGGAATAAGCCTAACGTTGTCCATGTATCTGGCATTGGAAATCACCCCCAGACACTGAAACAAACGCACCCTATAGGCATCCACCACAAATTCCGGCTACCGGTAGGCACCGAATGGAATCCGCTGTTTCGTTGCCCACCCCTCTCAGCTCAAGCAGTTCCTCCCGTGAGGAAACACGTCCTTGCAGAGACAGATAAAATCGCATCAGGTTTTTCAGGTAAGCCGATTTCAGGCTTGGTTCAAATTAGGGTAACAAATTGAGACGTTGCCAATATAGATGTCCAGAAAAGTTTTGTCTCGGGGGGTGGGCGTCCCACCCTCCGGTGAGGGCAAGATGCCCTCGCTCCCAAGACAAAACTTTCCTTGAGCACTATATCTTTGTCAATATATTTTTTAGGAAGTAGAAGCAGCGTCCCGCTACTTTAAGTGGGCGGGACGCCCACACTACTAAATCCCGCGAAAATAAAGGGCTAGAGCAAATGGGGAAGTTATTTAATTCTCATTCCTAGAGCCACAAATTTAAAGAATCTATAGACGTGTATTTTAATAAATTCACAGTAGAAGGAGCGTCCCGTTCCTTGAAAGAGGCCAGACGCCTCTTCTACTGTGTCACTAATTGTATGAACGTCTATATTTGAAGAAAGGATAGACATAGCAACGATGACCGGGAGTATACAATCAAATTTTCATCAATCAAGTAGAAATCCCCGTAAAGCACATCAATTAGGGAGCGATGAACGAGTACACTTGGCGATAGACGCTTTGTCGAAGAAAGTTTCTATCAGTGAGCAAGCCGATCAATATCAAGTCAGTCGTAAAAGTGTCCACAATATCGTTGAAGACATTATTTCTCAAGTTCAACAGGTGACTCAGAGTCATGATCTTTCTCCGATTCAAGTTGGAAGTCACGATGAACTATTCCAATCAGGGAAACCTGTTTTGGCAGGAGTGGATTTAGACTCGACCTATTGTTATCTTCTCACAACGGAAGATCATCGGAACGGGGAAACTTGAGCAATCCAACTGATGGACTTGGAGGTTCAGTGGTTGTCTCCGGATAACACAGTTGCTGACGGGTGCCTTGGTTTGAGAGCTGGACAAGCGATCTCAATGAGGTAGAAAAGAAGATGCTTAACGCCAAACGAAAAAACGGCATGGTTCATTGGAGGGACAGAATCAGTTTCTCATGAAGTTTGCGTCGCCTTGGCCAGAGATGGTCAGTTCTGCGGACATATTCCAACCTCTACCATTCGTGGAGTAGTTTTTCCTGAGATTCTACCTGAAGCAACAGAGATGATCAGTAATATGCTGACTTATCAAACCGATGGCGCTTTGCATGATACCCAGGTAACTTTGGTTTCTACTCGAGGCTATTCCAATCGTGTTGAGAATGATTATACCCGAGTCCTGGAAAACTGCGATATGGGTTCCTATCCTCAATCCTCACACCACTGGTCTCCTCTGGTTGAAGAAGTGGAATTCATCACCACAACCCGTGATCGGGAATTAGCCATTTATGACTTTCCTCAAGATCGTCATCTTTTTCCCTGGATTGAAGTCAATGCCCGCTTTGGTGTGATTGAGCCTCTGGAGGAATGAAAGAGGATTATTTTTGAATTTTGAAGGCCTGAGGAAACACCCGAAAGTGATATTGCTTTATTAGTGAATTTTACAACAAAGCCTGGTTTGTTCAAATACATTGAATTAGAAAATTATTTGTCTGATTTGTTAGGTATTAAAGTAGATTTAGTTATGAAAAGCTCATTAAACCCCCAAACGGGGCAACAAATTTTAAGCGAGGTAGTTTATCTATGAAAACAGAACGACTTTAGCTGTGTAAGATTCAATTTTGTAGGCAATTTTCTAGTGGGAGGAAAGAAGGCATGGGGGATTGAGCGGAACGACCTCCCAGGGAATATCTTTTCTTGCGAATCAATAATTCCCCGGAAAGTACTACCCTACCCGGCTTCTATATAACACTATTTCTGAACCTATTGAAAGTATATAATATTTTCTATTACCGTCGTGTTTATTTACTCAGTTGATTCTCGTAAAATCAGAGCTCTGCTTGGGAGGCTTCTTTAGCCTCAGTCCCTTCCCTGAGTCGGGAAGTCATCACACTGTGGGGTCCCCTAGGTGGCTGTCCGAGAATGGATGTAGGGTGTGCTTAAGCGAAGCGAGCGCACCAGAAAGCTTGCTGTCCCTTTATTTTTGGTGCGCTCGCTTCGCTTAAGCGGCACCCTCCTTATGCTCACCTTCTATTCTCGGACAGTCCCCTAGAGGAAAAGACGCGTCAAACAATAAAAAATTGTTCGTCCCTAAGTAATTCGGGGACATCGCCGGTCAGTTCCCTGTTTGAAAATGATCTTAAGATCTCCAAGCCTTTCTGACGGACTTCCTTACTTAACGGAACATAAGGTAAGCGAAAAACAGGTTTGATAGCACCTGTCATCGCCAGCGCTGTATTAAGCGGGATGGGGTTTGGCTCACAAAATAGCCACTGTATTAAAGGTTGAAGTCGTGTATTGAGCGCCTCATCCTTTTGATTCATCAAACGCCTCATTAATCCTGGAACTATATTGGCGGTTACTGAGATGACTCCATGAGACTTTGCCTGATGCCGTCCCTCATGACACTGATCATCGTTGCCGGACCAGCAGACAATGCCACGTTTTTCATATTCGGCAATACGGTCATTGCCAGCGCATTCTTTGAGCCCTATCAAGTTTTTATTTTTCGCCAGTTCTTCCACGATTCCGGGAGTAAGATCCTGTCCGGTTCTGCCGGGAACATTGTAAATAATACCGGGCCCAACCTCCAGCAGACGTTTAAAGTGCATTTTGAGTCCATCAATGGAGGTTCTCCCATAATAAGGGTTGATCTGAAGCGCCGCATCCATGCCTATAGCGAAACCATACTCCGTTGCTCTAAGGGCTTCGCGGGTATTATTGCTTCCCGTGTTTCCAATAATAATCAACTGATCCCCATATTTTTTTGCGGAATGCGCAATCAACATGAGATGCTCTTCCCAGCTCAGTAAATGTCCCTCTCCGGTTGTTCCACCAACAACGATTCCCTCCACACCATTTTTGATCAGATGTTCCACCAAGGTATCATAAGTATCCACGTCAATTTCACCATTCGGCAAATAAGGCGTTTTGATTGCCGTAATCAAGCTTGCAGCTTTTATATGTTCCATGAGTTTCTCAGTATAAAATATGTTTTTTTTATTTGGAATGGACAACATGAAATAAACTTTATGTTGCCTGTTTTCAAATATTATTCAAGGTGAAACTGTGAGGAATTCATTCAGCGAAAGGTCTGCGAAAGCAGGAACTCTTCAAGGCGGTGGTATTTCATTCTGTTGGATTAAACTGGTTGCGAAACGATAAATCGACGGCAATTGATAACCAGGCAGAATCCAATAATCGGGCTCATAGCCTGCGGGAGAAATATAGTTGTTGTTGTGATCTAAATGAACCGAATGATTAACCGAAAAAAGGATTTTTGATTGGGGCAGTTGAAACAAGGGAATGGGCCTGTTTTTAGGAAACGCTCCGGTATTTTCACCGATGAGGTAGGCGTTTTCTTGCTGTTTGGCTAAGGCGGCCAGGAACTGACAGCCATCACCACAATTTCGATCAGTGATCACAATGAGTATTTTATTCCATTCAGGGGCCTTGGAGTTTCCTGAAAAAATGAACTTGGTCTCTACCCATTTGGCAGGCAAATTCAAGCTTTGCATCCGGGTCATCATCGCAATGAGTTGCTGTCGTTTTTTAAACAGGGATTCCAATTCTTCCGTGTTTGAGGAGGGAATATTCACCGTCATTGATTGCAACCGATTCAACAATCCTCTTAACGTCACCAAGGAGTACTTTTCCCGGACAATCACATTTTTCCAAACATTACGGGTTAGTGGTTTTAGCCATTCTTCAATAAAGGCAAAACTCCCGGTTAAATTGCCACGGACATCCAGAATGATCAAATTTTTGTGAAGGAGGAGCTCTGAGACTTTATAAAATTGACGGGTGCCTTTCTCCTTGGAACGCCCTTCACGATACCAACGGATGTAGGGAAGAGGGCCATCGATCCATTCAAAAACGGGATCGTCTTGGGGGATTGTTTCTTGGGGGACGACCGCTTTTAACCCAAAATCCAATTCCGAGGGCTTATTGAGATCATTGGCAAAAACACAATGGAGGAGTCGAGGTTTATCTTTGGCGAGAATTCCCAAGAGAAACTGAGGTTCCCCCTCTCGTTGTGGCAGAACAGGAAACATCTTGAAATGATTGGGAAAGCATCCCATCAACCAATCATTGGAAATTGAAGGAAACTGTGTATTGGGAAGAACCCGGAAGCGTTTATTTTGCTGCACCAATTCAACGGAGGAATAAAAGGGAATGTTTCGATTTTCTACCTGGAAGCTATAATCCCGGGTATATAATTTCATTTGCGCTTTGAAGGCGGGATCTCCCGTAAAACTCAGAAAGTCAATCAACTTTTGTTGAAAATGCTGCGTCAATACAGGGTTTGGGGAACTCAGCAAAGCTTGTTTCAGTTCTTCAAAAAGTTGTTCCCACGGGGTTCCCTCCGCTTTCAGTCGATCCCATTGCCCAAAGCTTTCCCGGATAATATGTTCAAAAAATAACAAATCCTGAGAAATCTGTTCATTGTTGATGAAGGGCGGAACTTTGGCTTGAAAATCAATTTTCAGTTCCTTGTCCGTGAGGGGAGCCCCTGGAACAGTGGGGATCCCTCCCAGAAGAATTAAGGCCATGAGATAAAAACGAACGATCATCATTTTGAATAATTGCAGATGAAGGCGAAAAACTGGAGAAATCAAGCAAAACTCCTTACGCCGCAATGGGTTTGAATAATTCTTCCGCTCGCTTCGCCGCAATCAGGAGTTGTTCTTTATTCATGTTGTTGACAATAATTCGTCCTGTTGTCTGTAATAGCCGTGTGGACGCCTCCACTCCGGTCTCTACGAGTTTTTGCGCGAAGTTACTCATTTTGAGTTGCGCCATGGGTTGTGTGATACGGGTTTCAACAGCCGTTTTTGTCAGCTCAACAGCAAGTTCAATGATCTTGTCTGTATGTTTTCCCTTTACCGGTTCCGCTTTGATCTCGCCAATCACTTGAAACAATTTTACAGATTGATCTTTCGAATAAGGAAGTGATAACGCAAAATTCGGACCCGTTGTTTGCAGAGAGGTTTCGGCCCACTCCACAATGGATCGCAATTGTTCCAACGATAACTCCCGAAGGGAAATAAGTTTCAGGATGGTTCTTTTCAAAATTCCCAGAGAGGTCAATACGGCTTCGTTAACCAAGCGTTGCAGCAAGCCGCCAACTCGAATCATTTCCAGTCCACTGTTCAGATAATGCATCACAAAAGTATTGGTAATGTTGATGAGTGTATCCACCAGTTCCTCCGTTTTAACCGCGACCGTGCCGACGGGAACAGGCAAGTTCTTGCTCCTCTCTTTTTCCAGCGCGATTTCCTTATCGGTATGAGTAACCGTAAAATCCGCCATGACCAATTTTCCGTGCTCTTTTTGTGATTTGTTGAGTTCCACTTCTATGGGACGGATGAGTACTTCAAACGCGTCCGCGGCAATAAGCAATTCGTTTGTTCCCATCGAATCGACCAGGGCCGGAACCGTGTTTCTGAGTAAGCTGACACTCATGCTGACCCCCATATCCACCAATTTACGTCCAAAGGCTCCCACCCCCAGCATCTTGATCGGTTCACGAATGTAAAAATCCAATAAAAGTTCCGTGATCTCCATCGTGATCCCCACTACAGGTTTCGTATGGACTTTGGGTTTAGGGTTTTCCCGAACCATTTTTCTGATTTCAAAAACTTCAAAAGCCAGCTCTTTGGGTAAAGGAAAGGCCGACATATAGTTTGCGTCAATTTTAATGGGTAAGGCGTCATTAAAATTCATGTCTGCCAGAAATAGAATGCTTTCGGCCCATTCCACCACAAACATCAGTTGTTTGTGCGAAAGGTCCTTAAATATTTTTTTCCCTGTTTTTCGCGTAACGCCCAAACTGGTAGAAATCAAGGTTCCAACGAGTTTTCGAACCAATTTGTTGGCATGGATCAGGTCCATCGTTAAATCGATAATTTCACCCACACTGGATTCGGTAACATCCAGAATTTTATCCAGAAGTTCATCCGTGTTGATTTTTTCTCTTGGATTTTTTCGGATATGATCCAAGGCTTTTAGAATTTGTTCCGCGATATCTGTAGGCATCGGTGTGATGTAATAAACCGTTGGTAAAACCACTTGTTCGTGTGAGGTAGTTTCAACCATCATTTTTTTCTGGGATACGTCTGCGCTTTCGCCTTCCTCAAGGGGATGGGGAATCCCGGGTTTTGTTCTGACTTTTTTGACTTTTCTGAAAAATATTTTGCCAAGCAGTAGACGCACCACAATCACCGACGCCAAGCCGATTGCGCCCTCCATGAATCCCCATTTTCCCGTATAGAAACCTGCTCCGTAGGTCGCTCCCGCGATTACAAGAATGTATATTAGCGTCTTCAATTTTAAGCTCATCGTGCCTCCTGATTATTGTGTGATGATACCCTTTACAGGTTTGTTTTTAAATTAACAACATCTCTTCTTTCGAAGCTAAAAACTCCAAGCGGCGGAATTTTTTTATCCACTAAAAAAGGTGTTTTTTTTATTTTAACAATGGGGGTCGGGGGATCCGTGACCTGATCTTTGGCCGTATAATCAGAACCACTATCCGTACCGGCATCATAAGCATAAAGTTCAACTTCCGTTTTTTCGAGCCACTGGTCATTGAAACACAGGCTCAGACCACTCACCCCCACAAACCAGTCTGGTGAGGGAACCACATTGGCAATCAAGGTGACTAACGGAAACTCCTGGTTGAGTTTGATGCGGATACTTACCTTTCCCGGCGAATGCTCCATCCCTTCACCCGATAAATAAGCATAGGCCTGCCCTCGAAGTACGGCTGTGTTTACTTCATGAATCATAAAACCTTTATTTCCAGTTTCAGCAAATTCGGAAATCCCAAAGGTTGAGAGTTGTCCCTCTTCCCAAAATTTGATGCTATGATTGTGGCTGGCACCAATCAGGCCTGAAAAAGAGGCCTCCTTAGGAAAGTTCCTGGGATGCGTTGCCGGACTCCACGTACTTTCAAAGGTTACCACATAATCCATGATTGTCCCATTATTGGGAATACAGAGATCCTCGACAACCTGGACGCTGTCTTCTTCACCGTAGCAACCATGCAACATCAACACTCCAGGCAAAACAAGCATCACTAACCACGTGAGGCCTCTCAAACAGCGCGTCCCATATACCGATTCCGAATTCTGTGACATAACCATCCCTGTGTGTTTTTTGCTTGCGGGTCTTGTTTGTGTTATTGATATATCACTGATATAGATGTCCAGATAAGTTTTTGCTGGGAACGCAGGCGTCCCGCCTGCATTTTCGGGCAAGATGCCCGCGTTCCCAGGAAAAAACTTTTCTGGAAAGTCTACCTGCAATCTTTGGGGACCATTAATCCTCCCCTGAGTCATCATATAACGATTCCTCTCCCACAAATACAGTAAAAATTTTAATATTTTGATTTATCGAGACGGTTATTCATCAAAGCACCTGAAAAATGATGGCGTTCTTGTATTCATCTAACTATAGACTTTCAGCTAAGTCTTTCCTGGGAATGCGGGCATCTTGCCCGCAAAAGCAGGCGGGACGCTTGCGCTCCCAGTCCAAAATACTTTTCTGAAACACTATAGGAATGAGAATTAAATAACATCCCCATTGGATAAGTTGCTCGAAAGATCTGGTAGAAGCAGCGTCCCGCTGCTTTAAGTGGGCGGGACGCCCACTCTACTAAATCCCGCTAAAATAAAGGGCGAGAGCAAATGGGGAAGTTATTTAATTCTCATTCCATAGGAGTCTGTCCGAGAATGGGGGGTAGGGTGCGCTTAAGCGAAGCGAGCGCACCAAAAAGCTCCCAAAACCCATTATTTTCGGTGCGCTTCGCAAGCTCAGCAGCACCCTACACTTCATTTTGATATTTTCGTTAACAAATATGACATTTCAAAAAATATGGGAAAAAATTAGTGTTCACGTGTCTTCTCTGGATAGCCAAGCCTCCTTCATGGAATGGGGCGACCTCCTGCGGGAGATTGAAACTGCGGGGAATTTGTCGGATGTGCCCGTGTGGTTTCCCTGCGTACAACAATATTTTGACCAGAATGTTGTCGAAATTTTCACCGAACAGCAACCCGCCTCAAACATTCTGCCAAAGTTGAAGGAATTCTGCAAGCAACTCGACTTCGTGAAGGTCAATTCTGAGGAATCAGTCATTTGCGATTTTGCGCAACAATTTTCTGCTACAGATGCCGCACCCACTCCTGAATCCGAAATGAGTCCAAATATCGAGGAAAAGCCCACCGTTGATTTGCTTGTTAAACCTTCGGCTTTTGTCGGCGCCGATGAACCCTGTGTGATTCAGCAACTGCCTCCGGAAGCTTTGACCGATACCCTGTTCAGCGATTTCATCAATGAAGCTGAGGAATCCCTGGAAGACGCGGATCTCATTTTAAAGAATCTTCAGCAAACGGATGATTCGAGTCATGTACTGGTGAATAAGCTGTTTCGAACCATGCACACCATCAAAGGTACCGCGGGTTTTTTGGGCTTAACGGATATTTCTGTACTAGCTCATCATACCGAGGATCTTCTGGGACAGATCAGGGATAACCTGCAGGTGTTTTCTGCTGAAAACATTCAAACCATCATTCAGGCCTCGGACACCCTTCGCGCGTTTCTGGACCAGTTGAAAATGCTTCTCCGGAATGAACCCCCCATTCCCGTTAATCTGAACAGGGTCTTCAGCCGCCTGCAAGAGGCTCTCGTTTCAGAGACCAAACCCGCTATCCGTTCCAAACCCGCAATCCCCAAAACTCAGGGGGTCAGTAACTCGCGGCCTCGAATCGGTGATCTGCTGGTAGAATCAGGCGCGGTTACCCCTGAGCAGGTGCATGACGCCCTGGAAGAACAGCAGCGTCCTTTGGGGCAGATTCTGGTGGATCAGGGAGTCGTTTCAACGCAGGTTGTGGAGCAGACCTTGCGGCAGACAGGGCGTTCAACAACGAATCAAACCGCAATGCTGGATATGGTCAAAGTCCCCGCGTTCAGCATGGATGAATTGTCCGAACTGATTGGTGAAATGGTGGTTGAACTCTCTCTGCTCTCACGGCAAACGGACACCTACGAACGGATGCCTGAAATCGCTGAACGGTTGAACCAGATGAGCCATATCACAGAACAAATGCGTGACCGTGTGCTGGGAATGCGGATGTTTCCCGTGAGCCATGTGTTTTCCAAATTATCCCGCCAGGTCCGGGATCTCAGTCTGAAATGTGAAAAACCCGTGAATCTGATATGTGAAGGTGAAGACACGCTGGTGGACAAAACCGTGATTGATGGCATCTACTCTCCGCTCATGCATCTGGTTCGCAACTCAATCGATCACGGGATTGAATCCCCCCGGAACAGGGAAGCGGCAGGTAAATCGCCCCAGGGTACCCTGTTTTTGAGTGCCCGACATCTCGGAGACTCCGTGATGATCGAAATCAGGGATGATGGCAACGGTTTGAATCGGAAAAAAATTCTCAAAAAGGCTATCGAAAAAGGCTTGGTTAAGGAAGGCGTAACGTTGACCGAATCCCAAATAGATCAGTTGATTTTTCAGCCGGGGTTTTCTACCGCTGAGGTCGTCACGGACGTATCAGGCCGAGGCGTGGGTATGGATGTAGTCCGGCAGGACGTCCTTAAACTCCGGGGAAAAGTTTCTATCCATAGCGTTTCAGGGCAGGGAACCTCCTTTCAGATCCGATTGCCCTTGAGCACGTCCATCATCGAAGGGCTAATCACTCAGGTCGGAGACTATCAGTTTGTATTTCCCCTGCTGGAAATTCTGCTCACCATCACACCGGACGTCAAAGCTTTTCAGGAAATTCAGGGACAATCCGCACAATGCTTCCTGCTTGATCATGAAATCATTCCCGTGTTACGCTTGTATGAATTTTACGAGATCCCCTCAGAGCTTCAAGATCCGGCCAAAGCTGTCATGGTGGTGATCCTGCAGGGAAACCGTAAAATTGGCGTGATGGTGGATGAAGTGCTGCATCGTCAGCAGATTGTGATCAAGTCTTTAGATGAACGATTTCAACATCTGCCAGCCATTACGGGTGGAACCATACTGGGGGATGGTCGGGTCGGCTTGATTGTCTCCCCGGAACAATTATTTGAACACTTTGGCAAGGAGGCTCTGCATGAGTCAAGAAAATGAACTGTTTCAAAATTCAGGAGGCAAACTTCTGACCTTTCAACTGGGAACTCAGGAATATGGGATTCAAATCCTGCAAGCCCGTGAGGTAGTGGGGGTGATGCGCATTGATCCGATACCCCAGGCTCCAGATTTCATGAAAGGGGTCATTAACTTGAGGGGAAAGATCATTCCTGTGATCGACTTGCGTACCAAATTCAGAATGCCCCGGATCGAACCTGGCAGAGAAAACTGCATTGTGGTCGTTGATATGCAGGGAAAACTGACTGGCGTCATTGTGGATCTGCTGGTGGGCGTGCTCACCGTCGAACCTGAAGATTTTGAAAGTACGCCCGAACTGGGGGCCAACATCCATACCGAATTTCTTTCTGGGATGGTCAAACTGGAATCACGCGTGGTCATTGTGCTGAATATGGAAAAAATTCTGTCCAATGATGAACTTTCGGCTCTCCACGTCAAAGCTTAATCTTTTACGCTTCAAAGGAAAACTATGAAAACTATGACTGTCGGCAAAAAAATCATATTCGGTTTTTTGGCCATCATCCTTCTGGTCTCCATTTTAGGGATTTACACGGTGACCGCCATTCAATCACTCCGCGATTTAACCAACGAAAACATCGTGGGTGCCAATCAACTGGAGCGTGTCGGACAAATTTTGAATTCATATTCCAGGCAGGCGGCGGGCATCCGCGGCTATTTGCTGACACAAAATGATAAATTCAAAAAAGAGTATCAGGACAATGCGGATAACGCGAAACGTGTTTTCGCGGAAACACTCGCTATTCAGAGCAAAGAAGGGAATGGGGCGGATAGCAAACTCTCAATGATTCACCCCTTAATGGAACAATTCGCCTCCATGCCAGCACAGGCTTTTGCGATGAAGATATCTCCAGAAAACGACAAAGCCACGCATTTTATGGCGACTCAAATGGAACCGCTTCTGTTCAAAATTCTGGAAGACGCTACCCTGTTCGCGGAGCAGACCCGCAACGAAACCCTCGCTGTGGCCGTGGAGCAAACTCGAGACACGTATGTGCGGCAGGCAGCGGGAATCCGGGGTTATTTATTAAACAAAAGCGACGTGTTTTATAAAGAATACAAAACCTTCGCAACGCAAGCGCTGGAGCTAAGAACGAAGATTCTCTCGATCCTTAACAAGAAAGGTTCAGGTTCCGAAAATAAGGTATTAACTGAACTGCTGCAGTTGATGGAGCAATTTGATCCGTTACCAGAAAAAGCGTTTGAGCTACGGCGCAGTCCCAAAAATGATTCATCGGTTCACTATATGTCTACTCAAATGGCCCCGCTCATGTTCAAAATCCAGGAAGGTTTGACGGCCTTCGCTGATGAAACCCGACAACAGATGGAAAAGCAAAATGAGGAACTATTCGCTACTTACTCAAAAATGTATGGGTTGAATATTGTGATTTTGCTGTTGGTGTTGGGTAGCGGCCTGGGGATTGGAATCTGGGTTGCCAGAGATGTGTCCCGTCTGTTGAAACGTGTGGTGAACGATCTCGGAACATCCGCGGAAAATCTGGCAGCGGCGTCGGAAGAAATCTCGTCGAGTTCTCAGACGCTTTCCTCCGGAGCCAGTGAACAGGCGGCCAGCCTGGAAGAAACCTCAAGTTCGATGGAAGAAATTTCCATCCAGACCAAGGAAAATGTAGCCAGCGCGGTCTCAACCGCTGACCTGATGAAACAGGTGGTGGCAATGGTGAAAGATACGGAAGATCACGCTCACAGCGCCGCTGACTTATCGCAGTCCGCCAAAAACGCCGCGGAAAACGGAGTCCAATCGATGGGCGCGATCGCAGGTGCCATGCGTGAAATCCGTGAAGGCAGTGAAAAAATCACAGACATTATTGAAGTGATCAATGAAATCACGCATCAGACCAAAATGTTGGCGACCAACGCGGCTATTGAAGCGGCCCGGGCTGGAGATCAGGGAAAAGGTTTTGCGGTAGTGGCCGATGAAGTGTCGAAACTGGCGGAAAACTCGAAAAAGGCCGCCAAGGAAATCGCGGGGCTGATCCGTGAAAGTGTTCGCAAAGCGGAATCCGGTAATGACCTCGCAGTAAAAGGGGAATCCGCACTGCAGGAAATCCTGAAGCAGGCCCGTCAAGTCTCGGATTTGATCCAGACCATTTCCTCAGCGGCCACGGAACAAAGCCATCAGATGGTGCGGGGGATGCAGTCTGTGGAAAATATACGGATGTCTTCTGAAGAACAGGCCAACGGGGTGGAACAGATCAACCGGGCCTTGATGGACATGGACAATGTGACCCAGGCCAATGCCGCCAACGCCGAGGAAACCGCCAGTGCTTCTGAGGAACTGGCCTCCCAGGCGATGGGACTTCGTGATCTGGTGGAGGAGCTTTCCAGACATGTAGGAATCACGGGTCGGGACAACACTTCCGAGTCACCAGTCAAGAAGCTACCCAAAGCACAACGCCAGCGAGGCTCAACGCCAACTTCGATGCCCACAACCACCAGCAATCAGAGCGACAATGCACGAAGAATCAGCTCTCAGCATTCCATCGCCATGCGAGATGATTTCAAGGAATTCTGAGTTACGAAAGGCTTATGACACGCTTTGACGACAGACTGAGTGCTTCGGAATTTGAATTGTACCAACGGTTGATTTATGACACCTGTGGCATTCATCTGAATGACACCAAACAACAATTGTTGGAATCACGGCTCCTTAAACGTCGACAAATGCATGGGATGTCCTTTCGTCAATATCGGGAATTTCTGTTTGCTGACAAGTCCGGGGTGGAAATGGCCGAAATGATTGATGCGGTGACTACCAACAAAACTGATTTTTTCAGGGAGAACACCCATTTTGAGTTTTTACAAAAAGAAGTTTTTCCGAGTTTGAGCCGCCAATCCCAGGTACGGTTTTGGAGTTCTGCCTGTTCCAGTGGTGAGGAACCCTACACGCTGGCCATGACCTTGCTGGAAGCGTCCATTCCGTTTTTGACGTCCGATATCAAAATTCTGGCTACAGACATTTCCAACAAGGTTCTGGATATGGCTGAAGCCGGGATTTATACCGCGGATAAAATCAGTATGGTGCCACAATTCCTCCGCCGTAAATATTTTTTGCGGGGGACCGGCCCCTGGGAGAACAACTATCTGGTCAAGGACGAATTGCGTTCATTCATCCGTTTTCGCCGTATGAATCTGATGGAACCCTTTCCGCTGAAAGTGCTGTTTGATGTGATTTTTTGCCGGAATGTCATGATTTATTTTGACAGGCCAACCCAGGAACGGCTGATCCAAAAGCTGACCCGGCAGTTGCGTCCAGGCGGTTATTTGCTGATTGGGCATTCAGAAACCCTGACCAGCATTTCCTGTTCTCTGAACTATATCCAACCCTCTATTTACCAAAAATAAACATGCCTGATGTTCCGGGGGCTCAGCCCTCACTTTATCTTTATCCCGGAGAAATACTGGTCAGTCAAAATCCTGTGGTGATCAACACCCTGCTGGGGTCTTGCGTGGCGGTTTGCTTATGGGATGAGCAGCGAAAGATCGGAGGCATGAATCACGTTGTTTATCCCAGATCGCTGGAGCCTTCAAAACTCACCACCCAATATGCCAATGTCGCTACCTTTGTTTTGTATGATGAACTGCTCAGAGCCGGTGCCCATAAAAAGGGGCTGACCGCCAGAATTTTTGGAGGAGCGAACCAGAGGCTTCCCGACGATTCTCTGAAGGATGGAATTTCCGCAGGACCACAGAATGTTGAGATAACCCTCAAGGTTTTGCGTAAACTCAACATTCCCCTGATCGGCCAGGATACGGGCGGACAACGTGGGCGCAAAATTTTGTTTGATTTGCAAACTGGAAAAATATTGCTGGAATATCTACAGGGACATGAGATTTTTCTGCAGCAATTTAATTTGTTGAAGGGCGTCATCACAGCACAGACTGAAAACGAACCCAACTCTGCCTTGAATTCCGCAAACCTCCAACCCTCCTCTCCCTATCATCTGATCGCCATTGGCGCGTCTACTGGCGGTCCGGAAGCCATTCTGGAAGTGCTGAAACGTTTGCCGGATACGCTTCCGGGAATTGTCATCAGCCTGCACATGCCTGTCGGCTTCACCAAAGACTATGCGGCACGGCTGAATCAAATGAGTGGTATGCAAGTCAGGGAAGCGGTCCATGGGACATGGATCGCCCCCGGAACAGCCTGGCTGGCTCCTGGAAACCGGCATCTAAGGGTTGTTCATTCCGAGGGCAAATACAAAATTGAACTGAGTGATGATCCCCCTGTCAGTCATCACCGTCCTTCGGTGGATGTGATGTTCCAGTCCATTGCCCAAGCGGCCCGTCAGCATGCCATCGGTATCATTTTGACAGGCATGGGTAATGATGGCACCAAGGGATTGCTCGCCATGAAGAAGGCCGGAGCCAAAACTATAGGTCAGAATGAAGCAACCTGTGTGGTCTATGGGATGCCCCGCGAAGCTGGTGCCTGCGGTGCTGTGGATCGTATGCTGCCTTTGGATCAGATTCCCTCCGCGCTTTTGTCCGCCCTGAATTTCGCTCCAGCCACGGACTCATCGTGATGGTGAATTGTCACATAAAGCCTATAAATGGAAATCTTCAATTTTTCCTGGACAGTTATAGGGCGCACGAGTAAAGCTGGCAGCTATCGTTCGAGTGTGATAAAAATATAGAAAAATCATACTTGGAAAGGCTTTGGGAGCAACGTAAACGAGGCAAACATACAATGGTTCAAATTAAAAACAATTTTCACACACATACCCGCCTTTGTCGACATGCTGTAGGTGATGCGGTTGACTATGCTCGATATGCTTGGGAAAACGGAATTCATACCTTAGGGATCTCAGATCATACCCCCTTCCCTGATAATCGTTGGCTTGATATACGAATGTCGTTTGATCAACTGGATCTTTATGAACGTTCTATTGCTGACGCCAGAAATGAATTTCCTGAGATGAGCCTGTTGAAAGGGTTGGAGTGTGAATATGTGCCTGAATTTCATAGTTATTATCAGGATGAATTATTAGGAAAACGGAAATTTGATTATTTGATCGGCGCAGAGCATCACACCCCCTTCCAGGGACGGTGGCTCAATTCCTTTTTTGAATTGGAGGATGCCCGTCATTTGAACGCCTATGCGAAGTATATGATTGCAATGATGGAAACGCGTCTTTTCGCTTTTATCGCCCATCCCGATATTTTTGGCATGAGCCACCTGCTTTGGGACGAGGATGCCATTGCGTGCAGCAGAGATATTTTACAAGCGGCAGAAGAAACGCAGACGCCGCTTGAGTTAAATGCCAATGGCTTTAGACAAATTCCCGTTGAATCCTCAACAGGTTTCAGAGCTCCTTATCCCTGGAAACCTTTCTGGGAATTGAGCTCAGAGTATTCCATCCAGGTGCTCTGCAACTCTGATGCGCACACCCCCAAACAGATGCTTGCCAATCTGTCAGAAGTTTATCAGTTGGTGCATGAATTCAAACTCAATGTGATCAATGATGCCTTTGCGGTCAACAAAAGAGTCGGGAACTCAAATTGAAATCCGGTGATGTTTGGGAAAAAGAATTGAAACCCTTTGGTTGCCGTCATCTTCCGAATCGTTGATTCCGTGAGGGTGACGGTTTGAGGAGCGTTCCAATTTAGAGGAGTGAAGGTCAGGGTTTGCGGAAAGACTGTGACTTCCGACATCTTGAAAACAAAGTGGCATAAGGGGTTAGGGGCGATCTGTTTATTTATATCCAAAAAAGTATCTTTTTAAGACAGATTATGAACTCAGCACATTTGTTCGGAATTAAAGAGAGAGTTTAGTTTCAAAATGATCAATTTGGAATGAGCAACACGTTGGGTGACTATGTTTGTTTAATAATAAGCGAACCCCCTGTAATTTGGCCTTGCCTTTAAGTTTTTAATGCTGATAAAAGCTTATTATCACTTATCCATTATTCAAACATGACTTTGGGGGAAACATGTTTCGTATAACAGTTTCCTAACTAAATACTCTGTTAGCTTTTATCTGGACATCCATTGCTTTGAATAATTAATTGCAACCTGTAATACTTTGTATAGAAAATTATCTTCTAACATAGAATAATATCTAAGCACAGTAAATAATTTTGAATGTTCATGATTTTTGAATAATTATAATTTATCAATTATATTAGTAACTTAAATTTAAATTAAACATCATAGGATAATACGGCATACTCTCCGCAGTAGGAAAACTATTAAATCATCAACAGGTTTTGTACCAATAACACATAAAGTGGTTATTGGCAGCAGCTACCAATAGTTCTCAAGGAGAGATATGACACTTGTTTCAACAGATAAAATTTATTTTTACAGCAATTTAATAATATTAGTAATCCTGCTCATGGGCGGATGCGCGGATCTCTCAGATCTGAATAAAGGCCAAAGCAAGGACGACAATTCTGTTAATGTTCAAAAGAACGATGCCTCCTCTGATGTTGAGGTGACAGAACAAAGCAAGGACACTAATAGTTCAAGCACTGCAAATGAAGAGTCAAACGATGCTTCCTCTGATGTTGAGGTGACAGAACAAAGCAAGGACACTAATAGTTCAAGCACTGCAAATGAAGAGTCAAACGATGCTTCCTCTGATGTTGGTGTGAATTTCGACCTCCCTGAAGAAATTTTGGGTCAATGGTCAACTCGATATTATTACCAGAGCATAGGGGATTATATTTTCGGAAAATGGCTCATTATTGATATTCAGTCCAACAAAACCGTACACACTTATAGCTATGCTCGCAGCAAAAAATGGCATTCTATTTTGCTGGAATATTTGCTTGATGAGGAATCCTGTGTTGGACAAGATGCTGTTATCAATGAGCAGTATGAGTTTGAAATCATTAATTGGAGATTCAAACTCACACCTTCAAATGGAAAACTACTGGTCCGATTGAATGATTTGGAAAACCAACAGGAATCTACAGAGGAATTTCAACGGGATGGAGTTCCTGCGGCTTGCGAACAGTAATTTATGGCATCCTCTCTATATTTCCTGGTAGTAGCAAGGGCGTCTCGCCCTTGTTGGAGAGCGGGACGCTCTCCCTACCATTTGGGACGAAAATTTTTGGAAGTTTACCAGTAAATTTGAAGAGGATACAATTTATGCTTCATTGTAAGCATTGGTTTGATCAGATACAAGGAGTGCCAAAGCTTGCTTTGGCGAGTTTGCTACTAAACAGGAGTGTCAAAGCTTGCTTTGGCGAGTTTGCTACTAAACAGGAGTGCCAAAGCTTGCTTTGGCGAGTTTGTTTTTATGGAGAGCTTTGATATATAAGCTTTGAGAAACTTGCTTTTCATTCTTATATCTCAGAACTATCTCTTTTCCACAATTTCAATAAAAAAATGGAGCCAGTTATGGAATACGCCCATTTTGACATCCATTGTGAATTTCCCCAACCAACTCGTCTGCCCCGTTTTAAGGGGTCCATGATCCGTGGAGCGATGGGACATGCGTTAAAAGAGACTGTTTGTGCGGTTCGGGAAAAAATCTGTGATCGGTGTTTGTTACGGCAAACCTGTTTGTATGCACGGGTTTTTGAAGTCAAACCGGTCAATGGCCCCCCCATTGGTGTGGTGAATCTGCCCCATCCTTATGTTCTGGATTTCGAGGGCGACCACGCCACAAAAACCGAATTTGCTGAAGGCGAGGCTTTCCAGTTCCGGTTGTTGTTATTCGGAAGCCTGATTGATATGTTGCCCTATTTTGTCTACACCTTTGACAAAATGGGACAGTCCGGTTTGGGCAAAAATGCGAGAGGAAATCGGCAACCTTATCGGCTGAAGGAAGTCCGTCACGACAATCAGGTACTCTATCATAGTGAAGAACCCACCTTGCCCCCGACGATTCCCAGAAAAAACCTGGAGTGGCACCAGCCCACTCCAGCTCAAGACCTTCTTCGGGTACAAGTCCATTTACTGACTCCTTTGCGTGTTAAAGATCAGAACCGGTTTGTGGAGCATCTGGAATTCATCATCCTGATCCGCACCATCTTGCGCCGACTCAAAGCGTTGTGGTCAGAATTTGACAAAGCGTGTCCGGAAATTCCTGAAAAACAACTGCTGCAACTGGCTGAAACCATTACCGTTGAATCCTCCACGCTCAGGTGGGAGGACCAAACCCGCTATTCTTCCCGACAGCAAACCATGCAGAAAATGGGAGGTTTGCAAGGAACCATCATCTTTACCGGGGAATTAACCCCCTTCCTCCCCTTACTCGCTATGGCTCAAGTGACCCATATCGGCAAAGAAACCAGCTTCGGACTGGGTAAAATACATTATGACGTGATGTGAATAATAGGAGTCTTATGTCAAATCAACAACCAAGCTTAGAAGAACTAATACTGGCCTCAATATTTCACGATATTGGCAAATTTGGGCAACGGGCAGGTGCTTTACGTTCAGAGGAATTATTGGAAACATTTTCCCCCAGCAAAGATGGAAAGCATTCTCATCTACATGTTCTGAATACCTACTTTTTTATCGACCAACTGCTTCCACTTCCTAAAAATCTGGACAGGGCAACCATTGCAAGCACTGCGGCAAATCATCACAAAGACGCTCAAGACTCACAATCACTGGCTGATTCTTGTTTGATAACCGCAGATCATCTTGCCTCAGGAGCCGACAGATATAAACCCACTGAGGCAGAACAAAATGAAGACCAATATTCTTACATCAGAGAACGGCTCATCAGCATTTTTGAAGAAATCGAATTAAACCAGCATACCTTTGAGAAAGGAAAAGCACAGCGGTATCCTCTCACACCCATTGGAAACGCAGATCCTAAGCCATTTAAAGTTTTATCACAGGAGGAATCCCGACAAGAATATTCCAAACTTTGGAACCAATTCATTCAGGCAATAAAACAGAATAGTGCGTTAAACACTGCAAGTGGGCAAAATTCAAATCGGAGAGTATTTGAACATTATCTTGGTGCGTTCAGAACAACTTTAGAACAATATCTCTGGTGTATTCCCTCTTCCAGTTATCAAAGTCTTCCTGACATTTCACTCTATGATCACGGAAACCTGACGGCCTCGATCACTCAAGCGTTGTACTTGTTTCATCAACAAGAAGGAGGGATCCCTGATAACTCCAAAAATGACGAAGAACAGCAAAAATTTATTTTATTTGGTGGAGATTTGTCAGGGATTCAGAATTATATCTTTGACATCAATAAATCCCATTCAGCAGGTGTCGCAAAACTGTTCCGTGCCCGTTCGTTTTATCTCCAAATGCTGACAAAGGCTTGTATCCTGGAATTGCAGGAACAATTGGAATTGTATTCAGTTGCCCAAGTGATGGATGCAGGGGGTAAATTTATGCTGTTGCTCCCCAACACTAAAAAAACACGTGAAATTCTGTTAAATTTTGAAAAAGAACTCCAGCACTTTTTGTTTCAGCAATTCAAAGGAACATTAGCCATGAATACGTGTTCTATCCCTGTATCTTACAATGATTTATTACTCGAAAATTTTTCTAACACACTGAATCGATTTTTTGATACGTTGGAAGCACAAAAACTCCAAAAATTTGAGCATTGTTTAGCAGAGTCTCAATTTAGCCCACTGTTTCAGATTAATTATAGTCGGGATTACGATGGTAATTGTTGTATTTGTCAAAAAAACAGTGCGTCTGAGAAAAAAAGTGAGGAATTTCATCGTCAACATCCTGGTGCCGAAGAACGAAAGATTTGTGAAGTCTGTTTTTATCAGATCATTAGCTTGGGTAGTGAGTTGGCTAAAAGTGAGGAGTATCCTTATTTCAAACTCTATAAGTCCCCGAAGTCTGAGGACAGTGGTTCCTTTGCACATGATCTGATTTTTGGTTGGAGAGTCAAATTCTTAAAAGTCGTAAACTTTTCTGATTGGAAGGAAAGTGGGGTTATTTGCAATCGGGTGAATCATGAAAATTATGCTTTTCATCCGATTGCAGGGCACTTGCCATTGATTAGTGAATCAGATCTGGAACATTGGCACTGGACAGGTTTTGAAAAAATGCTGTCGGCTCAGGGAGAAAAAGTGGAAATAGGAGAACCTAAAACATTTGAGATGATCGCGCAAAAATCTGTGTTGATTGATCAGGAAGGAAATCCTAAATCCAAATCGTTTCTCGGTGTCTTGAAAGCGGATGTTGACAATTTGGGCTTCATCTTCTCTATAGGTTTTCCTAACCAAAAACTTTCAATTTCCCGCTTTGCCACCCTCTCCCGTATGCTCAATTACTTTTTTTCGGTTCGCCTTATGGAGTATATCCGAGCGAAATTTCCAGATATTTACGTGATTTTTGCTGGGGGTGATGATTTATTTCTGTTGGGACCTTGGGTGGCTTTGATCGAGTTTTCTCAGGACATTCAAACGTTTTTTCAGAAATTCACAGCCAATAATCCCGATATCACCTTTTCAGCGGGAATTAATGTGGTGAAACCTTCTCTGCCCATCAAAGACATGGCAAGGCAAACTGAAGAACTGTTGGAAAAGTCCAAACATTTTGAAGGGAAAGATGCGGTGACCCTGTTTGCGGATACTTCCAAACATCTTGACGGGAAAGATGCGGTGACTCTGTTTGCTGGTACCATGAAATGGAATGAATTTAGCCAAAAAATTGATGATGGAAAGTTCCTCAGTAAACTGATCCAGGAAGAATCCGTATCGACAGGTGTGATCTACAGGATGCTTCAATACCACCATGACGCCATCGAATTCAAGAAAGGAAAGATCAAAAAAGGAATATATTTATCACATTTAAGCTACGACCTGGCCCGCAACATTAAAGGACCAGATAAATTTAAAAACGCAGAAGATTATCAACGTTTCATGCAATTTAAAGATCACCTGGCAAGTGCAAGAATCCCCTTGCACTATGCCCTCTATCGTAATCGCAAATAAGGAGGGACCTTATGGCACAACAATATCAAAGTCAGAGACCTATTCCATCGTCTCATAACCAACCACAAAGAGTCGTGAATTCTAACAACCCCATTCAATATTATACAGATGATAAAAAAGAAATTCTTAATGCCAGTTTATTGACTGATGAGGCACAAAATAATGCAAAACTTTTTGTTGAGAACAAATTAAAATCCGCGCAACTTCGACGATTTTTTAATACGTTTCGTGCTTTGGAACGCAAAGTGAGTAAAAAAGATTATGCCAATTTTGAGCAGGTTAAACCTCTCATAAAAATGCAAAAAGCTTATGCGGCTTATGCCAAACAAAAAATTCCGGAATCGTTTAGAATTTTTATTAATAGAAACGTTGATTCCATTGAAACAAAAGAGGATTTTAAAGCGTTTATGCTCTATTTTGAGTCAGTTGTAGGATATTGCTATGGTGAGGGCATGAAGGATTAAACCCTAATTTACCAAGCTGGTCTTATTCAAAATTATATCCAACAAATATAGGAGTATTTATGAAACTTGAAAAAATTTATGAAATCACTGGAATTGTTCAACTACGCAGTGGACTTCACATAGGCGGCAACAAGGATACCATCGAGATTGGCGGGATGGATCAGCCTATCATCAAATTTCCTGTTGCGAAAGGTTCCCTGTTTTCAGGACAACCCTACATCCCTGGTTCGTCGCTCAAAGGTAAAATGCGTTCCATGCTGGAAATTTCAAACTTAGCCAAAGAAAATGGTCCTCAGATTAAAGCTGATGGCAAACCCTGTGGTTGTGGCAAATGTGTCGTTTGTACTATTTTTGGCACTGCCAACGATACCAAGCCGGATGCTTTGGGGCCAACGCGCATTATCGTGAGGGACGCGACCTTAACAGAAGCCTGGCGCAATCGTTTCTCAGACGGTGAACTGCCTATGGAAGAAAAATATGAAAACACCATCCACCGGATTAAAGGCATCGCTGAACATCCACGCCCCCTGGAAAGGGTTCCGGCTGGAGTGGAATTTGACCTCAGTATTTCGCTAAAAGAATTTGAACATGATCACGAGAAAAAATTGCTCAACTGGCTTTGGAAGGGATTACGTTTGATTGAACTGGATGGCCTGGGAGGTTCTATCTCCAGGGGTTCGGGTCAAGTGATTTTTGAAAACATCAAAGTGAATAACCAGGAAATAAATTGGCGCGATCAAAATCTCTTTGAGGAGAAATAGTCATGAAACTCAATCGTTATCACCTAACCCCTCGCTCTGCGTTGGGAACGCATCTTAAAAGCGATACACTGACAGGCCAATTGCTGTGTTTATATCGTGAATTAAAGGGAGAATCTGCCTTGAACAGTTGGCTGGCTAATTTCAAAAAAGGCCAGCCCCCATTCATTTTGAGTGATGCCTTTCCCTACAACACACTACCGGTACCTGTGTTGCCGCCTATCTCCAGAGAACAGTTTAAGCGAATTGCGAAGGATCATTTTGATGGAAAGATGTTTAACGCACTGAGTGAGCAAAAAAAGATGTTTAACGCACTGAGTGAGCAAAAAAAATTCAAAAAACAATTTCAGTGGATCCCTCTTTCTGTTTGGAAGCTTCTGAAGGACGGATTTTCTGTAGAAAAGTTGTTGACTGATTTTATCAAGAGGAAACAGGATGAACAGCCCATTGAATCCTTCCACTCTCTTGAACCTGACTTTGACGCCTTGCTAGTAGCGTCAAAGTCAGCAAATGAACAGCCCATTGAATCCTTCCACTCTCTTGAACTCCACAACATTATTCATCGGGGAACAGGTCGTACTTTGGAAGCCGGAGGCCTTTTTGTCACGGAAAATACATGGTATCTCCCCAAGACTAACGGGCAACCCGTGTTTGATTTGTACGCATTGGTTGACCCACAAGAGGAGCAAACACTGGATACTTTATTATTAGACACCTTGGGGTCGAACGGGTTTGGTGCAGATCGAACCGTGGGGAAAGGACAACTAAAAATTGAAAAATCCAAGGAGGATTGCAGTTTTTTAATCAAGCATCCTCAAACTAGTTCAGAGGATAAGGGAGAATGTCAGGGAACGTCACAACTTTTTTGGCTCAATCTCTCTACCTATTGTTCCCAAAACCCAGCTGATCTCAAGGGTTTTTATAAAACCAGAACAAAATTTGGCAAAGTCTGGAATGGCTTCGGAGAAATGAATCCCTTCAAACATCCTCTGCTGGTGTTTGAATCTGGATCTGTATTTCAAAACCAACCTGCTGATCTCAGTAACACCGTGATTCAGGGGATTCATCCAGACAACAAGGCTGTCATACAGTGTACCAGCCCAATCATGATTCCCTTTATTCTCCAACAGGAGGCGCTATGAGCCAGCATGACAAAAGTTACTTTCCCCTTAAATTGACTGTCCTGACCCCTGTTTCCGTAGGAAGCGGTGATACCCTTAACGCTTTGAACTATGTAGTGGTCAAAGAAAACTCAGAGTATTATCTTCACTACCTTGATCTGGAACGTCTTTTAACCCTGCATTCAGAAGCTCCTGAATTGGCTCGGCAATTGGGGAATTCCAACTATCTTGCCATTCGTAAAACTATCTGGAACATGGCAGGACAGGACATCCAACGCTATAGTCTGGGAAAACGCCTGATTCCAGATCCTGACTTTGCCAACAAAATTATAGGTGAACTCAACGATGCCAAATCAGAAAATCAACTTTTGATTGATGAGGCACTAAAAAATCCTCTCACAGGACGTTTACTGGTTCCGGGAAGCAGCATTAAAGGAGCCATTCGCACTGCGGTGATCGATTTCTTTGATGTCAAAGATGAACTCAAACTCAAAAATAATTACCAAACAGGATTGGACAATTTACTAGGAAAAATAGGAGAAAATGTTTTCAAAGCGCTTAAAATTGGTGATTTTGAAACTCGGTTGAATGACGGTTATGTCGTGACCTGCCAGGAAAACAGTCAAAATGCTGACCGAAAACAAAGCACCCCTAAAAACGCCAGAGAGATACTGCCTAATCGTTTGATGAACCAAACCGATTATAGCTTATGGTCTTCAGGTTCATTGGGGTTTCAAAAATCAGCACATCAGGCATTGGTCATTAAAAAAGAATCGTTCGATTGGAATCGTCTCTGTGAGGTCGTTAACAAGTTTTACCAGAAACGATTTAGGGACGAGTTCCAAAAGTTCTACACACACCCCCATCTTCAGAAAACAAGGAACTCTCTGGAAAATTTGATGGCGATTGTCCCTCAAAAAGGGGAGATGCTTCTGCGAATAGGACATTATTCCCATGTGGAGTGTATGACCGTTACGGAAAATTCCCCACAGACACCATCCAGAAGCGGTAATAAAATGCCTTATGGAACCACCCGGACTCTTGCTAACGGTCTTTATCCCTTCGGTTGGGTGCTCCTTGCTAAAAGTAGTGAAGCTGACTTGGAAACTTATCAAGGGGAATTGTCTCAGGAATGGAAATCGGCACTCCTAGAGCGAGAACAGCAAATTAATATTCAGAAAGCAAAACAGGAAGAGCAAGAGAGAGAGAAACAACGTGCTGTAGAACAACAAGCCTTGGAAGAACAAAAACGCATTGAGTCAGAACAACGCAGAAACTCCTTATCTGAAATTGACCGAATGGTAGAAGATATTTTACATCTCCCCGATGCCATGCCTCTATACCAAAAACTTGAATCTTTTCAGGGAAAAGACCAACAGAAACTGGCTGAAGCTTTCAAACAACGATTTCATCAAGAGGGTAAATGGGAAGGCAAACAGTCCGATAAACAGCAGAAAAAAATTGAACGTATTAAACAAATACTCAACCAATAAGGAAATCTCATGGCTACGATTCTCGTTAGTTTAATCAGTGATCAGACCATTCCCAATTTGCTCTTGATCAAAGAATTCTCCCCAAAGATAGATCGTTATCTGATGGTTTCAACACCAAAAATGGAGGGGAGAAAAGTTTCCCAAGGGATCATCAAAGCTGCTGGTATTTCACAAGAACTATTTGAAACGGTGAATGTCGAAGAAGATTCGCTCGCTGATATTGACTCAAAACTTCGGGATTTGAATTTCGATGAAGCAGATCATTTTATTGTCAATTTAACAGGTGGAACCAAAATTATGTCCCTCGGGATTTACAACTTCTTTCTCAAGCGTTCTAGTGAAATCTATTACATTCCAGGAGGGAAAAATGTTTACCGAAAATTATTTCCTGAAGTAAAACACAAATTGTTTGATATCCAATACCGCGTTGGAGTCGAGGAATACCTCACCTGCTATGGGGTTGAAATCAAAAATTCCGGTGAAAATTCGATGACGCAATCTGCTGAATACACTCAGGGCTTTTATGAATTTTACAGTCATTTTAAGGATGCCGAATTTGAAATACTGGGAAAACTCAGGGACGTCCGTGAGCGAAACAAATTGCCACTGGCAGAGATTGCTGGACTCGATTCTTTTCTTCAGAAAATCAAATTTCAACCACAACAACCCATTCTTTTGACAAAAAACGAAATACGTTATCTGACTGGAGACTGGTTTGAGGAATATATTTTTGCGAAGTTACATAACTTGATAAAACCGCAAGACCATGAAATTTGTAAAGGCCTTACCATCCATCGTCAGCAAACGGATAATGAATTTGATGTCATGTTTACTCGTGACAACACTTTATATGTCATTGAGTGTAAAACCAGCATTTATGATGGTCATTCCAAAAAAAATGTACTGACGGATGCATTATATAAGTTGGCAGCGCTTAAACAGGATTTTGGGTTGTTTGCCCAAAGTTTCCTCTTCACACTGAGTCAGGAAGGAACCAAGAAAAATCAAGTCCGGGAATTGGATAAAAACCGTGCTAAAGTCCTGAATGTAACTGTCATCGACAAAACGGCGATCCAGTTGCCTTCAGAAGAATTATTAAAACTCATGAGAATAACTTTATGAAACTCCTCCTCCTTTCGATTGGACGTGATATTGCCCAGAGCGCGGAAAGTCTGTTGGGCCGAAAAGCCGATGCTGTGGTGCGGGCCGGAGAACTGACTCCGGAAATGTATCCTGAACTGCGTCGGCAAATTTATCAGTATTTTAAACAGTGGCAGGGAGAACCCCTTCATCTCGTCCTGTCTGGTCCTGTGGATTTGGCGTTCACTTTAGGACAGATTATCGGCATCAATCATTTTGATGTTCAGGTGTTCCATTACGATTCGGCGGGCAGAACTTATCAACCCGTTCCGCCACCCACACGTCACGAAATATTGTAATTTAACGTGTTTATACTTTTGACGGGTTAAAATTTCACTTTCCGGATTAGGGCAATGTAACCGTTTGGCCTGTGAGCGTGAAATCAGTTGTTCCTTGCCATATTTTAGCAGTCTCACGGGCACGATGGTTTTGGAGACGCCAAAATCATTTTCTTATCCCTATCTTAAATTCTAAGATCCACTCTTATTTTCTATAAAATAGCAATTCCATTGTTTACGTTATTTAGCTAACAAACTGAAATTCAATATCATTTTAAATATTAGCGCATTGGTGCGACTTTTGCCTTAAGGTTTAGTGTATCATTCCAAATGTTCAATCAAGGCTGCTCACTCAAAGTGGGATAGCAGGATGAATTTGTCTCAACACATTTCAAAAATAAGGATCATCATGAAAACGAAATTAAAACCCTATCTTCTGTCCCTCTGCGCAATCCCACTGATTCTCAGTTGCTCCAATTTGCCTCAGGAAGACATGCAAACTGAGGATGTGCCCTCTGAATCCCAGGCGCAGCAAACGCCATCACCGTCCACGGTGTCGGAGGCTTTTCCTTCTGTGCTCACAACCAGCCGTGAATTAGCCGCTGTCAATGGATGTCCCAACGGCGGTGTGGAAATCGAGTTGGGGATTGATGCCAATCTTAACGGAACACTGGATACCAGCGAGATCAATAAAACCGAAATCCTGTGTCACGGAACTGAGGGAACAGACGGTGTGAAGGGAGCAAATGGTATGAACAGTCTCATTCACACGACGTTTGAAAATGCGGGAGATCAATGTTCTAACGGCGGTTATCGTGTTGATATCGGCTTGGATCAGAACAGCGACAGCATTCTGGACTCCAACGAAATTAGCGCTACAACCTATCTCTGCCAGGGTGAAAAAGGCGACAAGGGGGATCAAGGCGATGCAGGAAATCAGGGTGAAAAAGGTGACAAGGGGGATCAAGGCGATGCAGGAAATCAGGGGGATAAAGGCGACAAGGGGGATCAAGGCGATGCAGGAAATCAGGGGGATAAAGGCGACAAGGGGGATCAAGGCGAGGCAGGAAATCAGGGGGATAAAGGCGATAAGGGGGATCAAGGCGAGGCGGGAAAGAACGGAACGGATAATACCATTGTCTCGTATAAAAGTTGTGTAGAGACATTGGACCAGACAGGGACTTTTTCCTTAGTAATGTATCAATATAGTCAAACTGTCTTAGCCAGCGGTGATGTATTTGTTGCCGCCACGATTATCAGCACAAGTGGCAGCGCCTCCGTATCGTCCCTGTATCCATCCTATCTCGTCGGAGCGCAAAAAGGAGCGCAAATAGTGAATCATGACGCTTATGGATCTGCTAACTTCGGATTCTGGTATTTCGAAATGCCGCTGTCTACCACATCCTTGAAAATCACCTACAAGGATTCGGGACTTCCAGGCGGTGAGAAGACATGGACGAAAACCTGTGATTAAATCAGGTAGGTCGGTAGGTCGGGTTAGAAACCGCGTGAGCAATGTTGCAACCCAACAAAAAATTTATTGACAATTTTAGCTTAAACTGAAAGGGAAAAGATATTCAAAGCTTACACAATTTGTGTTGTCATCAATTGAAAGTTTAAGGAGGGACGACACTTAGCTGTCGCCCTTCCATGGTTTGAAATCAGTGGGGGTCTTGTGTTATAGTTGTCCAGATAAATTCCTGCTGGGAGCGCAATCGTCCCGCCTGCTTTTGCGGGCAAGATGCCCGCGCTCCCAGGACAAAACTTTCCTTGAGCACTATACTTGTCCCAGCGATAAGGGTTCAATCGATAAAGAAACAAGTTTCAGCTTATGAAATTCTTAAGCCATGAGAATTAGGAAATAAACGAATGAAAACAACTCAGAAAAATAAAAACATTTTGGTGACAACCTTGGGGGGAACCTGGTCTATTATTCCTGAGTTGATTGGATTCACCAATCCGGAACTGTTGGATCTCTATTATTTTCATCCTCAAAAACAACAACTTAATAGCCAGCGTTCTAAGTATCATATTCAGCCCATTCATGAAGTGTGGGTTGTGACCTCTTGTGGGAAAAGCACTAAAAGCGCGTTATCCAAGCTTCAGGAATGGTACTCGCAAGGATTTGAAGCTCTCAAACTTAGAATATGGCAAGCACAAGGTACGGATCAACTTTCCAATTTAGACGAGTGCTTATTGTTGTCTGAGTTGATTCTAACAGCAGTTCTTCATGCTTCAGAACAATCTAAAGGAGGTCAGCTTCTACTTTCCCTTGCGGGGGGGCGCAAAACCATGAGTGCGGATATGCAGCTTGCGGGAATGACTTTTGGTTGTAATGCGCTGCTGCATGTTATTGACAATGGAAGTTCTGAAACTTATAAAGAGAGCAACCCTTCTCTTTTTTTAAAACCTATTCCACAAGAGCATGGGGGCCTTTTTACTCCCTTAGTCACTGGAGCTTCTGAAAGAAACCAGGTATTGGATATAAAGGACGAATCGATTCTGGATGTAACTGGAAAAAATTATCCCTTAGACATGCCAGAAGGAGAGGCTTCACCTTTAGAAATCAAGCTGACGCCAAAGTTGAAACTTGATTTAGATCAACGTCTGCAACAAGCAAAAAATCTGATGGTTAATTATTCCAGCAATTTGGTAGGCGCTGATAAGAAAACAAATTTTATGGCGTTATATAACCTTCATCCTCATCTCATTAAAAAATTGCAAGACTGGAAATTTGGACAAAACCCTCAGTTTGAAAAAAAGGAACTGGAGTGGATTAAGCGGCTCCCCAAGACGGAACTCCATTGTCATTTAGGAGGAATTGCTGACGCCTCTGAAATCATCGAAATCGCGAAAGTGAATAGTTCGCTGGTGCTGCCACATAAAGAAAGGTTAAAAGACTGGCTGGAATCATGGAAAAAAATCATTAAAACTGAGAATCCTAAAACGATTCAAGAACACCTGTTAAAAAATAATTCCAAACCAAATCGTCCTTTTCAGACGATAAGAAATGCTGTTCAAGGGATTCCAGAACCCATTTGTGTTACAGCTTTTATTTTGCTCTTTGAATCCTGTCCTCTTTTGTTAGATCAAGTTATTTACTTTGAACACATAGATGATTTTCATTTTTGTAAAATTGGGATTGAGTCTTACGAAAGCCTGGGTGATTTACAAGGATCAGCACTTCTGCAAACAGAATCAGCAATACGAAAGGCTTGGAAAATATTACTTGAAAAAGCGATTGATCACAATGTTCGATACCTTGAAGTACGTTGTTCGCCAGTGAACTACACTCGCGGAGGTTTAGACGCGATGCGCGTTATCGAAATAGGGCAACAAATCTGTGCTGAATATCACCATCAGATTGAAGTGGGTTTAATTTTGATTGCAAGTCGGCATGGAAAAATGAGCACGGTTTACCAGCACATTGAGTTAGCGCAAGAAATCTTAAATACAAAGACCTCTTCCTCCCTTCCCTTGGTTGGCTTTGACCTTGCTGGAAATGAAAACCATAAAAAGGCATCAGAAATGCGGAAAGCTTTTCTGCCTTTAATGAAAGAATGTCTTTACCTGACCATTCATGCTGGTGAGACTGAAGACGTTGAGAGCATTTGGGAAGCAATCTATCATCTCAACGCCTCAAGAATTGGACACGGGCTAACCCTAAATGAAAATCCTTTGCTGTTAAAACATTTTATTGATAGAAGAATCACTTTGGAAATGTGCCCCTCCAGTAATTTCCAAATTATAGGGTTTCAGGATAATTATTATCCTGAACGAAAAGATTTTAACGAATATCCATTAAAAACCTATTTAAAAGAAGGACTGAAGGTTACGGTTAATACTGATAACCCAGGTATTTCAAAAACTAATTTTACAAAAGAACTGCATAGAGCGGCCAGATTATCACCAGGAGGTTTGAACGCTTGGGAATTATTACAGTTAATTCGGAACAGTTTTAGAGGGACTTTCCTCTCACATGAACAATCCAGAAAACTTCTTTTGGATGCAGAAAAAGAAATCGTACAAATCCTTAGGAATGAGAATTAAATAACTTCCCCATTTGCCCTAGCCCTTTATTTTAGCGGGATTTAGTAGAGTGGGCGTCCCGCCCACTTAAAGCAGCGGGACGCTGCTTCTACCAGATCTTTCGAGCAACTTAGCAAAAGGGGATGTTATTTAATTCTCATTCCTTAATTCACGGAATTCTGACAGTGTGCTTCCATTGACCCTTTTATGGTGGTTATGACCCCTTTTGTGCTTTTTCGATCATCCGTTGGAGGGTGTCGCTGGTTTCAATGGGGAGGAGCTGAATCTCAGGGTGTTCCTTGACAAAGACTCTGAAAATTTCATCAGCAAAGGCTTGACCGATCTGGTCGATTCCGCTGAAGTCCAGGTGGATTTCCTTAAAGCGGTCAAACCTGGCCAGTAACCGTTCTTCCCTATTATAAAGAATCAAGTACATATCTAATATTCTATCGACCTATCTCTATTTCTACAACAGTGATGAGTCCCCTCCTTTATATTTAACCATAACATACTGAAATAAAGTGTAATTTTATTTTTAACAGCTTGGTACAACTTTTGTAACATTGACTATAGACGTTCATTTAAATAAATTCAGAAAACGCATCCTGTTGCGAGATCCGTTTAAACAACGCTGTTTCAGGAGTGCCAAAGCTTGCTTTGGCCAGAAAGGCGAAAGCCTTTCTTTGGCTTCGGCCAAAGCAAGCTTTGGCACTCCACAGTCTGGGTTAGACTCAAAGGAATTTATTTAAATGAACATCTATAGTGTTTCAGAAAAGTATTTTGGGCTGGGAGCGCAGGCGTCCCGCCTGCTTTTGCGGGCAGGATGCCCGCGCTCCCAGGAAAGACTTATCTGAAAGTCTATATAAGTGAATTTCTATAAATGGTTAAGCAAACAGGGCATTCTGTTTATGTAGAGATGTCCAGAATTATATTGTCCTGGGAGCGAGGGCATCTTGCCCTCCGATGAGGGCGGGCCGCCCTCGCTCCCAGGACAATACTTTTCTTGAGCACTATAAAGAAACGCTTCACTTTGTTAAGGCGGTCCACATGAAACGATCAGATCGAAAGCAATTTGAACCAGAAACCCATGACGAAAATGAGTTATCAATTCAAGATCGTCTGGATCGAGAAAAATTGGATAAGATGGAATTGGCTTACCTCATGAACCACGAGTTTTTTGAATACGAACTTGCAAGAATAGAAGCTGAACTCGTGCAGAACTCTAAAAAAACAGGATCGTATTCCCGCTAAGGAATGAGAATAAAACAACTTCCCCTTTTAACGCAGAGACGCAGAGGACGCAGAGAAAATTATTTGATTTTATTCCTCTGCGTTTATCCGCGAAAATCGGCGGCAAAATTAACATCAAACACTTAACCCATAAAGTAACTATGATTGTTTATGTAAAACACCAGGGAGCAACCATTAACCGGCATGGACAAACACTGGTGGTTCAGAAGGATGATTTCAAACAGACCCTCTTTGTTCATCGGCTGGAACTTCTGGTAATCGTAGGACATGTAGAATTGACCTTACCTGCCATCAATCTTCTATGTCGTGAAAATATTGACACCGTTTTTATAACGCTCAATGGTCGTTATAAAGGACGTCTGGAAACCGAAGAAAGCAAAAATGTTTTTTTAGCCAAACGTCAATTTGACTCTCTACATGACCATGATTTTTGTTTGCGCTTCGCAAAATCTGTAGTGCTTGGAAAATTAAGTAATATGGCAACGCTGATTGGACGAATTAAACGGCGAAATAAAGTTATCAGTGCTTCATTTTTTGAAAAACCTATTCGGGAAATCTATGATTTAATTCCCAAAGCTCAAACTGCCGAAAGTATAGAATCCCTACGGGGATATGAAGGTTTGGGAACCGCATTGTTTTTTCAAGCCTATCAAAAAGGGTTTCTTGACGACCTTAATTTTCACAAACGGATTCGTAGGCCGCCTACGGATCCTGTCAACTCCTTGTTGTCGTTCTTGTACACGCTTCTGTTTAACAGGATGTATGCCGCTGTTCGAATTGTCGGTTTGAATCCTGCGGTGGGTTACCTCCATTCCCTTGATTATGGAAGACATTCACTGGTTTTGGACTTGATTGAAGAGTTTCGCTCTATTGTTGTTGAAACTTGTGTGTTGAGTATTTTTAATCTCAAAATCCTTAATAAAGACAGTTTTTACTTTGAAGATCTGCCTGTAGCTGAACCTGAATTAACCCTACGACCCAGTGTCGCAAAAGACAGTATAGGACATATTTTTGAAAATACGGACGATGGTTATTTTGATGTCGCTGAACAAAAGGTTGAAGAAAATTCACAATTGGAACATGAACCTAATGAAAAACGCCCCTGTCGTCTAAGACCAGATGCGCTCAAACGGGTTCTGGAGTCTTTTGAGGAAAAACTTGAAACAGAATTTCAACACCCCTTAACCAACACTCGTGTCAATTATACTGAAGCTATGGTCACCCAAGCTCAACTTTTTAGAGAATTCATTGAGGGAACCCGAGCTGCTTATCAACCACTACAACTAAAGTAGTATAGATCTCCAGAAAAGTTCTGTCCTGGGAACGCGGGCATCTTGCCCGCAAAAGCAGGCGGGACGCCTGCGCTCCCAGCAGAAATTTATCTGGACAACTATATAACCACTCAGGGAAGGGAGTTACATGAAAATAATTTTCGGAATGCATCTTGATGGTCCAGTGTATCCAGATTTACTTCAACATACCGAAGCCGTAATTGGCGTAGAACAATGCGGCCCCAAGGGACTGCTCAAGACATTGGAAGTCAAGTTAGGCTTGGGGAGTAAAGGGGTCAGTGAAGCAGAACGCATCGAACAATATCGTCACCGATTACAGCATTGGGCACAACAGAATGAATGTTTCTATCGATCATCTTTAGCAGTCGATAGTACAACAGTCGCGTTGACCTTACTTTCGTGGCGGGATGACCTGATTCTTTATGGATGGAAAACAGACTCTCACGAAAATACGCCGGCTCGTTTAAAAACATTGGCTATGGTTGAGGAACTGAAAGATCCCCATGTCCCTGAATTATCGCCAGGCTTTTCAGATCGTATGCGGACGGTTCTTGTCCATCTTCCGCAGGAGCTGATTGATCTTCAGACGGTTCATGTGACTGGCCTTCGAAACGATTATCCTGCTCCCTGGCTTGAGCTTTTCAGCAAACTTGAAGAAAGCAAGGTTCAGCTTACAGAAGATCGGCCCTTGAAAATAAAGGCCTCAGGCGATTTGGGGCAACTCCAGAAACTATTATTGGCTCATAACAAAAGGTCAGAAAAACGAATTTTGCAGGGAGATGGTTCTTTGGTAATTCTCAGAAGTGCGTCTGAAACACAAGCCTCCGATGTCTTATCCAATTGGCTTTTTGAGTATGCTAAGCCTTCATCATTACTTATTGTGCCTGAAGAAGAAATGGCACTGGACCAGGTTCTGATGGAGCAAGGACTTCCCTCTTTAGGAATAAACAGAAATTCTAAAAACCGTCCTGTTCTACAACTTATTCCCTTAGCATTTGCTTTACGTTGGGAGCCTCTTAATCCCTTTCGTCTTTTGGAGTTTCTCAGCCTTCCTGAAAATCCGCTTTCTCAAAATCTGAGCCGACGTTTGGCGGAAGTCGTTGCGGCACAACCTGGAATTGGCGGAGAGTTGTGGAACGACACGATTGATTCCTGGCTTCAATCAATCCGGATTCGGAGCAAAGAAAACCAGGAAAAGGAGGGAACCGCAATTACAGCTCAAGCACTTGAAGACGAATGGATTCAAGGGGAAAACCAAACAAAGCAGGACCTAACGAAATGGCTCCAGGGTAAACGCTTTAATCCAGAAATTGGAATTCCACGGCAACAGGCTACAGAATGGGCTCAACAGCTTAAAGCGTGGGCACACATGCGGCTTCACAGAAAAGTTAACGAGATTACACCAGGAATGTCCCTTTTGGTTTCTCAACTCTCACAGCTCATCAAGCTCATTGCTCAGGCAAAAGAAGAACATCTCAATGAACTGCTGCTCCAGCATTTAATTGACTTAGTCCAAGGTAGAGGAACGGCTTTATCAACCATCCGACGAGAGGCGGGGCATATTCCCTTCGTGAATCATCCTGAGGCCGTTATTGGTGAGGTAGACCAAATTATCTGGTATGATTTTGTAAAGGAGCAGGCTTTTCAGCCTTTTCGCAGGGTCTGGAATTCTGAAGAAAGCGCTTATTTGGCGGAAAGAGGGATTTTATTACCAAGTTTGCAAGCCCAAGCAAACCTCATCTTCAAAGGCATGCGACCTCCTTTTTTTCTCGCAAAGCAAAGGCTTATATTGGTCATTCCAGAAAAGGTTCGAGGGGATGAGGTCTCACCGCATCCACTCTATGAGCTACTGTCAGTCTGCTTTGAAAACTTACACACCCTTGAATTTTCGCCTAAACAGTGGCTTGAGGGGCGCCAAAAAATTATAGAAGCGTTGAATACAAAGAAGCTTGAAATTCGAAAATTGCCTGAAGCCCGTCGATGGTGGAAATTATCCAAGGGATCCTTATTGGAACAAAAAAACTCAGAATCTTACTCAAGTCTGGACGCTCTGTTTTATTATCCCTTCAAATGGGTCCTTCAACATCAGGCAAGATTAGAGTCTGGAACCTTCCTCAGTGTAGATGATGGCAATTCTCTAAAAGGAAATCTGGCTCATCGCATCATACAGGAACTGCTAAAATCGGAGGGTCCTCTGGAACAAGGGAGTCCTGCAAGATTAGAACAATGGTTGGATCACCATTTACCTTCCTTACTGAATCAGTATGGCGCGGTGCTGCAACTACCTGGGAGAGAAATGGAGCGAACACGCTTTGCTCAATTCCTCACACAAGCCGCCAGAACTTTAGTTTCATTCATTAAGGTTAATGGATGGCAAATCGGTGAACTGGAGAAAGAAGTTTCAGGAATGTTGAATAAGCAACCTCTTAAGGGACGAATTGATCTGCTCCTTTATAACCAAAAAGGGGAACAAGTCGTTGTTGATCTGAAATGGGGGGGTACCCTTTATCGAAAGGCAGAGCTTGAAAAAAACCAGGCGCTTCAATTGACGCTCTACGCTCGTATGTTGAATCCGGAAACGTGGCCCCATCAAGCCTATTTTATTCTGAGTGACAGCACGATGCTTGCGCCAAATACACAAGCATTTAAAGAGCCACTCCTTGCCAGAATGAAAGAGGGCGAAAGTCCTGCCACGCTTTGGCTGAGGATGGAAAAAACCCTGCTGTGGCGTTGGGAACAGTTGCAAGAAGGCTGGATCGAGGTTCCGGTCGCCGGTACTTTTAAAGATCATGGTTCTTTCTATCCTTCTAATCCTGAACCTCCGGACGATATTTTGCGCATGAAAGATTCACCTGATCGGTTTAACGATTTTGATTTATTGACAGGCTATTAAGGGGAAAGGTCTTATGAACACACCCAATATTCAAATCATCAGTGCTGGCGCTGGAAGTGGAAAAACATATAGACTGGTCCAGGAATTGACACAATTACTTGACCCCGCAAATCCGGGGCATATCCGTCCCGATAGCGTTATTGCCACAACTTTTACCAAAAAAAACGCGGCAGAATTAATAGAGCGAATTCGTGGAAATCTGCTGGAAAAAGGTTGGACGGACATCGCCAATCAGCTAGAAACTTCTTTTATTGGAACAGTTCATTCTGTCTGTGAGCAATTATTAAAGCAATTTGCCTTTGAAGCAGGGTTATCGCCTAAATTGGAGGTCATCCCCAAGGAAGAACAAAATCTGTTATTTCAACAGGCTTTGTCCGCACTGATCGATGAACGCCTAGAACAATTGTCGCAAATCAGCTACCGTTTCCATGACGAACTGGATTGGCCTTGTGTTGTCAGAACCATTGCTGAGGCCGCAAGAACCAATAACCTGAAGCAAGAGGATCTGCTTGCCTGTGCTCAACGTTCTTTGGAGGCTTTGATGCGTTTTTATCCTGAGTCCTCTAACGAAACACCTGAAGCTATGGACCAACAACTTTTGAGTATTATTGAACAAGCCCTTGAAGACACACAGCAAGTCGGAGATTCAACAAAAACCACAGCGGAGTATTTAACTTTTTTGGAAATCATCGCAAATTCGCTCAAACAAAATCGTCCTGTCCGTTGGTCAGAATGGGTCAAATTAACCAAAGCGGAACCAGCAAAACGATCCATCGCTTCAAGTAATTCAGTCAGGCAATATACCTTGAAACACCGTGAACATCCAAGACTTCACGCTGATCTCAAGTTATGGATTACCCTTGTTTTTGACTTAGCCGCAGAAAGCCTGACCCATTATCAAGAGTTTAAACAAAAAAGGGGTTTGATTGACTTTGGGGATCAAGAAGTTTTGCTCTTAAACTTACTGGAGCATCCTGAAGTACAGAAGCAATTACAGGAGGAGATTGCTGTTTTGATTGTTGACGAATTTCAGGATACGAATCCGATTCAGTTAGCAATTTTTTTGAAACTCAGTCACTTGGTAAAACGTTCGATCTGGGTTGGAGACCCCAAACAATCCATCTATGCTTTTCGTGGCGCTGATCCCGCCTTGATGGCGTCCGTGGTTCAGGCGATTGGCATACAAAAAGACGATATTCTTGGCACCTCTTATCGCTCACGGAAAGCTTTGGTAGACTTCACCAATGCTTTATTTATTCCAGCCTTTTTAAAACTCAAGCTCCCCATAGAGCAAATTCAATTATCCTCAGACAGAACGTTGGATGCTTCAGAATTACAACCCGCGCTTCAACATTGGAAAATTGAGGCAAAAAATAAAGCACAAATGACTGCGGCAATGGCCAACGGAATTTTTAATTTACTGAAAGAACCCTGTCACGTCTGGGACAAAAATGAGCAAAAAATTCGCCCAATACGTCCTAATGACATTGCGATACTGTGTCGAACCCATGAGGATTGTGCCGAGATGGCTCGGGCTTTAACGGCAATGAGGTTACCTGTCGCCTTAGCACAGGAGGGGTTAATCTTAACACCTGAAGCCAAATTGGTTTTAGCGGCATTAAGAAAATTGCTTGACACCAACGACACTTTGGCAACGGCTGAAATTTTGATTCTTACGGAACATGACCTCCAACCCGAAACTTGGCTGGAAGATCGCTTAAACTATTTGCAGACACAGCAACCCTCCTCTTCCTGGAAATCAGATCACACCGTCATTGCCGCAATTGAACGATTGCGGCCTTTGCTGAACGAGTTTTCCCCCTCCGAAGCTTTGGATCACCTCATTGAAAAGCTGGACCTTCGTCGGATGATCGCAGGTTGGGAAAACCCGGAACAACGCTTTAGTAATCTGGAAGTGTTGCGAAGAATGGCAGGTGAGTATGAAAAGAGCTGTGAGCGAATGGGAAGTGCTTCAACCGTGAGTGGCATGTTATTGTGGCTGCGGAATTTGGAAAAGGGTGGGAATCAGGGAATGGAAACTCAGAAGGACGCGATTGACGTATTAACTTACCATACCGCCAAAGGATTGGAATGGCCTGTTGTTGTAGTCTGGGGACTTGAAAAGGATTTGAAAACCCGTCTGTGGAGTGTCGAAATTATTGATGAACGACTGGAAAATAAACAACCGATTGACCTCGAACAGCCCTTGGCGAATCGCTGGATTCGCTATTGGCCTTGGCCCTATGGAAAACAAAAAAAAGAAACGGGATTACAGGAACAAGTGGAACAATCTCCAATTTATGACAAAGCTTTCTTTGCTGCCCAAACAGAAGAATTGCAGCTTCTTTATGTTGGCATGACCCGAGCGAGAGATTATTTAATCCTTCCCATTCGCAAAACACCAACACAATGGTTGGACCTTGTTTTGGAAATGGGAAATCACCAACTGAATTTTCCCACCAGCCCCGGAATGTCTCAGCTAACTTTAAATGCTTCCAAACTGGAGCTCTTTACTCTTGAACCCAAAGAGGCAGATTCTGTTTTGGATCCATTGCCGATCGTTACCTGGGTTAAGGCTCGAAAAGGTCGTCAATATGCTCCACAGACGCCTGTCGCGCCCTCTTCCCTTGTGCCTGATGATGCGTCTCCTGTAAAGCTTGGAGCAACCATTGCTGTGCGCCACAGGGTCGCTATTACAGGAAATCCAGAGATGGATCAACTGGGAAATGCCTTACATGCCTTCTTGGCAGCAGATCACCAAACATCAACTCCTGAGAAAAGACAACGGATGCTGGTAGGCTTGTTGGAACGTTTTGGTGTAAAAGGAAGTGTTCTTGTTGAGGATGTGATTCATTATGTTGACGAATTTTATAAATTAATTGAAACCCGGTTCCACCCTATAAAAATGCTGCGGGAGTGTCCTCTTCAAATGAAATGGGAAAATCAAATTCTTAAAGGAACTGCGGACTTGCTTTTGGAAACGACGGATGGATGGGTTGTCATTGATCATAAATCCTATCCTGGAAAACGAAATCACTGGGCTGAAGAAGCCATAAAATATTCAGGGCAACTCAAAGCCTATGCTGAAGCTGTAAACGCGGCTACCCAAAAACAGGTTATCGCAACCTACCTCCACTTTGCCCTTGGAGGAGGTTTGGTAGAAGTACAGTTCTCTTGAGACGAAACGCCTAGGTAGGGTGCCGCTTAAGCGAAGCGAGCGCACCACCAAAATGAAGATTTCACACGTTCCCAGTATTGAGACAAGAGTTACTGTCTGGAAGTTTAGATACCCATACCAAAATACGATTAAGCGAGGAACCATGGATCACAGATTGATCATTACTTATGATATAACGGATGATAAAATTAGAACCCTCATTCATAAATATTTACGAAACTATGGCATCAATTCTCAAAAATCGGTCTTTGAAATGATTGTCAATGACAACGAAATGAGAAAAATTATCGATTTTCTTATCGAGTTACTTCCCCATGATCCCAAAGACACTGTGCGTATTTATGAAATTTGTAAACCCTGTACCCGCCATATTAGTAGATTGGGTGAAGGAATCGATCTTAATCCTTTTGCTTATGAAATTATATGAATGGTAAACCTTATCTTGTTGTCTATGATATTGCTGACGAAAAGCGATTGACAAAAATTGCGAAAATTATGGAAGGCTATGGCATTCGCGTTCAGAAATCAGTATTTGAAACAATATTGAACTCTCAAAGTTTAAGAAGCTTGAAGTTTAAGCTTATTGATGTCATAGACCCTATTGAAGATGGTGTCAAATTCTTCCAACTCTGCGTTCGATGTCAGCAACGTACCAGTATTGTTGGAATAGGTGAAATACCTGACTTATTACAAAAAGTAATGGTAATTTAATTTTCCGCCAACCTAAATCAAGTTTTTAGACAAAAACATAAGCTATTGATATTAAAAGTTTTTTTATAATTATTAAGAATGGGGTTGGCGACTCAATAATAATCAATAATAACAGTAAGTTAAAAATATGGTGTTAAAATGATCACGAAATTTATAAGTTTTTGCGAGAGGTTGGCGTTTTCAGGGCCTGAAGCCCTTGCAAAATCAAGCCGCGCCAGCTCCTGCCTAAGAACTGACCTGATTTAAGAAGGGATTACGACAACAACGTCTGCGCCTCGTTCAGCATGTACTCTTCGACTAAGAACTGACCTGATTTAAGAAGGGATTACGACCCTAGACTGTTAAGCGGTTCCCGCTAGAGGTTCCTTACTAAGAACTGACCTGATTTAAGAAGGG
>JBBCAX010000046.1:0-5167 GCA_051382335.1 Deltaproteobacteria bacterium TL4
GGATAGGGTAAACGCGGCGGCAGTGTCATGAAAGATCACGTTCTTATCTGGGGAGATCTGTCCAGCGCGCGGTCTGGTTCTTCAAAGAAGACTGGAAGACCGGAAACGGAGCACTCCCCTTGTTTTGAAATCACTCAGCGCCTCATGGGGCAACTCACGAGGTGACTGGACAGAAGTCAGCAGAAGCTGTAGGTGCCAAAGGGCTACTGGCCTAAGACGGGACAGACATCATTTCAGTAGGTTGGGTAGAGCGGTAGCGAAACCCAACATCCAGGCAGTAATGTCCGTTTTTCGTTGGGTTTCGCTACGCTCTACCCAACCTACGTTTTTGTCCCACTTTAGACCGGTAGCCCAATCAATCAAGTTTTAACCCCTGTGTTTGATCCCACTTTTTCCTCCCACAGTTTTGGCTTCCGTCCAAGGCGTTCGGCATACCAGGCCCTTGAAGAAATTCTTCACTGGTACCAGCAGGGATACCGAATTGCGGTGGCTATTGACCTGGAGAAATTTTTCGACACGGTCAGTCATCGGGTCTTGATGAATCGCATCTCCCGACGGGTACAAGATGAGGGAATTCTTCAACTGATTCGACGTTATCTTCGATCGGGAACGGTGGTTAATGGACGTCTGAATCAAACTCGCCTGGGAGTTCCGCAAGGATCTCCACTTTCCCCTTTACTCAGTAATATCCTTCTGGATGATCTGGATCAGGAGTTAGAAAAACGAGGTCATCAATTCGCCCGTTATGCGGATGATGGTGTGCCACGAACGTTGGTACGGTAAAAGAAACTCAATTCACCTAAAGGATACCGACCTGGAAAATATCGAGCTGTGCAGGTGGTTTGAAAATTAACCACGAAAAACACGAAAAACACGAAACAAATGATTTTTTAATAAATGAATTCCTCCGTGAAACCCTATTTTGCAGGTTTTATTTCATGTTTTTAGTGTTTTTCGTGGTTTAAAAAAGGGCTACCGGTCTAAAGTGGGACAAAAACGTAGGTTGGGTAGAGCGTAGCGAAACCCAACGAAAAACGGACATTACTGCCTGGATGTTGGGTTTCGCTACCGCTCTACCCAACCTACTGAAATGATGGCTGTCCCGTCTTAGGCAGTAGCCAAAAAAAGGTACCTGCACAGGTGGAAAATCCGCAGTGGAAGCCGTAGGCATTGCCCGACAAAGATGTTGGCGTTATGACTATGTGCTGGCTTTGGATATACAGGGATTTTTCGTCAATCTGGATCATGAACTGACCCTGCGACTCATTAGCCAGTACACAGACTGCAAGTGGATTTTACGCTATAGTGAACGATGGCTTAAAGCTCCCGTTCAACAAGAAAAAGGAGCCTGTCCCCATCTTTAGGAAAAAGGAGCCTGTCCCCATCTCTCATCTTTAGTAGGAAAAAGGAGCCTGTCCCCATCTCTCATCTTTAGAGAAAAAGGAGCCTGTCCCCATCTTTAGGAAAAAGGAGCCTGTCCCCATCTCTGCCCTGTGAGAAAAAAAAAGGAGCCTGTCCCCATCTCTGCCCATCTCTGTGAGGATCCTCAAAATCGGAGTTGAACAAAAAGCTCGATATCTTGGTCAAATAGAGTAATATTAGAGGTGTTAAATTCTTTTACTTCAAGTCATCTAACAATATCAATTTTAGGTTCATTATGGGATACGTTCATACAGAAATTGAAATAAAGAACCCTAGATTACCAGCGCTTCAGCCCTTAAAAGTAAAGGCGATGGTTGATACTGGAGCATTAACGCTATGTATTCCCGAACATATTGCGTTACAACTTCAGTTGGAAACCAATAATCTAAGGGAAGTAACCACAGCGGATGGACGCAAACAAATGGTTCCATATGTTGGCCCAATTGAAGTCCTCTTTGAAAATAGAAATTGTTTTGCAGGAGCCCTTGTACTTGGGGACGAGGTTCTTCTTGGAGCTGTACCAATGGAAGATATGGATCTTATCATTTCTCCTGCTCATAGAAAAATTGTTGTCAATCCAGAAAGTCCTAATTTTCCGCACGCACTTGTCAAGTAGCACATAACCAGCGGTTCTTAGGTGAATGTCAATTTCGTAGTTTATACGACAATTTTCAGTAGTTTGACACCCCCTGAAATTCCGCATGGTGTGATCTTCCAAAAAAGGAGCCTGTCCCCATCTTTCTAGTTTATACGACAATTTTCAGTAGTTTGACACCCCCTGAAATTCCGCATGGTGTGATCTTCCAAAAAAGGAGCCTGTCCCCATCTTTCTATTTTAATGAAAAAGAGTTTGTTTCGGATAAACTCTCCATTGTGGATGTCAAAGCAAAAGATGAAGTGGGATGTACCTACCAAATTGAGGTACAGTTAGCGGTTTTCCCCAGTTTACCAGAAAGAATTTTGTATACCTGGTCGGACTTATACGCTTCTCAATTAAAAAGTGGAGAAAACTATGATGAGTTGCAACCCGTGGTGTCCATTTGGATTATCGCGGGAACTTTGTTTCAAGACTCATCAGCGTTCCATCACCATTTCCAAATGAGTGATCAAAAACTCGGGGTGATTCTCAACGAACACGCTTCGATTCATTTGTTAGAACTGGATAAATGGAAAAAAACTCAGGCAGAAAACGAATTGGATCGCTGGACCTATTTTTTCCTGGAAGCGCAGGATCTGGATGATGAACAGCTTCCAGTATTTATGAATACTGATGAAATGAGGCAAGCCATGCAAACCTTGAAATTATTTTCACCTGTGCAGGTACCTTTTTTTGACTACTGGCTTAAGACGGGACAGCCATCATTTCAGTAGGTTGGGTAGAGCGGTAGCGAAACCCAACATCCAGGCAGTAATGTCCGTTTTTCGTTGGGTTTCGCTACGCTCTACCCAACCTACGTTTTTGTCCCACTTTAGACCGGTAGCCCTTTTTTTAACCACGAAAAACACTAAAAACATGAAATAAAACCTGCAAAATAGGGTTTCACGGAGGAATTCATTTATTAAAAAATCATTTGTTTCGTGTTTTTCGTGTTTTTCGTGGTTAATTTTCAAACCACCTGCACAGCTCGAATTATTTTCAGAAAAAGAACGGCAATATCATCTCTATCAAAGCCGCATGAATTATGTCCGCCAACAAAAAACGATTGAAAACGATTTAGCCAGGCTCAAAAAAGAAGCGGATGCTGCCATGCGGGAAAAGAAAGCTGCCATGCGGGAAAAGGATGCTGCAGTACAACGGGAGGAAGCAGCCATGCGGGAAAAGGATGCTGCAGTACAACGGGAGGAAGTAGCCCTGCGGGAAAAAGAACAACTTTTAGCGTTGCTAAAAGAATCAGGTATTGATCCGAATGCATTCCAAAAATGAGGCAAGCCATACAAACTTTCTCTTTGTGTTCCTACTAAAAAGGGACACCATTTAGAAGTTCAGGCAAGTTAAAAAACACTCCACCACCCAAAATGTTAACAATAGCGTAACGCTCCAGAGAAATAGAAATAGGGCCAGGTCAATAATTATCCTATGGAGTGTCAACGCTTGCTTTGACCAATAAGGAGTGTCAAAGCTTGCTTTGACCAATAAGGAGTGTCAAAGCTTGCTTTGGCCAGAAATGCGAAGGCCTTTCTTTGGATTTGGCCAAAGCAAGCTTTGGCACTCCACAGTCTGGGTTAGACTCAAATGAATTTATTTAAATGAACATCTATAGTTTCGATTTAAGGGGTACATCGGCAACGTACCTAAACACTCCATACCAAACAAGGCAATGCCTTAAACAGGGACATTAAAGGAGATGGTGTCCAAGTAGGGTGCCGCTTAAGCGCGGCGAGTGCACCACCCAAAGGCCGGGTGCAGCTAAATATAAAAATTGAAGGAGAAAATACCCAATTTCAAAGATGTCCTCATAAAAACGCATTTAAATACATCTGTCACTTTATTCTCTATTAATATAGTCTGACATAGAAATGGCCACACTTGGAAACTCTACTAAAATCTTTTTATCTGTTGTGATCAAAGGTACCTTTAACTCTTCTGCCAAAACAATAAACTCACAATCATAAGCGGTACATTTGGATTGACTGGATAGTCTGAGAACATCTGAAGAAGCAATTGAAAACTATGTCTTTTAAACTGTAACTCAGCATCTGACATTACCTGTAAAGCAATGTCTAACGTTAAAAGCTCATGTCGAATATAATTGATTCTGGACTTTGAACATTTGATTCATGGTTTTAGTTTTAATTATTCAATAATATCAGTGGTTTTATTTTATGAATGAATTAATGCAAGGTTATTATTTCCCGTTTTTCAGGCTAAACCTATCATTAATTCTAATACGACTTTATAAGTCTCTGATTTTATTCAGGAGTAATATTGAGCAAATTGTTCAAAGTCGAGATTGATTAAGACATTACGTAATTCAGATTTCCACAACAAAGGAACTTTCCATTCCGAATCGGTTTGAAGAACTCTCTCCGCGTCTTGTGTAAATTCTCCAGGAATCCAAAAATACGCGATTACATTTGTATCTACAACAATCAGTCGCCGTAAAGAAACTACTTATATGATATTATTATCATTTTCGTATTTCCTCCGGCACAGATCCGGACTTGCGCTACTAACGCATCCGGCTCCTGCTTCAAGTCAGACGAGCAAACGTTGATAACGTTGACAGTCGTTTTCAGGATCTCCCAGGTTCCGGTCAAGAAACTTCTACACAGGCCTCGGGTCTATGACTCCGCCTGGTCCAACCGTGACTCGCATTAACGCCTTTGGTTGATATTGCCTTCCCCCTCAGCCAACAAGGTCAGCACCTGGAATTTTGATTTCGGAGCTCTATACCGAGCCTATGTTCTCCCCTGTCAACGCTTAACACCTATCCTTACGGATAAGCTGCCCATGACTCGGGGCCTCGGCGGGGCGCTACTGCCTTACCGAGCAAGAGACTTTCACTCTCTATTTCTTGCCAGCTTCGCCTGGCGCACTGGCTGTCCTTGATTCTTGAACTCATAGAGATTTTCTTCTGTCAAATGCCCTGCAATGTTACTGCGTATTTTACGAGCACGTGCTATAGTTTTTCATGTAGTTAATGGCATTTCTGCCTGTTTCTTATTTTTAATAAACTCAATAATATCAGTTACTTAAAAAATAGACAGTGCGGATTCCTCCTTAGTTGGTCAGTTTGTCCTTTTT
>JBBCAX010000047.1:0-1075 GCA_051382335.1 Deltaproteobacteria bacterium TL4
AAGGCTGCTGAGGCAAACTGTCAGGAACGCGGGGAGCCACAAGTCCTACGGAGGGATCATACAGCAAAAACCCTTGTACATACGCCCATTGAAACAGGCTTTTCAGATAGCTGATAATGTGAGCTTGAGTTCTGGCGCGTAGAGGATGCTGCTTGAATTGTTTATAACTTAAATGCCGTTGATAACTTTCCAAAATCTCAGGTGAAAACTGCTCCAAACGACTCAGTTCCCGTTCCTCACACCACGCTAAAAAGCCTTTGAAACCATAGCGTTGTCCTTTGATGGTTCCGGGCTGATAATGATGCGTTTTAAGCCAGCGTAAACGCAGTTGAATCAGTTCTGCCAAGGTTTGTGGTTGACTGGACATAGTGGTCCCTTTCTTAAAAAAAAAGATAAATTTAATAAATAAATTATTTACTCTTACCCCTACTCCTCCTCTTTTCAGGTGGTGTCTCCCTATACGTTTATCTGGCGTTTTTTGACACTTCTGGCTGAAGGCTTGATGTTTTCTGGCCTTCAGGACGTGTGTTTTGGTAACACCCCCCAAACTTGACCCAAACTTGGGGGGTCCAAATTTTCTTTTGTTCCAAACTGCTTTGAAACCAATCCAGACAACTTTTTAACAGCGGGTGACAAAACAAGGTCACTCGTCGTCTTTTTTCAGGGTTTGGGGGTCAACCAAACCTGGAATAAATTTGCCGCCGTCTTCCCCTTCTCCGTTATAAAGCAGTTCATACACAAACATTTGTCCCCGTTTGCCTTGGTGGACAATCAGGTATTCCAGATCTTCTAAACGTTTCATGTGGACTTTCAATTGAGAATCGGACCACTTGGTGTAGTTTCGAACACTGCGACGAGTGAATAAAATGGTTTCCTCAGAATCCATTCCAGCCTCATAGGTGTTCGGGATTTAACCTAAATGAATTCAGTTGCATATAATAAACATATGGGGCTTGGTCGTAAGTTCGGCCACCCTGTCTAAAAATTAGTAGAAATTGCAACTCAATCAGGAGTAGTGTATTAACAATTTTTCAAAAATCATGTTAACCCTCTCACCCGAATGAACCATGCAATC
>JBBCAX010000048.1:0-1478 GCA_051382335.1 Deltaproteobacteria bacterium TL4
GTCGTCCCCAAGCCGTTTACATGAAAGGGGGAAGCCTTATTCACACCATAAAACAGGAGGGAAGCTGGTTGTCTTCTGTCATTGAATCGTTAGGCAGTATTCAGGATAATGTTTTGGGCTTTGCCGTTGACCGCTTTAACGCCGCCCGTGTTTCTTATTATCATCCAGGAAAAAAGGAACTTCGTTACGCCATTCGCTTACGTGGAGAAACCCTTGGCTTGACCAACCGTTGGAGAATTGAAGTCCCACGAGTTGGATTTAACGATATTGGTAAATACAGCTCTTTGGCTTTAGACCGTTTTGGCAGAGCCCATATCGCTTTTTATAGTCAAGCCCAAAAAACCATTGAGTATTACGTTGAGCCTCATTTTCTGGATTATAAAAAACCAATCCCTTTGTCCAAAACTTCTACCAAAGATCTGGTGAGCAACCCTCTTCCTATTAACACCTCGCCCACTGTCGCGGGGATCTCCCCTAATAAAAATGTTAAACCTCCCTGGAGTTGGACCCCTCTTGTGACGAATGGTTCGGGACTTTACCGCTACAAGTTGGATCACAGTAATTTGAATGAAGACGCGACCGAAACGTCAGAAACGTTCTTTACACCAGCAACCAATTTAACAGAAGGCACACACACGCTCTATGTCGAGGAAAATATTGAAGGGTTTTGGTCAAAAACCGGATCAAAAGCAATCACCATCGACACCACCGCCCCTACCGCAAAAATTACCTATTCCATCAACCAGACTCTAACAGGCGGAGAAACCCTCACCATCACCGCCACTTTTAATGAGAACATCAGCGATAGTCCTGTTCCTACCCTCCGCGTCCAGGAATCTTCCCAGACCATTTCAAAACCAATGACTAAAGTCAGTGCTACGGTTTACCAATACGTTCACACAGTTGGAACAGTAAACGGAACGGCTGCTGTCACCCTGCAAGACGCAAAGGATTTGGCGGGAAATGTTGTTCAAAGCACTCCGGTCAGCGGAGGAAGTTTCACCATAAACACCGATCCAAGCTCACCTTCCGCGGCTACAATTTCGATTAATCATGGACAAACGACTACCTTTGATGACAGTGTCACCTTAACCCTTGCCGCTCAGGACAATATTGGCGTTACCGGATATTATCTTTCAGAAAACTCACAAACCCCGGCATTTAACGCAAGTGGATGGATCTCAGTGACATCCACAAAGGCCTTTTCCCAAAATGCCGCTTATACCTTTCCCTACAGTAATGGCACAAAAACCCTTTATGCCTGGTTTAAAGACGCGGTTGGTAATGTGGCAGGACCGGTAAATGATTCCATTACAGCGATTCTTCGACGTCCGCAAACCATTACCATGACCGATTCTGATCCTCAAGTCGGAGAAATTGGCGGGACACTCACCATTTCAAAAGTCCCGGATGAATCGGAACTAATTGCTTACAACCTTTATTGGGGAACGGACGCGAATACAAAAACCACACTGATT
>JBBCAX010000049.1:0-33662 GCA_051382335.1 Deltaproteobacteria bacterium TL4
GGTTTGGCCTGAAAAACGGGAAATAATAACCTTGCATTAATTCATTCATAAAATAAAACCACTGATATTATTGAATAATTAAAACTAAAACCATGAATCAAATGTTCAAAGTCCAGCATAGATGAATCCTTCATTTTAATAAAGTTTTCTTTAATTGAAAGTATCCCACTCAATCATCACTTTTTTTACGGATGGAATTTCCTAAGAAAACGACGAAATTGCAGGGAAATCTCGATAAAACCAGCAAAGGGAATTCAGATGTTTGTTAGTGTTTGAGGCTTCGAAGCCCCAAACCTATGTTTTTTAAAATAGAGAGTTCACTTAAAATGTTACCTAGCATACTCTTCAAAAAACATCTATAGCATATGTAAAGAAACGGCTATAGTCATCGTTTCGCCAAAAGGCAGCTATCTTTGAAATCCGGCTTCGACTCCGCTCAGCCTCCGAGTGCGTTCCCTGAGCGAAGTCGAAGGGACATTGGCGAAACGATGACTATAGCCAAAGAAACTTATCAGTCCACTATTTCAGTTCAAGGGGTTGGCTGTCAGCAAGTCGGGCAAGGTTCAAGTGAGCAAGTGAACGAACTGAGGAAAACCTGCGGAGTTTTACGGCGTTTCTTTGTATCCCCTGAAGATCTGGAGTTGCCAGTCTTTGTTTTTATATTTTGAAACAAAGCCTTCAACATACAGGATATCATTTTTCTTGAGCGTATTCAGCTTGAGACGTTGTCTTTGCTTTTCAAAAGAAATGATTGGAAAACCTGTTTTCATTTGCGGATGCTTCAGATAGATCAACTGCGCTCCTTGAGAAAGATCCTTGAGCGTTTGAACGGTTCCGTAGGTTTTAAGGAAGTGATTGTTATATTTTGAGGGATCCAGGTGTTCCAGGGCTCGTTGCTGAACAACAAACCATTTATTTTGTGATGAATAAACGGTCCGTCCTTCAGCCTTGAGGCGAGTCAAGTATTTTTGGCGGGATTGTGGGGAACTCCAAATTCCCTTTTTATTATTAAACGCAAGGGCTTCGGCCTGAAGATAGACCTCAAAATCGTCAGGCCATTCAAACCTTGTATCAAAAGGGCTATGCCCTTTACGGATAATTTCCAAATTCAGATTTTTTTGATTTGAGGTCAGTAAACCTAAAATCCGGTGATAGGTATCGAATTTTTGATCAGGGTTGGTCCACAGCAGCAAGGTGGATTGGGTGATCGCCTTTTCCAAAAACCCTTTTGCGGATACGCCAAATCTTAAGTCCTTTCCCTTATGAGAATCCGAGAGTTCCGGAGTATCTACATACCACAGTCGGATACGCTCCGTTTTAGTTAGTTTTTTGTTTTGATTCAGATCAATATCCAAGGTGTCTCCGTCAATCACTTTTTTCGCATAAGCGGAAACCTTCTTAGCCTCCCATTTTGCGGGAACGCCCTCTTGACTCCAGCCACTGGGGCCTTGAACCATCACGATGAGTATTAAGAAGCTTATTTTCAACATGGAGGACTACCTGGTTTTTCAGTAACGATTTGAAGTTGATCCGCCTTAAGCAGCACCTGCACATGCCCTGATAAACCATTGACATAGACAGAAATATGATTGGTGTTGAACCAGTCTCTCAAGCGGAGACTTCTTGGACTGCACCATAAATTTTGGGGAGAGGGGACCAACGCATATTGCGGATGGACCCGTTCAAAGAACAAATCATTCGCCACCGATTCAACTCCATGGTGAGGCACTTTCAAGAAAGAGGCTTTCAAGTCTTCCAATCCCTGATCATTGCCGGAAATATAATTTCCGACAGGTTTGTTCAAATCACCCGCAAATAAGATCCGGTGCTTTTGGTACTCCAGCCTCAGGATCAAAGACATATCATTCACATCTGTTTTTCCAACAGGGGTATGAACCCCGTCAAAAGCATAAAGAATCTTTAAAGTAACCTGATTTCCCAAATCGAAGACTTGTCCCGCTGTCGCAATTTTTAGTTCCGCACCGTGGTCCACGGCCTTTTTTTGATGAGAGATCACACTTTCATAATGGCATCCCCAGGGGATCTCAAAATCACAACGTTCTTTATCCGGTAAATTAAAATAGAGTTCCTTGATTTGAACGCCGTCATTGACCAAAGCGGAAAGGCCTTCATAATGATCCCGGTGCGGATGTGTAATGAACACCTTATCAAAGGAGGAGAGGCCTTTGGCTTCAATAAAAGGAATCAGGCTTTGTTGCGCTTCGTCATAATATCCCGCATCAATCAAAATCGTTTGCCCGCCTTTGACTTGAATGATATGCGCGTCCCCTTGTAACGCTCTATTGACGTTGACCATGCTCCACACCAAATCCCCGGACAGAGGTTGCCTGACCCTTTGCAAGGTCGTGGTTGAGGGATCTTTTTTTGAATTTTTAGAATCAAGACAGGAAGTCAGGAAAAAAGCACACAAGCATACGGCAGCTATTATTTTCATGGAACAAACCTCAGAGTCCTCTGCGTTTTTGAGTTAAAGCGACAACCTACACTAAGGTAATGTAGCAATAATCAAAGCGTAAGTGAAGTGAGGGATAGACATTTCCTCGCTTATTTTGTTAAAGAGTAAATAACGGAGGTATTATCGGTTCTCCCACAGGGCTTAAAATTATCGGAAAATCTTTTTCATTGAAAAAATTATGCGAATACATGCACCAGATTTTATAATTCGTCAGATATCCTTACTGGTCCTCATGGTTGTCCTCATTAACGCGGGATGTAGTGTTGATGATTCAAACTCAAATGAAAAGGCACTTATTAAATTATCAGCGTCAGCGGTCAGTATCCCAGCGGATGGCATTTCAACGGTAACGCTGACGGCCTCAATTTCTGAAGACGCCTCAAAACGAACGATTCGGTTTTTTACAGACAAGGGGAGTTTTATCGAACGTCAGACTTCAACCGGGTCTGACGTTCAGACAACCAACAGTCTGCTCCAAACTCAGACGAAGGCAGAGACCGATCCTGTCACAGAAAAAAGCGTCAAAGCCGATCGTTCCGGCAAAGCCTTGGCCACCTTGATCAGCAGCAACTCTGTGGGAACCGCCCACATCGAAGCCACTATTGATGGATATTTGGCTTCAACCGCCGTTGATTTTGTCGCTATTGCGGATCCCCTCACACTGAATGTCGCAAACCCCTCGGTTCTTGCTGATGGTGTTTCGTCCACTTTAATCACAGCTACGGTAAATCCCGGCTTGATCAACCGAACGTTGACTTTCGTCACAGATCGGGGTTATTTCGCTTCTTTGGACGAATCAGGAGCGCGCACACGCAGGCTTACCATTAAAACCGACAGTAATGGTTCCGCCAGTACCATATTTTTGAGCAGCACCGAAGTCGGAACCGCTTATATTGAAGCCGTCATTGAAGATTTTCACGCAAGAACCGTTGTTGAACTGGTTGCCATCTCTGAGCCTTTAGCCTTGAGCGTGGAACAAACAAAAATTTCCGCAAATGGGATGGCTTCGACCTTAGTCAAAGTTCAAGTCGCGGAAGCGTTCATCAATAAATTATTGACCTTGACAACGGACAGGGGTTCGTTCGGGGCACTGGATGAAACGGGGCAGCGTCTCCACACACTTTCCATGAACACCGATAGCCAAGGGTTCGCCCAAACAACATTGCTCAGTAGCAGGGATTCAGGTATCGCCTATATAGAAGCCCTCATTGAAGGTTTCCGTGCCTCAACAACGGTCGAGTTTGAAGCTGTCACCAATCCCTTCTCCTTAAGCCTTGAGCCACACTCTATTCCGGCAGATGGTCTCTCTACGGCAACGATAACCGTTCAGGTAGAGCCGGGTTTTCGGAACCAACCGCTCCTCTTCAGTACGGATAAAGGTTTTTTTTCGACAAGGACTCCCGCCGTAACCGTCATTCCCAATGGCGGAGGACAGGCAATAGTCACGTTGATCAGTGGGACTCAAGTGGGAATAGGGCATATTTCAGTAACCTTAAAAGATTTCAATACGCTTGAAAGTTCCTTGGACTTTACACGCAGTTTGCCAGAATCCCTCATCCTCAATGCTTCCAACGCTACGGTGGCAGCGTATCAAAGTGTTCTCCTCACCGCCACCTTATTGCGCAGCAGCGGTCAAGCCTCAGAACAAGCGGAGGTTACGTTTTCAACAACCGGAAATCTGGGGCTCATGGACGCACGGGTCTTGTCAGACTCGAAAGGTATCGCGACAACGAATTTATTCAATCCTGGAGGGACTCCCGGCGGTGTGACGATAACCGCTGCTGTTGGTGAGGGGGAGAAACGGGTTCAGGGTTCAACCGTCATTAACTTTGAATGAACACGAATTTTTTTTGTAAAGAGTTTTTCTTTTGAAGAGTTTCCGGATAACCGGATGATCGGAATTTTAGAAAATTAGGGGCAACCGTGTTGTTACAAAAACTTAAGCAGATAGCTTCCGAGAATGTAAAAGAGATCGAGTCCGACTATCCCATAAAAGAGGTATCGCAAAATTTGGGAAAGTTGACGTTGCTCCCAAAGAACCAAAGTGCAAATGATGAAAAAACTGTAATGAAAACCAAAAAACACGGTGCTCCCGATGCCTTGTGATAAGCCATAGATCAACGCATACCCCAAGCCAGTGCTGATTTCAATCCAAAGAGAACGGTACCCGTAAAAAATGCCACATTGACGACAAGTTCCCCGACCCGCCATAAAAGAAAATATCGGAATGTTTTCATACCATTTGAGTTGATAACCACAGGCAAAACAAAAGGAGCGTGCGGGATGGGCAATGTTCAAACGACCTTGGGCCACCAGCGTTTTTAAACGATCAGAAAGCTGGTGGTTGTGGAGGAGTTCCTTTTTTGCCTCGGTTGACAGAAATTGAAGCGGAATGCGATCAATGCACACATTCATAAAACTGCCGATTGCGGCTCCAAAAACAAAAGAAAAAAACAACTCCATCGCATACAGCAAATTCCACATAGGGGCACTCATAAAAAAACTTGGGGTATCCGCATATTTTTCAAACGATAACTGTTTATTTTCTCAACAAGATAAAGTTAACGCCGTCAATCGGAAGAGGACTCTGCCTTTTAGCACAAACCACCGCAGAGTAACAGTTCCAAATGTACGGAAATTTCGATTTTCAATTTGCCAAATCGGTTTGATTGCTTCAGAATAAGGCGGGGTGATTTTTTACTTTTCCGATGTTTTCGTGATTATGTTCCGGTATGTGGATGAAAAGGTGGTATGATGTTCTCTATGAATAAAGTCGGGTTCCGCTCCCTTGAATCGCAGCTTGGTCTGATCTTCCTGCTACTCTTGCTTTTGCCTACGTCCTTCATTGGCTGGATGGCCTATGGGGTAGCCATAGATGTTGTAAAATCCGATCGTATCAAAGCGGTTGGACGGGTTGCCGATGCGCGACATGAACAAATGAAGATGGTTTTTCAGCGTGCCTCCGAACGCGTTGAGGGGAAGTTGGCTGATTTGCGACGGACTTGTGTCGAACCGCGCCATAACCCGGCTTGTGTCCGTCAGGCGTTGACTGCCTTTATCCAAAGCGAAGGCGCGCTGGGCGCCACTATTCACGGTTTAGACGCCCCCCTGACGGAGGGAGAATCCGCCGTTGCTGAGGAAATTCCAAGGTTCAAGAAGGACCAACTCGCTCAATTCACAAAATACGAAACAGGCATTGAACGCCGCTATTTCATTGTGGCTGAGGAACCCGGGGAAAAACTCCGATTGGCGGTCACCTATTCAGTCAAGGTGCTTCAATCCGTCTTCATTTCTCACCTTGATCTCGGGAATTCCGGTGAAACTTTTCTCACTGATGACCAGGGCTTCTTCATCACTAAAGCCCGCTACCCCTCCATTCAGGGATACAGTCACCCGATTTATGCTACGCCGATGCTGCGTTGCCTGACTCCCGAGAATGCTGAGACGCTCGATCTTGATTATCGCGACGTACCGATTATCCACGGCTTCCGCTTCATTCCGGAAATAGGCGGGGGTTGTCTCATGGCACACATCGACCAGGCCGAAGCCTTTGGTCCACTGAGCACCTGGAGGAAACATTTTTTTACCTTCATTCTCGTCTTTGCCGTATTGGCGGTCATCGTTGCCATCTTTTTTGCGCGATGGCTTACCCGCCCCATCAGTCAACTCACCAAGGTGACTCATGATATCGCGGCGGGAGCCCATTTCGTGAGGGCTGTGCCGGTTGGCTTCAGCGAAGTAGTTGAACTGGCCAAGGCTTTCAATGCCATGACCGACCAATTGACAGAGATCAATGCCGGCTTGGAGCAGCGGGTATTGGAACGGACAGAATCCCTGCGTGAAGGTCATGAAACGCTCCAAGATATTCTGGCAACTACCCTGAATGGCTATTGGCGTGTTGATCTCCAGGGCCATCTGCTTGAAGTCAATGCGACTTACTGTCAACAATCGGGATATACACGTGATGAGTTACTGGGAAGGAAAATCTCTGAACTGGATGTGATCAAAAATCCTGAGGAGACAGCAAAACACATCAAGCAGTTGAAAGCGAAGGGATCCGACCTATTTGAATCCATACACCGCCGCAAAGATGGATCACTCTGGCATGTCGAGGTGAGTGCCACGTATCGTGACTCTTCAGGTGGGCAGCTCATTGTGTTCCTGCACGATATTTCGGAGCGTATACGTACCAATGAAAAAACCACAACCGCGCTCAAAGAGCTTGAAATTGCTATGTGCGCGCAGAAGGAACAAGAAATAGAGTTGCGCCAATATAAGGCTATCATTGATTCTTCATCTGATGCGATTATCAGTAAAACACTCAAGGGCACCATCATGAGCTGGAACCTTGGTGCCGAAAAACTCTTCGGTTTTACAACCCAGGAAGCCATCGGCCAATCGATGAAAATCACGATTCCAACAGAGCGGATTAGTGAAGAACCTGAAGTGTTGAAGCGTATTGCGAACGGTGAGCGAATTGATCATTTTGAGACAGTTCGCTGCCGCAAAGATGGGCACTTGATTGATATATCCGCAACCATATCGCCTGTTTTGGATGAGCGTGGCAACGTCATTGCTATTTCCAATATTTCCAGGGATATGACTGAACGCAAGCAGGTGCAAAGTCAGTTGGAGCGTATTAACGAACAACTCAAACTACGCACGATCGAGGCCGAAGAAGCCAACCGGATCAAGTCTGAATTTATTTCCAACATGAGTCACGAAATACGCACTCCAATGAACGCCATCATCGGCCTTGCTGATTTGGCTCTGAGCCAGAACCTGTCAGCCAAGCTGCGCGATTATTTGAGCAAGATACACACCTCTTCCCTGGCATTGCTCTCCATCATCAACGATATTCTGGATTTTTCCAAGGTGGAAGCCGGTCGTTTGGAACTGGATGCACAGGAATTCAATCTGGAAAAAATGCTGAAGAATGTGTTTGATCTGTTCATTACGCATGCTGAGGAAAAAGGAATTGAACTCTTTGTGACTATATGGCCCAACGTTTCGTTGATGCTGGTGGGTGACGGCATGCGCTTGGGGCAGGTGATGAACAACCTGATCGGTAACGCCGTAAAGTTCACGGATTCCGGTGAAATTCATATCAAGGTTGAACAGACCCTGACGGAGAGAGGCTATACGACACTTCATTTCTCGGTTCGAGATACCGGTATCGGCATCTCCCGTGAGCAACTCACACTCTTGTTCAAACCGTTCACCCAGGCTGACAGGTCGATTACCCGACGCTTTGGCGGTACCGGCTTGGGGCTGACCATCAGTCAACGGCTGGTGGAAATGATGGGCGGCACGATTTCCGTGGAAAGTGTACCGGGTCAGGGTAGCACCTTCAGCTTTACGCTACGCTTTGCCGTATCCGAACCGAACTGTCCTACCCAGCATGAATATGCCGCTTCAGCAGCGCCTGATATCAACAAAATCGCGGCCAGTATCCAAGGTGCGCGCATTCTGCTGGTTGAAGACAATCCTGTCAATGTCCAGGTGTCCCAAGAAATATTGGAGCGCGCCGGATTCCTTGTGGATGTGGCCAACAATGGGCAACAGGCATTGGACCTCTTGCCGTCTGAGCGTTTTGACGCGGTGCTGATGGACGTGCAGATGCCTGTGATGGATGGTTTTATGGCGTCCCGGGAGATTCGGAAAAACCCAAAGTTCGCCGATTTACCGATTATCGCGATGACCGCCGCAGCCACGGATCTCGACAGAAAAGCTTGCTTGGCCGCAGGAATGACGGATCATGTGGCAAAACCGATCATGCCCCTGGATCTGATGACTGTACTGAAAAAGTGGATCAAAAATGGACAGACGTTTGATCGAAATGGTACGATGAAAAGTGTTTCCTCAGGGGCGGCAGGAGATCCCAGGCTTCCGGCTGAATTGCCAGGTTTTACCCTTAGAGAGTCACTGGCACTGGTCAGTGGAAACCATGCGATACTCATCCGGGTGATGCGTCAATTTGCCGGAATATTTGCCAAGGCTGCCGATGAAATGAAGCAACTCCTCAAGTCGGGTCAGCTGGATCAAGCAGGGGCTTTGGCTCACAAGCTCAGAGGTGGAGCGGGAAACATCGGTGCCAGGGAACTTCATACCGCGGCAGCCAAACTCGAACAGGAGATCAAAAAAGCGGTATCCATTACCAGCCTGGAATTATTCGAGCGGGAACTGGTACAGGTCTTGTCTTCCATTGCATCGCTGCCAGAAGTCCCACGTCCACCGATAATTGCTTCGATTTGTGAAAAATGTAAATGGGTGGATGCCAAGGGCTTGTTCCGTCAATTGCAAGTGCTGTTGGAAAATCATGATTTGATTCCTGACGAATTGATCACTGAATTGAAGAATTGCATCGGGTGTCAAGAAATGCTAAATGATTTGGATGTGTTAGTCCGTCATGTGGTCAATTTTGACTACTTCAGGGCACTGACCCTTCTTCAAGCAATCCAGTGTACGAAGGAGCACAAACGGGTTTAATTTGAAACACTCCATGAGAAGTCTTGAATAATGGCTGAACAAAAACAATCTAAGCCGCTCGTTCTGATTGTAGACGATACGCCTACCAATCTCACGGTGCTGTCCGATGCGCTAAAATCGGACTATCGCATCAAGGTCGCAACCCACGGTCAGTTGGCACTGGATATCATTCGTAAGGATAAACCTGTGCTCGTTCTGCTTGACGTGATGATGCCGGGGTTGGATGGATACGAGGTTTGCCGCAGAATCAAACAGCAACCGGAGACCCAGGATATTCAGGTGATCTTCGTTACAGCAAAGAACGACACTGTTGATGAAGAGGCCGGCTTGAATCTGGGTGCCGTGGATTACATCACCAAACCTTTTCGGTTGCCCATCATCAAAGCCAGGGTGCGTAACCATGTCAATCTCAAACTGAAGTCTGAGCAATTACAGGAAAAAACCGATGAATTGGCTCGAAAGAATGAGGAAATAACTCAGGATTTGAAAACAGCGGCAGTGTTACAGTCTCAATTATTCACGGGCTATCGCACTCCTGATTTTTTAAAAGTAGCGGTGCGTTATCTCCCCCATTCCTACGTTTCGGGGGATATTTACAAAATTTATTCAGATGATGCTGGTCAGTTCAAACTGTTTCTGGGAGATAGTACCGGACATGGCCTTGCGGCCGCGCTGACAACAATCATGGCCGATATTCTGCTCAGTCAAAAAGCCGATGCGGCTCCTGGCGAAACGATGAATTACATCAATGATGCCTTAAAAGCCCATTTGCCTATCGACCGTTTTATGTCAGCCATCCTTCTGCAAATCAGGAAAGATGGGCCTTTGGCGATTGCCAACGCAGGACATCCGCCCTGCCTGCTGCTACCGGCCAATGGAGAAGAACCTGTCTTGTTGACTGCTAAAAATATAATGCTGGGGATTTTAAAGACCCCAGAGTTCCAATGTAAAGAAGCCATTTATACCCTCCAGCCTGGAGATCTGGGCCTTCTTTATACCGATGGAATCACAGAACGGGACAATTCAAAGGGAGATTTTTTTGGTGATGAACGGTTGATTCAGTTCATGAGGGAACATCGAAACATGGAAGTGACAGCCCTGTTGGAAAAGCTGATACAAGCGGCGGATCAGTTTGCGGAAGGCAAGGCTCCGGATGATGATGTAACATTGATTGTGTTCCGGTATTTGGGATAAACCCACCCGGGTGGGGTAAGAACTATTCGCCTAAAATCTAATAGTTTTCTTTCAAGGGATGCGCCACAGCGTTATTCTGTTTTTTTAGAAAAGAGGATGACCTCTTTGTTTTCAAAGCTTAGTTCGGCTAGCCAGTAGGTTGCCAACCATTGACAGGTTGTTTGTGAGAAAAAGCAGACATGCGTCGGATCATTTTTATAGTACCATTTCCCAAAGGAATCGCCATCCAGGACAAGTTCCGTCATGAGTCCCAAGATACCACCCGGCTTTAAGCAAGACCACAAGCGATTCAAATCTGCTTTGGGATGGTGCAAATGTTCCACCACTTCTGTGGACGTAATAAAATCATATTTTTTTTGGAACACCAACAAATCGGGCGCGTAAAAGAAGTCGTAGATATTCATAAAATGTCCAGCCTCTTCAAACATCACAGAGAGCGTAGGGCCTGGACCAGAACCAAAATCGAGACCTAAACTTCCGGGAGACAAACGCTTTTGCATGGGAACAAACAGGCGACTGAGAAATTGACGATAGCCCTGGTCGTGCTGATCGTTTTGATGAAAATCGTACCGGGCTTTTTCGTCTTCTGTTGATAAAAACTGCTCCGAGGGCACAAAGATCAAGTCACATACTGGACAACGAAAATAGTCCCGCGACTTGTCTTTGTAAAGGACCTTTGCCTCTAAGGATTCACATAAGGGACAAGTTTGATTTTCATCATTGATGTTCACTCAATTCTCCATTTTTGTTGCCTCTGCCTACAAGCTTTGAGATTACGTGGACAAAGGGCGTTGGTTTCTACTTACGAAACGCCGGGAGCTTCGAGAATATGCATACACATGGCGGCTTCTTCAGAACCCAAGGCGCCGCCGCCGTTTTCGGCCATAGCCAGTTTCGGATTTTTCACCTGACGTTTTCCCGCATTCCCTCTGAGTTGCGTAACCAGTTCATGAATTTGTCCCAGTCCTGACGCACCGATCGGATGGCCTCTTGATAACAATCCGCCACTGGGGTTGATGGGGATTTTACCACTAAGTTGGGTTGCGCCTTTTTCAGCAAAAAGGCCTCCTTCTCCCTTGGGACAGAATCCCAGGTTTTCGACTTGAGCCAATTCTCCAAAGGCTGTGGCATCATGAACTTCCGCCAAGTTGATATCCTCCGGACCAACCCCCGCCCTTTCGTAAGCCAGTTTGGCAAGTCGTTCTCCAATGTTCGGAAGCTCACTGCCTTCAGGATATTCCATTCCTGAACCCAGAATAGAGGCTCTGATTTTGATCGCTTGTTTCTGTAAGCCAAGTTTTTTTACCATGTCTTCAGAACACAAGATTGCGGACGCTGAACCATCACCAATAGGAGCGCACATGGAGCGGGTTAAGGGATAGCTCACCAGACGGTCCGACAGAACTTTTGCCACAGGTACTTCAAACTGATATTGAGCGTTAGGGTTCAAAGTACTGTTGAAGTGGTTTTTTGAGGCAATGATCGCCAGTTGTTCCACGGTGCTGCCATAGGTTTTCATGTGCATTCTGGCCGCATAACCATAGATGTCCATGAAAGGGGAATGATCTCCAGAGGCGAATTTGCTCAACTTGTAAACGGTCTCATAGCCGAGACGTTCTCCCATCGTAATGCCCACCGTAAAAGCATCTCGGGCTTCCTTAATTTGAGCTTTGAGCGTTTTTGTGTGCTTACTGGAAGAAGATTTTTCAGGTTTGGAATATTTCTTTTTGAAGGCTTCAACGACTTTTTGATCTTCTTCAGTTAATTTAAATCCACTTAGATTCTTTGTGTTTTCAAGGCAATTTTCAATATCGGTTCCGCCTAAAAACGCGGAAAAAGTGTTCATTTTGTTGGTGTTGAACATTTGTTCCGCACCGACAGCCATCGTGATGTCATAAAGCCCGCTCATGACTCCCAACCAGGCGTGATGTAACGCCGTGGAACCGCTGGCACAAGCATTTTCGACGTTGGTAATCGGGATTTTTTCCAACCCCATTGGGCGAAGCGCAACCTGCCCCCGGATGCACATTTGGCCTTTCATGTGTCCCCAGCTTGAGTTGGAAAACCAAACGGCCTGAATGTCTTTCAGATCCATGGCGGAATCCTTTAAGCAGCCTAAAACGGTCTGCTGGGAAAGATCCTTAATACTTTTGTCCAGGTACCTGCCAAATTTAATCGTATGCACTCCAACGATATAAACATCTCTCATAAGTCACCTCCATAATAATGTTGATCGATACTAGGCAGCGTTTTTTTGCCAAAGGGAAATACTTTTTATTTGTGGATGTCCCAGCAAAAACTCACATTGTTTGGCATCCCGAAAACGTCGTTCCTGTTCATAGTCCTCCATGTAGCCATTGCCTCCAAATATTTGAATTCCATTGGAAGTTTGTCCAGAAAGTTTTTCCGCACTGCTTAGCGCTAAGCCCATTTGTCCGTCATTGATGGAGTTTTCCGGTTTAAGGGACATCAGGATTCCACGCCAGCTTTCGTACAAACTCGCGTTATCTCTGTAGAGTTCCGAGAGCATTTTTTTCATCACGGTATGTTCCTGAATGATTTTGCCTCCCTGATACCGTTGGGCCGCATATTTTTGCGCATGAGCATAACTGCTTTGGAGAATTCCTGAACGGATGGCCAGCATATAAACTTCAGCTTGAGACCACAGGGTTGTGACGACTTGAGTGCAGCGGGCACCTGTCATGATTTTCTGCTTTTCCAATACGTCCACATGATTCAGTGTTAAATCGCCCACAGGACATCCTCGCAATCCCAGCGTGTGTTCCACAGGTTTTCTTTGATACTCACTATCGTATTTCACATGAGCATCGGCGTAATCGACAAAAATCAGCAGGTTTGGTTCCTCAGGAGTATGAAACAGAGGTAACATCAGCTTTTTCGCAATAGGAAGCGCAGGAATAAAAGTCCATTGACCCGAGTAGCAAAGGTTATTGTTGGTTTTTTGCGCCTTGAGGTAATGTTGCCATTCCTGGGGATGGTCAAACAGAGGCAAGGCCACCCATCCGTCAGGTGCGTCCAAACCCGCGCTAGCCAATAACGATCCCGCCATGTTTTGTTGCACGACCAGTAAGGCGAGACTGGGGGAATAGCGGGCCAGCGTGTAAGCCGTTTCAGCGACAAGATCCAAGGCTCGCGAGGTTTCCGGAGTATGCAGAATATCGAGAATTCCCAGTTTTTGAAGTTCGTTGAATAACGCTTCGGGAAAGGTGGGATTTTTTTGATAAGCTTCCAACTCTTTGAGCCACTGCTCCTTGTGAGCGTTGCACCAGTCTTCTAAAGTTTCACGTAATATCGATTGAGTCTCTTGATCCATAGTCTCTCTCAGTTTATAAATTGTTGCTGAAGGCGTTTTTTCACATAATCCAGCATATTGATCTGGTTGGTTCCTTCATAGATTTGTAACAATTTCACATCTCGTAACAATTTTTCCGCGCCATTAGCGTGTCGGCAGCCTTCTTTTCCCATTAACGAGATTGCCTGCTGACAATTTTGAAAAGCCAAATCCGAGCAGCTTACTTTAGCGACATCTCCGTAAGCCGTAGCGATATTTCGCTCGGACTCTGGCATTTTTTGAAAGCCAAGCCAATTCGCGAATTTTGTCATTGCGGGCGCGTCAAAGAAGGCTTGGCTGAGACTTTTGACAGGAGGCATTTTCATTAACCATTCCGGCGCGTCCTTACCCAAGGTTAGACTGTCGATCAGGGAGAGCAGGCCTTTATAACAAACAGCGGTTATGGCATTTAAATAAATCGCGCGGCTCATTTGAGCACGTCTACAGAGCTCGGCCAATTCCAGTTGAACCCACTGATGCTGTTCCATGGGAATTCCCAGCATTTGACTTTTACGAACATAAGCCAGTGCTGTACGGTAAGCGCCTTCAGCAACGCCCGTCGCAAACCCTCCAACACCGCTCCTGGTCGCGCCGAGAACATTCGCTAATAAAATTCCAGTCGAAGCCTTCCGATCCAGGCAAACAACCATATCATCAGGAACAAAAACATCTTCAAAAATCATTTCACTCGCAGGACAAATCCGTTGTCCCATTTTCTTTTCATTCCTGGCACAGGAAACGCCTTTACTGTGATTGGGGACCAACAGGATCAAGCTTGATTCCGCAAGATGCGTTCTGTCAGAAAAAGCAAAAACCACATGCAAATCGGCAAGGCTGCCGTTGGAAATAAACACTTTGTTGCTGTTTAAGACGTAGCCGCCTTTGACTTTTTTGGCAAAGGTTTTCAAATTAGCTTTTTCAAATTCTTCAGAATCTTCCGCGTCAGAACCAGCACCTGATTCAGTGAGACACGTTGAAAGCAGAATAGGTTTTCCCTTTCGTTCATTCTCACTGATCAAATCCGCAATGTATTTGATCAATCGGGTATTCATCGTTGCGACAACACATGAAATGGCCAAGCCACTGACACCAATCAAGTTGGCCAGACCGACACAATGGGTCGCGATGACTTCCAGATTGATCACATAGGATATAAAAGGCATCCCTCCCCCGCCTGTGATTCTGGGAAAAAATCCGGAAAATAATTGGTACTCACAGGCTTTCTCCAAAATATCCCAGGGAACATAGGAAGGGTCCTTCATCACTTTGAGGTCAATTTCCAAGGCCCGAGGCGCGATGTAGCCTTCTGTAAACTCAATAATTCGGTTATAGTAGTGTTCCATTTCCGTATAACCGCTCACTCCCTTTTTAGCCAGATAAGCCAATTCAGGATATCGTTCTTCAAAGCTCCACTCTTTGGGTAAAACCCCTGCTTTGGCAAAAGGAGGACATTCCTCCACAAAAATAGATTGATTTTTAGACTGGCTCATAATGCTCCCTAAAGACCTCTCATTGAGGCAAGACGGTTGATGATGTTGCCATAAGTTTCCGGAAACAAACGTTGAATCAGATCCATAGCCTGGGCATCAGGACCAATCAGAATTCTTTCTTTTTCACGGGTAATGCCTTTGATGATTTTTTTTGCGGTATCCTCCGCGGAGGTCATCGTCGCGTTATCAAAGGACGTCGCGAAAGATTTGGAATCACGGGATTTCCCATCAATGCTTTTATAGGCGCGAGCGTTATGCGCGATCCGGGTTTTGATGCCACCGGGATGAATGCATGAAACTTTAACGGAGGTGCCTTTGAGTTCCTGTTTCAAAGATTCCGTGAAGCCTTTGACGGCAAACTTTGAAGCGTTATAAACCGCCATGGTCGGAACTGCGACAATGCCAAAAATACTGGAAATATTCACAATATGGGCTTCCTCTTGTTCTTTGAGGTGTGGCAGAAACGCTTTGGTCCCATAAACAACGCCCCAAAAATTAATGCCCATCAACCACTCAAAATCCTCATACGAAACATCCTCAATCGTTTGAGCCACGGCGACACCGGCGTTATTGATCACAAGATGCACATCATGGTGCTGATCAATCACCTCTTCAGCAAACTGATAAACCGCTTCTTTTTTAGAAACGTCCAGGGGATGGGCACTGACCTTGATTGAATTTTGACTGACTTCTTTTCTGGTTGCCTCCAAGCCTGAAGTATCGATATCCGCAAGCGCGAGATTACAACCTTTTTGGGCTAACTGCAAAGCGAGTTCCCTTCCTATTCCCGAAGCGACTCCTGTGATCACCGCTGTTTTTCCTTTTAAAGAACGCATCGTTTTGACTCCTCTTCTCGTTTATTTGTTATAGACATTCATTCAAATAAATTCATTTGAGTCTAACCCAGACTGTGGAGTGCCAAAGCTTGCTTTGGCCAAAGCCCAAGAAAGGCCTTCGCCTTTCTGGCCAAAGCAAGCTTTGGCACTCCTGAAACAGCGTTGTTTCAACGGATCTCGCAACAGGATGAGTTTTCTGAATTTATTTTCATGAGTATGACACCCTTTGAAACTTATTGCCAGAATTCAGTTTTTCCTACTGGCAAGTACAGCCGCCCCTAATGCTCCCATCAATTGAGGATCTTCATTAAGAGGTTCAATTTCAACTCGTAAATATTGATGCAGAGATTGGAGCAAGCCTTTGTTTTTAGCGCAGCCTCCGGTCACCGTGACATTAGGTTCGATGCCGGCTCTTTTCGCCATGCCAAAAACACGTTTGCAAATGGAAGTATTGATTCCCGCGGCAATATCCGCTGGCGGAACACGGCTGTTCAGTAAGCTGATCACTTCGGTTTCAGCAAACACGCTGCATTGAGAGGTAATGGAAACGGTTTTTTTTGAGTTTAAGGAGAGTGCGGCTAACTCCTCCAGCGACATTTGGAAGATACGAGCCATGGCCTCAAAAAAGCGTCCTGTTCCCGCGGCGCATTTATCGTTCATGGCAAAATCACGCACGGTTCCGTTCTCATTCACCGAAATCGCTTTGACATCTTGTCCTCCGATATCGATGATCGTTCTTATGGTAGGATTGCAGTGATGCGCGCCAACAGCGTGACAGGTAATTTCAGAAACGTTCTCACCCGCAAAAGGAATTTCGGTTCGCCCATAACCGGTACCCACCAAAAATTTTAAGTTTCGATAACCGTCTAAATCCTCAATTGGACGACACGCTTCCTCAAGAACTTTGGTTGCCGTTTCTACAGGATCAATTCGACTGGGAATGAGCGCGCTTCCCACAATTTTGCCCTCTTTAATAATAACGGCTTTACCTGTGGTTGACCCCACATCACAACCTCCATAATAACCTGACATAGTCTCTCCTTTGATAATTTATTTTGGCCTCCGGTCTAAGCCGGGACAGTTGGAGTACCAAAGCTTGCTTTGGCCTGGAACGTGAACGTCTTGCTTGCTCCTCGCCAAAGCAAGCTTTGGCACTCCATTGAGAGCGGTCCTGTCCCGCTTTAGACCGGAGGCCTTTATTTTTGTTTTTTTGTTTAACGATCGAGACGCTCCGCTTTCATAATCGTTTCCATGAATTCTTCAATTTGTCGTTTCATTGAGGAAGGGTGTGAAATCCTGGAGTCGCATAAATCATACTGCAGAAAGAACAGCGGAATATTCCGTTTCCGGCATTGCTCCCGGAAAATACCGTTCAAGGCTTTGGTATTTTTGCAGCCAACATGCTCCGCCATAAAAATCATATCCAGGTCAAAATGTTCGTAAATGTGGAAGAGATCTGAAAAAAAGTTTTCAGAAGGTCCTCGGGTATGACGCGCCATCGGACCTTCCATAATGATCTGTGCCAGCCCATCCAGCATGGAATCAGGCGTTGCGGTATCAATAAAGCCGTGACGCTGGAAAGACATCATATCCATGATAAACGCAATGCCATAAGTGCTTTCCGTCCAATTGTATAAATCGGAAAAACTGGGAGTTGTGGGATTCCACATCAAGGCTCGGAAGCGTTCTTCTTTGAGTGCGCCTTGTCCTCGCTCACGAAGTTGAGTTGCGAGTTTCAGCAGTTTTTTGAAATACTCAATGCTCAACGCATAGCCGGGAAAAAACTGTGAAGTAATCAAGTGCCCAAAAATAATCGGCTCTCCCGCCATGGGCGCGGGACGTTCCCGAAGCATCTCCCAAAGCTCCAATTCCAGTTCCTTGGCCTGATTACGCATTTCACAAATTTCACGTAACCGGTCCCAATCCATGCGTCCCGGTGTTTTTTCTTCCAACCAGGTGATCATGCGTTTTAACTCTCCTACGAAATAGGTCCTCGCCCGTTCATTTTTGAAATTATGTGGAATATCCAGGCGAAACGCGGGAGCCTGGAGTTCCCGTTCCATGACGGTATAGGAGGCCATCCCGCTATCACAGGGAAGATTCGACGCGACAATAGCGACAGGCGTAGGCATGTGTTTCATCAAGGTCATGCCCATGGTGGTTTTAGGCAAACTACAGGTGTCGGGCGCAATGCCTTCATTTTCCGCGGCATCAATATACGCTTCAGCAATGGGCGGAAATACCAAAGGCATGACCATGCCTCCAAACTCCCCCATCCAGGGTTTTAAGCCCATGGCCATCAAAATTTCAGGAGGAACCATATCTTCATGAAGCACGACTTTATCAGGATGCGTAAAAACGCCATCCAGTAATTCTTCCATCACTTGTAATAATAATTTCGCAACCATCGCATTGGCTTCACGGTATTCTCCTGTGCGTCGATGAACCAGTTTAAAATAAAGGAATTCAAGGTTGATCACAAATTCCTTCAGCCAGGGGTAGCGCTTCATGTTTTTGGTGATTTCAGAAACTCCGTGTCTTCTGCTGAAATTTCCAACTTCTTTCAAGAGTTGAAATTGATATTTGGCGTTAATACTCAAGTCATTGACATTTTCCTGGAAGGATTTGTGTTTTAAATTTGCCACTCCCAGATCAAATTCGGTTCTTAAAATTTCAGCGATATCCATAATGCACTCTGTAATAATTGATAGCTTAAAACGGTCCTACTTTCCCCTTCCGCCCAATACCCGTGAATGAAATCATGTTCGTAGTTCCGCCTTTAGGCGGTAAGCCTTGCAGAAAAGCCGCCTAAAGGCGGAACTACGAACTTTTCACAATGACGTCAGCAAAACTCGCTATAATTTTATAAGTGGCTGTAATTAAAATACTTATTATTATTTTCCAAATTTCATTCACGGATATTGCCCCTTCCACCTATTTCCCCATACTTTCGAGAAAGGCCTGGATACGGGTTTTGAGTTGTCCTTCACCGGACAAGCGATATTCGCGTTCCAGGCGTAGAATGGGAATATTGGTTTTACGAAGTGTGGTCACTAAAGGACTGGATTCAACCCCCCATAAATCACAGAATTTCATGGTTTGAATCACAATGCCCTCAACCCTGTATTCTTCCGCAGTCTTAAGAATTTCTTCAATACGCTCATCAAAATTATCCATCATGCGAGGACAAGAGGTTTTTCGCAGTTTATGTTCAGCAAGAGTTCGGATCGGGTCTTCCTCTTTTTCCGGAATCGGGTTCAAGCCTGGAATCGAGCCTGTACAGTACCGATCCGCAACGATTAAGCCTCCCATTTTTTCAATCACGTGCAAATAACCGGGATCATCCAATTCACTCCCCACCACCATCAATCGCGCTCGAAAAGGGGTTTCCAGTTTTCGCGTCTTCAAGTCCTCCCGAATCTTTTGAAAAGCGGGCATCATTGGAGCTAGAGGTGTGACGGAACCGACTTTGAGCAGCGTATGGAATTCAGTCCCCGTTAAAGGCGGCTGGTCCTGTTTACGCAATTCACCAATGGAACGCATGAGTGCCAAATATTGGTTACGTTCGCTGATGGACTTTCGGAGGGCCTCCGCCCCAGTATTCACGCCAAAGCAGGAGGCCAGGGATTGTGCCAGGGTTTGAAGCTCTTCAACATACCACTTCAAGGCGGCATCCGTGGTTTTATGCGGAAGATCCAGCATATACGCAAAGGCTGGCTTAGTAAGATACACCAGGTTATCATACAAGCGTCTTAAATGATCACAACTCGCGGTAAAGACCCAACCGTCAATATGCTCGTAGCGGAAATCCATGGCATATTCCAGCAAACTGCGTGTGTAAGAACAGGTCACATTTGAAAGATAAGTATCCGCCATTTCTGTCCCCGCGACACCGGGTGCGGACATCCTTACAGGAACCAGCCCCTCCACCGAAAGTAACGCTTCCGGAATATAACTACAGGTATAACCGATCAGGCGTTTTCCTGCGGCCTTTGCTTCGTCTAAATAGGGATTACTTGTATCCGCAATGAGGTCATTAAAAGACTCGGGTATCATTGATTGCATTATGAGATCTCCATATTTTCCAAAACGGGAAGGGCTTTGTTAATGAGTGAATTGTTGTTCCATAAACCCAACGTGTGTACGATCTCTCGGACAGCAACCACCGCGGGGTTCGCTGAAGGAAGTTTCCATAAAGACGTTCCTTCCCGGTCAAAACGTCGAAGTAACGCATCTTCGGGAATAGTTCCGACTAATTTCATATTTTGCGGAAGCTGTACCTTTTCAAGCTCAGATACTCGATTCGCAACAACGGCAATGTGAAAGTCAGGTGCCAATTGAGAAATCATTTCCAGTGTCTCCAAACTTCGAATCGAGCCATCAACCACAACAATCACTTGAGAAACGCGCTGAGTCACTTGCCGGTTGATTTGTTCCAGTCCTGCTTCCGCATCAATGACAATGGCAGAAAACTGAGAGGCGATTAAGTCAATAGCTTCTCGTAAAAGTCGATTTACGGGGCAGTAACAGCCCTTTTTTGAGGAATGGCCCATACTCAGAAGAGAGTAATCAGCACGCTCGGTCAAGGCTTCCAATAAAAGATAATCCACTTGCTCCGCAAGTTCAACTTTCCCCTCTTTGCTGGCTCCACGAGCCGCGGCAATAATTTCATCACGGACTTGCCCCAACGTTTTGGCGGATCGTTCTCCAATGACAGAAACCAATCCTCCGGCGGGGTCCGCGTCCACTAAAAGCAGCGGTTGGATTCCCAAGTCAATTAAGGTACGAGACAAGAGCGCGGAAAGAACGGTTTTTCCAACACCCCCTTTTCCGCACACAGCGATGATGGGTTGAGGCGTTTCAAGGGTTGACATTTTGTTTCCTCCTTTTTTTTATAACCAGCACTTCTCGAAGGTCGTCGCAAACTTCGTTTTCATCACAGGTTTTACAAGACATGTCCGAGCATTCCAGGTCCCCGTCACTATTGATCGCGAGTTTCTTGTGCTGTCCTGATAAGATGGCGGCTTCCTGAGCGATGGATTTTAGTCCTTCAACCTCCAGGGCCGAGGAGGTCACAAAAGCGACTTCAACCGCTTCGACTTCCTGGAATTCACTTTGATACAACTCGCTCAACGCCGCTCCAACGGCTCTAAAGGTCAACCCTGCCTCAATCCCACGATGACTCACACGAATCCATAAGCGTCCTGGCATAGATCGCGCGGCGTAACCTTGAATTCTGTTGGTTAAAAACTGCAACTTTTCAAGATCAAAAGGATCAGGTCTCGAATCCGGTTTTAACGCAAGCATGATTACCTGAGCAAAAGGAGACTTCGGTTCCGCTGGCATTTGATCCAGATCCGGTCCGATCAAAGAAATTCTTCCATGATTTACCAACTCACGCTTTGACGTCAACAATAACAACGACTGTGATTGCGTGGAGGGGTGTCCCAACTCCACGGCGGTGTCTTTTGCAAGAATAATCTCAGGACGGCCTTTCTCTTTGGGCTTCAACTTTTGATACACAACCTCATCCACTTCCATGATTTTTGTTTGAGGCGATGATTCAAAATGCTGTTTGACCCTCTTGATTAAAAAGGCCATATCCGTAAAGGTTGAAGGGACCGGAGTCGCAAGGGCTTCCATTGTGTTCCTAAACGGTGACAGGTCGAACTTTTTTCAATCCTGCAATCAAGTTACTTGGAGTTCCTGACATCAGGATTTTGATCTTCCCTTCTTTTTGTCCAATTTTATCCAATAACAGATTGGTGGCCCACTTTGCGGTAACATTGGTTTTTTCCATAAAAACCGCAGGATGAGGGACAAACGCCATATCCCCTATGAATAACAAGTTATCAAAGGGCGATTGAATCGGAGGACGAAGGCTTTCATCACCAGGGTGATAAGTTGTATAGTGACGCCATTTATTGAGATAATAAGACTGGTAGGGTGGCAGATCGGGCATCACGGTTTTCAATTCAGCATGACACTTTTCAGCAATCTCAGCATTGGTAAAATTCTGTACCAGATGCGCTTTGGAAATCTGAGTTTCAATAATGGTGATATCTTGTCCCGCGTACTCTTTAATGATACCTCGGGTATTTCCCTCTAACGCGGGGAGGGTCCAGTTGATGGTGATCCCCAGATGCTGGAATCCTGTCGCGAAAAAGACGTAATTGTCGGGTCTTTCCTTGAAGCGATCTTTCCAAAATTGACCGCCTTCAAACCACATATTGAGTACATAAACTTCAGTTGCGTGGAGATTGGTAATATTATCAAAATACTTATTTCCCCCGAGCACATTCTGGTTCATGGCAATCAATTTTTGACTGGCGGGAATATCCATCGCGCTGATGTAAAAATCGGCTTCAAAGGTTTTTTGTGTTTTTTCTTCTTCAGAAAGCAGCTTTAACTTCGCGCCTTCAGCACCGCAAAAGGGACACTCCTCATAATGCATGTTGCCGTAAATCAGTTCACCGCACACCTGACAACGCCTGACTTCAGGCATATTTATTTGACTGGTAAGGATCCCGGCGATTTGTCCATTCTTCACCATCAAACGTTCCACTTCTGTGTTATAATGGATTTCTCCCCCTTTCCCGAGGATATAATTGACCATCGGTTGAAGAAAGGTTTCTCCGGGGGGATTCATGTAAAAATTAACATCCCAATCCTTTGGAGAACCGGCGACTAACTCAAAAATATTGCCTACCGTCAAGGCCGAGAGTTTATCCACGTTGTTAAAGTAAGCCATCTCCACAATGCTATCGACTATTTTGTAAGTTAAGGCATCAGACAGTCCCAGCTTTTTGCAGTAGTCCTCGATGGTCATACTATCCATGTATTCCCGTTGCTTCTTGTCCGCATAATCAAAAGTCATCAGTCTTAGGAAAAAGGAGAGGGCTTCGCTCTCCTTGCCTTTCAAATGATCCAATTTCATCAGACCCGTAAGCTGTTCCACACGGTCATAAGGTGAAGGCCACGTTGTTTTGGGGATGTAACTTTGCGTTCCATCTTTATCTAAAAAGGTATAGATCGAATTTTTTTCACTCGCATCCTGAAGTTGAAATCCATATCGGCCCATGAATTCCCTCAAGTTGTTATAAAAACCCCAAATAGCGTGGAGTCCATGCTCTCGTATAAAGCCTTGAAAATTAGGATCTTTTTTCCAAGGATGATCCTTGGGGCCAAACGATTTATCTCTCCAGGATTTTAACTTTCCGCCAGGGATACCGGTCTTTTCTAAAAGTGTCACTTTGAAACCTCTGGAACTCAACTCAACACCCGCTTGCAGTCCAGACAATCCTCCACCCAAAATACAGACCGTTTTTCCATTGGATTTGAGATCAACATGGTTTTCGTCAACCTTGGGATATTTAGCTCTGTAGAAGGGATCGTCGTTTAGCGGAATAGCGGCCAGTCCTGTGCCTCCCACCGCTGCGGCAATACCCACGGTCGTCGCAGACATTCCTAAAAAGCCCCTGCGCGTCGTTTGAGTCGGATCTTGATCTTTTGATTGTGGTTCTGAAGGTTTCATAAAGAACTCCTGTGATAGGGTTTCATGCGCTAACGAACGGAAATTAACTCCCCAATTATCGTCTGATCCAGTATTTTAAAAGCGGCTACACATAAACGGAGGCCACAGTTTTTAAGGCTGAAACAATGGCACTGGGAGTACCCGACATTAAAATTTTAATTTTCCCCTCTTTTTGTCCAATCTTATCCAACAAAATATTGGTTGCCCATTTTGCGGTGACATTGGTTTTTTCCATGAACATGGAAGGCATCGGAATAAACACCATATCTCCAATAAATAACAAATTATCAATAGGGGACTGAATCGGAGGGCGTCTACCTTCATCCCCAGGAAGCCACCGTGTGTAGGTCCGCCATTTGTTAACATAGGAGGATTGGTAAGGCGGAAGTTCAGGCATAATACCCTTCAACTCTTCGTAACAACGATCCGCCATTTCCTGATTAGATAAGAGTTCCACATTATGAATCTTGGCAATTTGTGTTTCAATAATGGAAACATCATATTCTTCATACTCCTTGACAATCGTAGAAATTTTACCCGTTTTTTCATCGCGCAAAGGCGTTGCCCAATTAGCGGTCAGTCCTACGTAATCGAAACTTGTCCCAAAGAAATTGGGAGGTGTCGCTTCTTTGATTGGCAGCAGCTTGGTCCAGTGTTTTCTGCCTTCAACCCAAAAATTGACAATAAACACTTCCCTGGAATGCAGCCCCAAGATATTTTGGAAATAGGGATGTTCCCCGAATGACTTGATATTCGTCGAAATCAATTTCTGCATTCCCGGGGTATCCATCGCCATGATAAAATAGTCAGCATGGAATTCCCTTTCACTTTTTTCGCTGTCATTGAGATCTTTAAGTTGCGTTCCTTCAGCGGCGCAAAAAGGGCAAACCTCATGGGGGTCATCGCCATAAATCAATTCCCCGCAAATTTGACACCTTCGAAGTCTTGCTCCGATAAGCTGAGTGGTGAAGACACTTTGGATTCGATCCGGATTCCTGTTGAGGTGCGTGACCTCCGTGTTGTAATGAACGGTTCCTCCCTTTTTCAGGATATAATCCACCATCGGTTGTAAAAAAGTTTCGATGGGAGGATTAGCAAAAAAGTTCACCTCTAACATGTCTTCAGGCGCTCCTGCAATCAACTGCATGAGCTGCGCAAATACAGCGGCAGAGCAGACTTTGACGCTGTCAAAAAACGCCATTTCCACGACACTATCAATCAGCTTGTAGATACTTGCGTCCGAAAGCCCCACCTTTTTACAATATTCCTCCAACGTCATGCTGTCTAAATAATCACGCTGAGCTTTATCGGCATAATCAAAAGTAAACAACTTTTGCATCACCTTCAATAAAGGTAGCTCTTCGCCTTTTTCAAGCAGGTTTAGATTCATGAAGGAATAAAGCTGCTGTAACCGGTTGTAGGGCGCGGGCCAGGTTGTTTTGGGAATATAACTGAGCGTTTTGTCTTTATCCACAAAAGTGAAAATGGATGTACGATCAGGCAGATCCAGAAGTTGCATGCCATATCGTCCCATGAACTCCCGTAAATTATTATAATGTCCCCAAATGGCGTGTATCCCATGTTCTTTAGGGAAGCCTTTAAAGTTTGGGTCTTTCTTCAAGGGATGATCGGGAGGACCGAAGCTTCGATCCCGCCAAGACTTTAATTTACCACCAGGAACACCCGATTTCTCCAGAATTTCGATTTTAAACCCTCGTGCCGCCAATTCAACACCGGCCTGAAGCCCTCCGAGTCCTCCCCCCAAAATACAAACCGTTTTCCCATTGGCAGGAAGTTCAACGTGATTTTCTTCAACATAATTGAATTTCTGACGATAAAACGGTTCTCTACTTAAAGGGACAGCGGCAACGCCTATTGCCCCGACCGTCGCTGCGGAATAGGATAAAAACTCTCGTCTGGTCGGTTTCTTCATCTTATTCTCCTAAACATAAAACAAACACGAATCAGGATGGTGAGGGGCCATCAAACTTGGATGCTCACAACGGGATTTAATACCTTTTGGGAAGCGCAAAATCTTTAGTTTGATGAAGTTTCCTAAAATAATATCCCGCTTCAAATCCATTTTGGATGGTAATCGCGTCTGAAGTGCAGGCAGCGAGACAACATCCACACGCGACACAAAGGCTAACGCCTGGAGCGTTATAGACCAGGAAGGGGATAGATTCAGGGTCCTTTTTATCTTTGTGTTTGTCAATCGACAGCGATCTGCCTGGACAAATGGAAACACAAACACCACAACGATTGCATTTCTTCTCGTCAAAAGTCACTTCGCCTGTATGCATATCCTTGGCATCATCATAGTCAGGAAAATTCCATCGTTCTGTACGTTTTAAGAATTGCATCTCATTCTCCCAATCTTTCTACTCTTGGTTTTTTGTTGTTAAGATCATCAAACCAGTCCACCCTCTGTATCTCTCTGGGGACTTCCCCGTCCAATCGACCTTTAGGTTTTCCGATGGCGATACAGTCTGTTAAACGATAAGGATATTTGACCCCAAAAAATTGACGCCAGTGTGGGTAATACATCAGGGCTTTAATCAGTCCAATCCAACACGTTCCCGCTCCCATGCTATGCGCCGCAAGCACCATGTTTTGTCCGCAGATCCCGACATCCAAGGCCGGTTGTCCAATCCCTCGGGAATCCTCCAGGAGAAGAATAAGTGTCGGTGCGCCATGAAAAACGCCAACCTTTTCTTTAACTATCTGCTGCATTAAGGAAAAAGGAACGGGGTGAAATTGATGTGGATTGATTTTTTTCAAGGTATTGCTAAGGGGTTTCAACACCCGGTTGACTACGGAGTTGTCATTATCCATCACCCCCATGAGCACTTTGAAAAAACGAATAATATCTTTCTCCATCTCATCAATCAGCTCTTTATTATTGACCACCACAAACTTCCAGGGCTGTGAATTCCCCGCTGAGGGGGCGTAACGTCCCGCTTCCAAAATTCTGCGGATTTGATTATCAGGCAAGGGGGTACTGCGAAACGCGCGGATGCTTCTTCGTTCCATGATTGTCTTTTCAACAGGATTCCAATTCATCCCCTCAACATATCGTCCCAAAGGTGACAGTTCTTTATTTACTGCGGTCATGTTTGTTACCTCCAAGTGACAGGAAGTGAGGACGAATCTGCGTTCACTCACCCCTCGGTTAAAAGAGCTCGATCTCAGGACTCAACGCATTGACGTGTATCGGGTGCCGTCCAAGTATCCGCGGTTACGCCCTCGGCTTTGAGGAGGTGTTTCACAACTCGATGCGTTTCCGTTTTAGGCAGTTCTTTGAGCATCCTGACATAAGTCGGCATGGCATAACGTGGCAGTTTCCCTTCCAAATCTTTGAGCAGTTGTTCTGGCGTTAATTTTTCTCCAGGTTTGAGAACCAAAATCACCATAACCTCCTCCTCACCCAGCGCGGAAGGGACACCAAAGGCGGTACTCTCAACGACGGAAGGATGTCGGTCAATCACACTTTCTAATTCAAGCGCGGAGATGTTTTCGCCTTTGCACCTCATGGAATCGGTCTTACGTCCTTCGAAATAAAGAAATCCGGCTTTATCCTTTGAAAGCAGATCCCCACTATAAACCCATCCATCTCGAACCTTCTTTTTGGTGGCTTCTTCGTTTTCAAAATAAGCAACTTGAGCATGACTCTGTTCTCCAACGTAATGAATCAATTCTCCTGGCGTGTTGACAGGAACATCATTTCCGGCATCATCAATCAAACGATAACGCTTTCGCCCCATAGGTTTTCCCACAGAACCCACCGGTGCGTTTCCAAAATTAAAGGTTGAAAATCCGCCGCCGTCAACAGCCGCAAAAGCTTCCCAAATTTCAACATTAAACCGCTCCTCAAAAGGTTGCCACAAATGAGCAGGACAGGCCGCGCTCAGCACTTTACGAACCTTGTGTTTTCCATCCAGAGCGTCAGGCGTTTGCTTCATTAAAATGGCAATCATGGTACCTAAGGTATTGAAAATGGTCGCTTCCGATTCCCGGATCTCTTTCCAGAAATTTCTGGCACTGAATTTCCGGGAAAGAACGACGCGAGAATTGGCAAACATCGATTGAAAGGTCGTAATGATCAGCGCGTTCGCATGAAACAAGGGCAGGCAGGTATAATAAACATCGTCTTCTTTAAGTATCAGATGATTGAGCAGCCTCACTAATTTGGCTTGGGAATGGCCATATTGGTAAACCACACCTTTGGGATGTCCTGTCGTTCCCGAAGTGTACATCAGCATACTTGGCGCTGAGGACTCAATCCCGCTTAAGGGAGTTTGCTGGGGCTTACTTGCCAACAAAGTTCGATAGGGATGCCCCGTCTGCAGTTCTTGATCACTGGAAAACTCAGGCACAATGACGATTTCAATGCTCTTTTTCAGTTTGGCTTGAACTCTCTGAAGTTCTGGAAGCAGAGCTGGCGAAGTGAAAATCGTGTCGACTTTGGCATTGTTGATGATGTAGGCCAACCCCTCATCTCGCAAAGAGGTATTGATGGGGATGACACAGGCCCCAATCCTTTGTGCGGCAAAAAAGATTTCCAGAAAGGCTGGAACATTGGGTAGAAAAAGACCGACCATTTTGGAAACGTTGGTTCCCATGTCGAGAAGAGCCTGGGCAACTCGTGACGCATGATCATTCAAATCCTGATAGCTGTACCGCTCACCCTCAAAGTCCAGAAAAATCCGCCCTCCATATCGAGACGCTCTCTGGTCTAATTCTTCAGCCAACGTCCGGTTAGGCATAAAACGAGGTTCCTTGGCTTTTACCGTTTCACTAATCGTATGCAAAAAGGGAATCAACCCTTCATTGCGGATTTCGGTGCTTGCGAAATGGATGATCCCCTTCAAAACCGCTTTCTTCAAAGCGAGTGGATCTCTGATTTCTGGCTGTGTCATGATTTCCTTTCCTTTGTTCATTAATCATTATACTTGCATGATCACCCCCCCATGAGTATCCCCATAAGGCGCATGATTCTCTGGATATTTTTTTGGTATACACTTTGTTTACCGGCGGGGTATACAACAAGTGTATTCAAAATTCAACAACTATTTTGAAACATTTTTAGCTATAAAATAGAGGGAATAAGGTTTTAAAAGGAATATTTAGTCTCGTTTCAGCATCTCTTTGTCGATTTTAATGAGGATTCCGATTTGCTCATCGTTCAATTTCCCGAGAACTTTATGGACAATCATGTGCATCCCCCCCTTCATGGTTTTGATACCGATGTTGACAATTTTTAAGCCAAAGCTGCTGACTTTCAATTCATTGGGAATTCGCCAAAAGAAGTAATCAACACCAATGTCGACTTGCTCCAAGAGTATCTCGATGATCCCCGGAAGATACTGTTGATTGTTTGACGAATCCTGCTCCATTTTTTCAGCAAGGCGTTGAAGTTTATCATATAATTCATCGGTAATTGGAAAAGTACAATAGGATGTCATAGTTTTATCTCACTCATAATGTCATAATATAGATCATCTCAATGCTCGATTTTGATTCAGATGATACGCTCAAAAGGGACAGTATTGATATTGTCAATCATTAAATCAATGCGAATCCGAGTGAAGGTCTCACTCGCGCATTCAATCCAACTGTTTTTGGATCGGTGGTAGGGGAAAGGTCTTCAAAAATTGAAGTATTTTCCGCTTATGTAAAATTCCAATCAACTCATTAAACAACGGAATGGCCTCTGTCACCATCCTCCAGGCCTCATCCACTTGAATGTCACGCATGTGTTCTATTAATAACTGAAATTCTTTAGTAAATAATTCCGAGACCATTTCTTCGTACATGGCCAGATCTTTGGGAGTTACATTTCGCATTGACGAAAACCCCATGTCTCGTAACGAGGCCCAGATTTTAAGGACTCTCTGATCATCGAACGATAACATGACATTGCCTTGAGATTCTTTAATATTCAACAATCCAATTTGCTTCAGTTCCGCTAACTCTTCCTGTGAAACCGATAAATTTTTTAAAACCTCAACTAAGACCGCACGACCCTCATGATTAGGGTCTTCGGAACTCAACTTTTGTTTCAAAATCTCCAGCGCAATTTGCTGCCGGTCTGAAAAACCTTCTTCTTGACTTTCCGTCAGTATCGCCTTAATCGCTTTCAACGGAAGAAAGTGCTGTTCCTGTAACTCCTTGATATGTTTCAGGCGCTCAATATGCTCGGGACCATACCAGGCCATGTTCTTAGCCGTCTTTTCATGCTCCGGAAGCAACCCTTCCGCAATATAAAAGTGAATCGTCTTTTTACTCACACCGGTCTTGTCCACTAACTCACTTACACGATATCGTTGTTTTGGCGTGGGAGTTGTTTTTTGAGAAACCATGAACATCCTTGTCGCTTATTACCATTAACTATATAGTGTCTAGTATTACTGGCCACTATAGGTACAATCATTTTGATTGTCAACAAGAAAATAGGGTATCCCGCACTTTTTATATAAATCCTTATCCCAGCTAAAAGCCGATTACGCAATAGTGACTTGTGAACCAATGCGTGCGACAATGATCGTAATATCGTCTTTCCATTTTTCTCCTCCATAGTGAGCAAAGGCCGCTTCAAGAATGTGCTCTTTAATTTGTGCGGCGGTCCTGTTCCCAGACGATTTCAAGATTTGTTTTAACCGTCGAGTGCCGAACATTTCGGCGTTGGAATTGGTATTTTCTGTCAACCCATCCGTATACCAAAGCAAAATACTGCCTTCTTGCAGGGGGTGTGTCTTTACTTGCCAGTTAGCGTTTGCGCCAGCTCCAATAGAATAGCTTCGTTGCCTCAATGTCACAAGAGACGTGCCATTCAGAGTAGCCTCTGATTCCTGAGCAGGGCACCACAGATAAAGAGGACAGTGGGCCGCGCTGATCCAGTGAAAGACCTTATTTTTCAGGTCAATCCTGGAAAAGAATAAGGTCATGGTATAATGACCCTGTGTTGTATTGAGGACATAGGCGTTCAAGTTTCGAAATAAGTCCAGTGCGGAATCAGGCTCGTTCAGAGAGGATACCGGTTGATTCTCTACAAAAGCCTGACAAAAACCACTGGTCATTGCGGTCACTAATGCGGCAGGAAGGCCATGTCCTGAGACATCACCAATCAACACGTCCAACATTTGTTGTTCCGGGTGATGACGAAAATCGTACCAGTCGCCCCCCGTTTCAGAAGCGGACTGATAAAAAGTGGCAAGATCGAGGTTAGGACATTGAGGAACTTGGCGAGGAATGATGAATTGTTGAACGATCTGCGCTGTTTCTAATTCCAACTTTGCGCGTTCCATGGATTTTAAGGATTCACGGGCTTGAACCAGATTACGAATCATGTCATTAAAGGCTTCTTCCAGAATTTTTAGCTCATTCCTTTTAATAATTCCAATATTGATCTGAACGTTTTCCAAATTCTCCATGCGTAACTGTTCCGCTGCGAGAGCGAGTTTGGAAAGGGGGCGTCCCAACACATAATGGGCACACCCGATGAAAATAAGCCACAACGCTGCTGTTTTCAAAATGGAATTTACCAAAATAAATAAAAATCCATACTTAATCTTATCGATCACAATATCCGTGCTGGAGTACAAAGTGATTCGACCCACATTTTTTTCAAAAGAAGGGCTTTCTCGATAAATCAAAGGAAACGATTTTTGGAACAAAGCATAGACCAGTTTTTGTTGGATAGGGTGTTGCTTTTTACCATCGTTCGAAATCCATCGTTCCCCTAATTCATTGGATGTTTCTCCGATTTGAAAAAAAAGGGAGGTTTCATCCTGGATGGTAATACCCTTGATTGAAGGTAATTTCAGCATTCCTTTGACAATGTCCTGTAACTGTTCTTCATCCACATTCCATAACGCGTGAGCAATTCCGTTTTCAAATGTCTGATGGAACAGTTCCAAGTCTTCAATGATCTCTTGCTTGGTACGCACATATTCTGCAAACATATGAATCAGAGTCACACTAATTGCGACAGCGATATAAAAAGAAAAGACAATCTTTAATAACTGGAAAGATACGGAGTTATGGATCTGAACTTTAGTCTGGTTCTGCATCAAAAATCTTGATTGAGGTTAGGTTTTTTCTTCCAGGAACTCCAAGGTTTCTTCATCTTCGGGAGCCATTTGATTTCCACATTGATGACATCGGACTCGAGGAAGCCTCAAAGCGGGTTTCACATCCACACGATGGATGAGAACAGGTTTATACGAATTACAATTCTCACAAACGAAAGCGATTTCAAATGAAACAATTTCAACACCTTCTGAAAAAGAAAGCGCAATATTGCAAGCTTCGACTACAGTTTCTGAACACCTTTCATAGACAATTTGTTTTCCTTTACTTTGAAGGCGCCTTAAGTTTTCAATCCATTTTTTCAATCCTATGGAATTAATTTTACGAATTCCGTGTAGATTGAGAATCAGCTTGGTATCAGGGCTTTCGTGTAAGGGGGATAAATCCATGAACTCATCAATATTACCCGATAGCACCCATGTTCTATCATCTGTTGACGTAATTTCCAGTAAAGACATAACCATCCTTTGGCTTAAAGTTGCTTGTTTTTAATAAAACAATTAATAGAACATTGCGATTTGTTCCATCTTCTGTTCTTGGTATGAATATGAACGATAAACTCGGTTGAGTTTCCAGGGTCCAAGTTAAGGACCAAGGAAGTGACTTTTCTGAGAATCAAGACAAGTCCCAGCCCTGCACCCCCCGAAGTGTCTTCAATTTCCATGTGAGTCTTTGCGAACTTACGAACCGCACTGTAGATTTTACTGAGCGACATACTCCCGTATTCATCACGAACGGAAATAATCATTTGCTCCGGCTCTGACCAGCAATGGACAGATACAAACTTTCCGGTTTCCATTACAATGCTTTTTTGACGATTCCAATGGGAATAACAGTGTTGCCCTTGCAGGTCCACAGGCGAATGAAAAAAAGAATTGGTCATCAGCTCATCGGAAATCAATTCAATGGAGCGTCGAAATTCACTATTGATATTCAAGGTGCGGCTCCACTCCGCAATTTCGCTCAAAACCTCGTCTCGCTGTGATGAAGCGTTTAAACACCAGTGTTTGTGGGTTCCTGATACTTTGATGTAAGGCTCAATCCCCAAAAGAGGTCCCCACAGTAATTTTTTGAGGGTCACAAGCAGCATCTCAAAATGTAAGACCTCTTCATTTTCAACAGCAATCAAGTGCTGGAGGCTCCATTCTTCACATAAATCTGCTTGAGAAAGTGGAATTCCATGCGCAGAAACAAAAACCAGAATTGCGTCCAATCCCCGTTCTCGCCGTTGAGCCAGCCACTCTTGACTCAGATGGTCAATGATGATTATAGGGGGCGTTGTCAGCTTCCGGAATTCGGGTTCTGCGATGTGGACACATCCCAAGGACAACGTCGGGACTGAGGGAAACTGATTTCTCAGTATTGGCAACAAGAGCTGCTCCATTGTTTGATCTTGGAAACAAATAAAAATTTCAGGCATCCGAACTCTAGAACTTAGAATTTGATAAGATGGATGGTAATGAGCTCAAATTTTTTCCCCATGCGTGGTTCCGTCTTTCATAGATTTATCCGATGCGGAACCTAGGTGGCTGTCCGAGAATACAAGTTGAGCCTAAGTAGGGTGCCGCTTAAGCGAAGCGAGCGCACCAAAAATAAGGGGACCGCAAGCTTTCTGGTGCGCTCGCTTCGCTTAAGCACACCCTACATCACATTCTCGGACAGCCACCTAGACGATCAGCCCTTGATCCTAATTTGTATCCATATGCTTTTTAAAGTGTTTTACCAAGTTCCTATCATTTTTAATTTCAGTTTGTCGACAAGAAATTAACTATTATTTTGAATGTCTGAAATGAAGGCCTTTACAGTTTGCTCCAATTTAAGTTAGATACTATAGAGTGCTTGAAACCTTGAATCCAGGGGATATTTACGGAGAACAAGCCTATCTCGATGGAACGCCGAGTCTCTTTAAGATCGACGTCCTTGAAGACGCGGAAGTCTATCCGTTTGAGGATCCCCTGCTTTTAAAAAGCCCGCTCATTCTAAACAATTTATTTTTTAATCCGATCAGGCCAACGTCATCGTTTCGTCAAAAGGCAGCAAGCTTTGAAATCCGGCTTCGACTCCGCTCAGCTTGCGAGGTTGTTCCCTGAGCGAAGCGACTGTCTTGAAAGTCAAGTGGTTTTTAAGATATTTTGAACATAATTTTCATCCCAAGGGCAATTGTTTTTGGCCATTGAGTTTAAGATGATTAACAATTTTC
>JBBCAX010000050.1:0-61963 GCA_051382335.1 Deltaproteobacteria bacterium TL4
CTTTTTTCATGGTGGTATCTCCGATTGTGAGTTAGAAAAATACCAAAGATACCACAGTTTTCGTAAATTTATGACTCAATTCTCAAAAAACGAGGGATGAGGCTCGACTATCTGAAAACGGAGGTTAGCACCATATGTTTATTATATGCAACTGAATTCATTTAGGTTAAACCCCGAACACCTATGCAAGGCCTCCATAACTTGATCGAGTATATCGTCCTTTGCAACTGCTCGCTGAATTGCTGACGATAAACAGAATTATTGACACTCAATTATCAAAATGTTAAAGGATCTAAAACATCTATTTTCTGTCATGACGAAAATAGGACTGTTTGCAATAATTTATTAAAATTATTTAGCAGGAAAAGACATTTTTTATGATAGTCAGTTCTTTATATATCCTACTTATTTTATTGATGAAAGTTTAATTTTACATGAAATACATACTTCCTTGTATGAGGGGAGTTGGACGGTTTACAACAAAGCCGTTGTCAAGTAAGTAATGTTTATATTACACTAATCGTCAATGAGAGACAGAGAGGAAATAAATTCCTGATCTAATTTTAATAATTAACAAAAATGAGGAGGACATTATGAAAAATTCAATCTTAAAAATCATGATCGTGTCTGTATCCATGATTTTCATGTGGGCTTGTGCGACTCCAGACGAAGCACAACAAGACGAGGGGGTTAACAGTGACCAGGCGAGTCAAGAAGCTCTGACCACAGAAGAAGTTGCGGAAATTGATCCCGCTCTCGTGAATCCCGCAGTGTTGGGGGAACGCTCAACAGCGAGGAATACTGTAAGAACTGAAACCATAGACGGTGCTGTTGATGATATTGTTTTTCTTCACGGTTTTGGACTATATTTCAATAACGGCTCGGCCGTTGGTGAATTGGCACAGACAGCGTACTGGGGATACTGGCATACGAATTTTAATGATGAGGGTGTTGGAGCGCGTAAACACAACGTTTATTGGGATTCCATGCTAAGAATGGAGCAACTGGCAGCGATTACAGCTCAAGCAATAGTTGATAACTGTCAGAGTAGTAAATGTGTCGTCATCACTCATTCTACAGGTGGGATGGTGATAGATTATATCTTATCCAGGCATCTGACCCATGGTGGTGTGTATGCGCAAGTTTATGACAAAGTGATGGGCGTTATTGAAGTAGCCTCTGCGACGGGTGGTGTGAACTTGGCAAAAGTTGCGATAACTGACGTTGTATGTGCGGGTGGGACTTTATCCGGAACATTGGAACTGGCCTTTAACTCAATATTTGGGTTTTTGAAAAATTCGAATCCGAATTGTTCTAATCCAGCTTCTTTTGGAGCAGGATATGACTTGATTCCAAATGTGGCTAGATCCATTACGAATCAAAGCTATATCGACACTCCTGCCTTGATGATTGCAGGAACAGGGGAGTTAGGAAGTGATCTACTGGGAGCTAGTGTAAAACCTTACCTGATCGGAACAAGTGATGGATTGGTTGCGATGCATTCTGGTTGTGGCTTTGCTTCGATTTACAATAATGGTAGTAACACAAACATTAGTGGCTCATTTTCATACCAATCTGGGTTTTGGTGTTCTAATAAGACGGGTTCATACAACATAAACTATGCTAATAATAGTAATGTTACGAGTGACTTTTGGGGATGGTGCGGTTCAAATGATGAACTGGACAAGAAAGGAAATGCGATAAGTTCGAAAATGTATCAAGACTGTAGCAACCCCGGTACAAAGTTTGAGGATCATTACCCCTTTATCAAAACAGGTGAAGGTCATGGTAGTGAGTTATGGCCGGGATTGTTGAATATAAATCCTGCTGAAAGTGAGTGGGCCTATAGTAATCAGTTAGGCAGTTCTGTTGATACAAACTGGTCTAGTTTATATCATCTAAGTACAATAGTGGCTGATGCCTTCACTTGGTAAGCAATAGAAAATTAATCCCAAAGGTGATTTTCATCGCCTTTGGGAAAAAGAACTTCCGTCGTTTCTTGTCTTATTTTTTTATTCCCTCCCCAATCCATTTCATAAAGTTATTATATTTCTTTTGCCTCACGGGATCAACATACTCCTCATCCTTATACTCACTGAAATCATGTTTCCCAACAACGAAGGATAGTTTCGCGGCGTCACCATAGGCGACCTTGCTTTCGGAAACATTGGAGAGAATAAAGGTGGTAAGAACATAAGGTCCAGTATCATTTTTTGCTTTCAAGGTAGCAATATGGACTTTAAGCGGGACTGTTCCTTCATTTCCTTCCAGTTCGCTCACTCCAGTCAGATGACTGATAGGTTTGTTGTCAGCCTGTGAAAAAAGATTAGCTGTTACACTGTAACGACCTGGTTTATTTACTGAAAGATTAATGGGAATAACGAGATCAGCGCCTTCAACTTTTTCAGTTTCTATTCCAGTGATAGTACCAACAGACGTCATATATTGAAAACTCGTAAAAGCTGATTGTTCTCCATATCCACTGACATTTAATACAACCTTTGCGATAATAAGTTCCTCTGGCCAGGATGCGCTTTTTTCTGCTGAAGGAGAGTATGTGGCTAGATACACCTTTTCAACATCACGATCTGATTGAAGTGTTAAACTAAATTCATCCACTGTTTCTTTATTCACTATTATTGATCCTGATATGGAAATAATTTGAGGAATTGGCTGTCCATCAGTAGAGAATGCACGAAATTTCATAGGAATCGGATCAGGTTTATAAAGAATAAACCTGCTGAGTTGTAAGTCATATGAGATATTACTATCTGGGATGTCATATGTCGCAGGAAAATGTGTATTTGGTTCTAATAAATCAGTCTGTTTTTCTGAAAGAAGCCTTGAATAGGTAGGATATTTAAGTTTTTCTTTATATGTCTCAGCAATTTCTTTCAAGCGAGGACGTAATTCCTCACGAATAAGCTCTTTTCTTTTAGCACGTTCGTCCTTTTCCTCCTTTTGAGCTTCTTGGACTGGATCATTTTTCTTTGAATCTTTGATTTTTTCCTGTGGTGGAATAGAAGTGGAATTTTCGGGAAGAACCATTTCTGGGGCAGATTCAATTTCTTGTTTTGGTGCGGCCGCAACACGAATACTGATTTCTTCCTGCAATTCATGTTTGGTCAGTCCATCTATTAAAAAATACAGACCAATCAGTAAGACGATAAGCCCTCCGAGTCCCATATATAATTTTTGCATCTTTTCTCCTCATTTTGTTTTGTTTGACGGGTTTCCATTAGGCTAACCAACCCATCTAGTTCATTCTTATTTGACAAAAATAAATTTACAGATTACTTGGAAAATGACAGTTAGCTCGAACTTATTGACTTTAGTAGCCCACAGACGAACGTAAATGAACGCAGATAAAAATCAGGGTTTCTGTTTAAAGCTAGACAAGTTAAACCTTAGTATAAAATCTGCGTCAATCTGCTGCTAATAAAAAATTGAATAGGAGTCAGGATTCTTCCTGGTTTTTAAGAGCATGCTGGATCAAGTGATCACCAATTTCGTGTTGTGCTTCAAGCAATTCTTGTATACGAGCCTCTGCTTTTTTGCGTAGCTCAACTTCTTTGCCAAGCGCCACATTTTTAATGCGTAACTCTTCAGTTCGTTCCTGTACCTTTTGTTCCAAGGTTCGATTGTGTTCTTCAATCAATTTCACCATTTGAATATTTTTTGTGGTCACCACCGTCATTCTGGCAAGGGTTTGAGCAAATTCTTCATCATCCGCTTCAAAAGTTACCTTGCTGGTATCCCCTGAAAAGTTCATAACTCCAAAAAGTTTTGTTTTATCCAGCATGGGAACACAAAGGAGTGCTCTTGGGGTTGCTTTCAATTTTGCATCTTGAACAAAAACATTATCTTTGGTGGTATCTGCAACAAAGATAGCTCGTTTTTCCTGGGCTGATTTTCCTGCGATGCCTTCACCCATGTTAAAAATTTCCCTAGCTGATTTTGCTTCCGCAACTTCAGGATAGCAATTATTAAACTGGAGTATGTTTTTTCCTTCATCAAGGAGATAGATGGATCCCCACTCTACCTGGGTTTGTTCTTCAAGGATCTCCAATGAGAGTCTTAAGGCTTCGTTGTGGTCACGGAGATTCGCCAGTTTTTCGCTGGTTGTATTTAACGCTCGAAGATCATGGATCTTTTTACGAATTGCCAATCGCATTTTTTCAAAAGATTTCACCATCCGACCAACTTCATCTTCTCCTCGTGAAGCAAGAGCCTCATCGTAAGATCCTTCTGCGACACGAGTCATTCCTTCACTGACTTGACGTAAGGGTAAGGTTACTAACTGCCGTAACACAAAGGACAGGGCCACAAAGATAACACCAAAAACAAGCAAAGTACTAATGCTTAAGTTACGGATCGCCATTTGGCGTTCCTGGATTAAATACTGAGTTGAATAGCTGACATTCGCTACACCTGTGAGTTCGTGATCCATTTCTTTGAGAAAAGGTGTTTTTATCAAATGTTCGATATAGCTTTGTGAAAGTGTGGTGAGTTTAAAGATGGGAATTTCTTTTGAAATACTATCCTCATAGTGGCGTGTTTCCTGTTTTTGTGTAAATTGTGGATTGCCCTGTTCATCACGAAGGATGCTGAAAAAATAACGTTTTTTATTTTCTTTGAAGATATAAACGGATACCTCAAGCATATTGGCATCGGCAAACATTGCTTGGACGGCAGACTGAACAGCGGGCTCATTATCAGCACTCTCCCATTGCATTGGATAAGCAAGCGCTAATGAAAATAATCGCCCCATTTCATTAACTCGTTTATCAAAATTCATATTTGCGGTTTGGGTAATACGGGAAACTTCCAACGCAATTGAAAAAATAGAAACCATTATCAAACAGATCGCCAGAATGGCCATTACTTTTAGCTGCATACTTTTTTTAAATTTTTCCATGAATTTTCTCCTTTTTAATTCAATTTGGACTTCGAACAAATTTATAAAATGATTTAAGACGTCCTTGCATAACCCCAAACTAAAAAAGCTATGAGACAGTCCTCAACACATCTCATACAAGCATAGATCAGGAACTAGTATGGATACACAAGAATGCACTGCAATTTTCAAGCGATTTTTTGAAATAGATTATATTAAATCTAACTCCGCTAGAGCTTGATCTTGGTATGCATGGTAAAGTTGATGGCAAAATTGATCCCACTGCTGACAGATATCCATGGTTTGCTCATCCATTTTTGTTAATCCTGGATGAGAAATCAAAGCAGTCATTTTTTGAGATAATTCGTTAATGAGCTTGAGATCCGCATGAGGGAAAGTGTCTCTAATAAATTCAGCAGGCGTGTACCATACGGAGGCTTTCTGGAAATCTCGATGAATTTGAGAAAGCAACACATTTCTGGGGCCCTCCCACAGTTCATTGATTGCGGCATCTCGATAGAGTCGAGGTAAGGATGAGAAGTCTTCCATCACACCGTGTCCACCAAAAATAGACATAGCGGTACGTAGGACATCAGTGGCGTCCCAAGAGGTTGTGATTTTCTGAAACAAAATCAGTTCCCGTATACAAAAACGTTTCTTCTTTGAAACAAGGAGTTCTTCCTCTTTCTGCTGATGATGGCCTTCCTGTCCACGTTCCATGTCTAAAAACTCATGGTACAACTTGAATGCACCTGCAGTTGACCTTTGGGAGGCCTGTTTGATGGTCCGCAGTTGATTCGCAAGCAGCGGGAACAAGTTAAGCGTTTGACCAAAAGCGCTTCTAAACTGGCTATAAGCCTCAGCTTCACGAACAGCTCGAACCATACTTGCCGCTGAAGAAAGCCCCACGGTTAATCTTGAATAAGTCAGCACTATCCCTACCACGTTCGAAATTCCCCTGTTTAGAGGCCCCATCGGATAGGCAATGGCGCCATCATAGGTTAATTCTGCCGTCGTTAGCTCACTGGTCCCCAGTTTCCATTTGATTCTGTCAATAGTGTAACCGTTTCTCTTTTCTTTTGCCTTATCGCCTGGTAACCAGGAAGGGACAATGAATAAAGCAACATCTTCTGAGTCAGAAGGTTTCGCTGTCACCACCGCGTAATTCGCATGGGTCGCGGAGCAGAAGAATTTTTTACCGTAAAGCTGCCAATGATCTCCCTTATGAATCGCTTTCAGCAAGTTCGCTTGTACATCGGATCCTCCCTGAATCTCAGAGAGGTATTGAGCGCCTATACCGTAATCGAGATCCAACCCTTCCTTACAATGTTGTAAGATTCTCAGCGTTTCAGGGGTTTCCGCAAATTTTTCCAGCAAGGTGACTAACCCCTCCGTACAGGTCAAAGGACAAGAAATACAGGCTTCTCCATTTTGATAGATTAAATACATTTTGATCAAACGTTCCCATTTAGAGGTTTTTTTGGAAAATAATTTTTCGGAAAAAACCTCTTTTTCCATGATTTCCGTTTCAGCAGGACGCACAATGCGATCAATCCGATGATGATGACCATCATAATGCAAGATAAACGGACGTTTTTCGGGTCTAGCGATTTCGTCAGCAATATCACGCCAGCGAAAGGACACTTTGGAGGAAATCTTCCGGGCCTCTTCGTCCAGGCGTTTCCACTCATCGCCAACATGATATTGAATTACTTTTTGTAGAAACAGGTCCTCTTGATAATAATCTACATTTTTCCGCCAATTAAGAAATTCATCAAAAGCATAGGGATTGTTTTCATTTGGGAAAGACATATTGAACACCGTAACAAGTTGTTATAAAACGAATAGTAACGACTCATTCCGTTTTGAGTCCGCGAAATGCACAAAAAAGCACGAAAAAATATTTTTAGCGATGTTTGGGATCAAGTATATCACTCAAGATTCTCCTTTTTTAAAAATACTTTTTGTGTTTTTTAGCGTTTTTAGCGGACTTTCATTTTTAGGCTGAGTTGTTATAAAACGAATAATGCAGTTACTCGAAAACCTTTTCTTCCGCGGCATCCGCATTAACGGCATCGTCTTCTACATTACGAACATTTTCCTTGGAAATCGTGGTTTGGTACTCTTTATACCATTCGGACTGGATGATATATTGCATGATTTCGTTGGTTCCCACCCAGATCATGGAAAGGCGGATATCACGTAAGATTCGCTCCAGGGGGTAGACATTCGTGTAACCAATACCGCCAACAACCTGCATACAGTCGTTGATGACCGCCCACGCAGATTCACTACAAAATTGTTTGGATTGTGAAACCATCCGCCTGATTCTGCCCGCAGAGACTTTTCCAGAGTCAATAGCCAGGCAAGTGCTATACACCAGGGAACGAGCAGCATCAAGCTTGCTCACACAATCCGCGACTTTAAAGCCAACGGCTTGAAAATTCATGATGGGTTGACCAAAAGCTTTTCTCCGACTCGAATAACGAGTGGCAATTTCCAAAGCTGGTCGGACAGAACCGATGGTCATTGCAGCGGTTCCCAAGCGTTCAGGAATCATCATGCGCATAAAAACATCCACGCCGCGATGCATCCCATTCAAGGCATAACGCTCCGGGACACGCACATCCTTCAGGCTCAGTCGTCCTGCGCCGCCTCCCCGAACGCCCATCAATCCATAGATATATTTGCTTTCAACGCCTTTAGTTCGGGGGACCATAAAGGCGGTTAGTCGTTTGTGAGCAGGCGCATCGGGATTGGTTACAGCGTAGATCAAGAACCAATCGGCGCCTTCGGCACCAACAATAAAACGTTTTTGGCCATTAATAATCCAATCGGCTCCATCCTTGACGGCATGAGTGGTGGCCCCGAAAAAATCGGAACCGCCACGTGGTTCGGTAAGCCCTTCGGCGGCGTAAAGTTCGCCTTTCAGAAGGGGAATCACAATCTCCTGTTTCAACTCTTCTGAGCCAAATTCAACAATCGCATCACAAACGATATCAGCACCGACGCCCCAGAGACACGCCAAAGAGTAGCTTGCAACTCCAATTTCTTCCGCAACGATTCCGTTTTCAACCCAGTTTAATTCTCGGCCACCATAAACTTTTGGCAAGCGAACCCCCAGCAAGTTACGCCGCCCCGCTTCCTTGAGATACTCGTGCGGAAATTGAATTTTTTCTGCATCCATATCCTGAATCAGTTCTTTAGGCACCCATTTTGAAAAATCTCTGGCCTCATCTCGTAACCTTTTTTGAGCATCAGTCATTATATAGTCAAACATATCCGTTCTCCTCATCGTATAAGTTAATAGCGATCGACTGTTCCGAATTTTTATTGCTAAAAAGACGATATAGCACAATTGAGGAATAAAACCATTTTTTTATTGAATGAGTGTTTGGAGGTAGGCACTTCAATGTAAAAGTTAGGTCCTTAATCATGAAAAATTGAAGAAGTCTTGAGAATGTCGATTGAATGGGGTAGTCAACGCTCAGATACGATGAATAGCCCTGCCTGTTTTCAGAAATTAACTTTTAGTTTAGAAGACACCATGATTGCTCAAAAAAGAAAAGCTATAGCCGTAATCGCCGAAAAAAGAAAAACTATTAGAACTACCAAGGCTTTGATATCCGTGACATTTTTTGATAGAATTGGTCAAATCGTCAAAGAACGCAAACTCATGTCAAAAGAGATTCAAACGGGATTGATTGCTTCCACAAAGGCCATATTTACCCGTAGAAAGGATGACCAGAAGGCGGTATTTGGGGAGTTGGTAGGAAACGACACTGCCTTGGGAAAAAGTAGAATTGCCGTCTTAAAAAAAGACCCGTTGAATGTTGCAGCACGTTTGGATTTGATAGAGCACTATGTCAAGCAAGACACTGTCTGTACCTTGGAGGTCTTGAGAGAAGTGTATATCAATGCGCTGTTTGCGGCAAGCCAAGAACTTTTATCTTCACGTGCTGTCAATTATGCCCTGCTTGCGCAAAAAAACTATTTAACCAAATTGAAAGTGGAAACCACTCAAGAAGGACGGAAAATCAAGGAGCATTTGGACGCGATGCAAGGGACGCGGAGTCCTGAAGAACGAGGTTTGGAGCAGCAATTGACGAGGCAATACAAAGAACGTGTTGAAATCGTCAATTTTCTCAATGAATGTTTACGAATTCTGCCCCCCCGAAAATGTGCTAAAGAAGTTCAAATCAATTATTCAGAGTTTTTAACCTCTGATGAAAAAAAACTGGTGGGAGGACAGACCAATACGAGGCAAGGCCCAATTCAAAATATGAACAGCCTTTTGAGAACGGCAATCTACTTACCTCCTATTAGCTCAAGGTACCTCGAAATTTCTGATGGGATGCAGAAAAAATATAAGGATCTTCCCATAGGGGCTTTGTACAAATCAAAGATCTATAAGCTCCATGCGGTAATTGCCCAAGCAGGGTTTCAAAAGGAAAAACGCCTCCCGTCAGGGGATATCAACCCCCAACAGCTTCAGCAACGTCAAAAAGAATACATAAACAAAGCGATGAAGGTGATGACGAACGCGATTGGACTGATTCCCGATTTGCCTAAAGAACAATTGGAAATCACCTGTATTGAAGAATATGGAGTTTTGATTTTAGAATTCAACCGGATGTTTCCCACGGTCAACATCGTTGAGCATTTGAAAAAAGCGGTGGTATTGCTCAGTAAAATAATCAATAGTGAAAACAAAGAACAAGTGGAGGAGTTGCAGGAGCGCATCAATCGTATTCTCGAAGGGAGTTAAACAGATTGCCGCGTTAAAACATTTATCAAGGAAAATGTAAGGAAAAATCATGCAAGTTAAAATAGTTAAAGGCTTTGACGCTTATCAACAGCGCCGAATACTGCTTAAAGAAGACGATAATGTTTCAGAAACGGTGAGTAGTGTTTTACATGATGTCAAAACACAGGGAGATCTCGCTCTGAAAAAATACACGCAAAAGTTTGATCAAGTGGCTATTGAGTCCTTTCGTGTTTCTCATGAAGAGAAACAGGAAGCCTTAATCCAATTAAATCCGAAGTTACGTGAAGTTTTACTGCAAGCCGCATCGAATATTCGTAAATTTCATCACCGGCAAAAAACCGAGTCCCAATTGCAGTTTAGCGATGATGGTACGATTTTGGGCTGGAAAGTAACTCCGATTGATTGCGTTGGGATTTATGCCCCTGGTGGTCGCGCAATTTACCCGTCAACGGTGTTGATGAATGTCATTCCCGCTCAAGTTGCAGGCGTCCCACGCATAGTAGTCGTCTCACCGCCTGAGTCCAGTGGGAAACCCCATCCTTTGGTTATGGCAACGTCCGCGCTTTTAGGTGTCGAAGAAATCTACGCAATTGGAGGCGCTCAGGCGATTGGCGCGTTGGCCTATGGCACAGAGAGCATTCCTGCCGTATTTAAAATTGTCGGTCCAGGAAACGCATTTGTCACCGAGGCGAAACGACAGGTTTATGGTACGGTTGGAATTGATTCGCTAGCAGGACCGAGTGAAATCCTCATTCTTTGTGGACGGGAAGATATTCCCACCGAATATCTGGTCAGGGATATGCTTTCTCAGGCAGAACATGATCCTCAAGCCAGGGCGTTATTGATTACAACCTCTAAAAAACAGGCGGAGGTTGTTGCGCGTCGGTTAGAAAGTTTAATTCCAACGATTCCACGATGGGAAATAATTGAGGAATCGTTTAAAAATCAATCGGCGATCATCCTGGTCAACTCGATGGAAGAGGCCTTTGACGCGGTGAATCATATTGCGCCTGAACACCTTGAACTCATAACCGAGGATCCCTTTGGCAATCTTCATAAAGTTCGTAATGCGGGTGCCATCTTTTTAGGACCGAACACGCCTGAACCCGTGGGTGACTATTTTGCGGGACCGAACCACACCCTCCCTACTTCAGGTTGTGCTAAATTTTCTTCACCTCTTGGTGTTCATGACTTTGTAAAGACCAGTTCCGTTTTGAGTTATTCCGCGGAACGTTTGCAAAAAGAGAGCGCCTCGATTATCCGTTTTGCTGAAGCGGAGGGATTATTTGCGCATGCGGCGGCAATTCAAGTTCGAAAAGATCAATAAATCTGCTAATCCTCTTGATTTTTTGGTGATTTCCATTAATGGTTACCTTCTAACTCAAAAGTTGTTAGTTTTCAGATATCAATTATGACATGAAATTAAAATGTTTATCTATGACCTTTCCTGGTATATTGAATTGCTAGGCGACTAAGGGCATAAAACCCATTGAACCAACCGAAGGAGATGCCATGAGCACAAAATCAAAAATGAGTTTAAGTGATTTGACCAATAAAACGGTAGAGGAGTTGGACCAACTCTATCTGTCGGCAGAGACTCCAAGTATTTCAGAACTGGATGGGCAAATGAAAGGGCGAGTTCTTGCCGGTGAGTCTGTTTTGGAAAATCAACATCTTCGTAATCTGCTAATGAATCCCCTTTATTTACCTTGGAAAGGGAAAGTTTTTACACCGATTAGTCCAACTAAGGGGGAAGGCGAAAACAGGGTTGAGGTTGGGCTTTTCAAATCAAGGCTTTTTCATTTTGAAACACGAGAAGTTCCACCGCTTGTTGGGAAAAATAATGTGGTGGCTTTGAATTATGACCTTCCAGAAAACCCCTGGTTTATCCGACACATTCGAGATGACCTGAAAAAGCTCAGTGAGGGATTATATTTGGGAACAGCCAACGTGAAAATCAAAGACAATTACCAGTTTGTGCTCTACTTTGCGTTGGAAGCTGCATAGAAGGCAAAACGATGAGCGCACCCGGCCCCCCTTTCGAGTGCGCTCATTTTGCCACACCCCGCGTTTTTTTGAGGACGTGTTGGTGAAGTTATGACCCACCCTGTCTTTATTCACCAGGAAATTCAGAATCCATGGGTGGACTCAGTTGAGAGTCATCCATTGTAAGATCAAACTGTCCATCCAGCGAAAATTGAAAAGCGTTTGAGGTTTTCCCAGGAAGCCCACATGTCCGCCACGACGAGTCAAAATAACGTCAAAATGAGAAAGTTGTGGTAATCGCTGCAGACTTTCCGTTTCAATAACGGGATCATCATAGGCGCAGAGGATTAAGGCGGGGATACTGATAGAGGGGATCACAGGATAAGAGCTGGCCTTGATGTAGTAGTCACGCGCGTCCGTAAATCCACTTCTTGGAGCCGTATAAAGATCATCAAAAGTCCACAATCTCATTTTTTCCGGAAAAACAGGAATCGCTGGGAGTTCCGGAAAATGTTCATGTAATTGCTTCGCATGTTTTGTCAGTTGCTGTGTGAAGTAATAATCTAAAAACCGGCTTCCGGAACGTTGTAAATAAATGGAACTTGCCAATAAATTCACCGGAGGCGAAATGGCCACAACACTGTCCATATTGCCTGATGGCTGTTGCCCATCTTCACCCGCCAATTTAAGCGAAATATTCCCACCTAAAGAAAATCCCATTAAGGTTACAGGAGCCTGAGGAAACTTTAGCGCAGCCCAGTTGATTACCGCACGGACGTCTTCACTTCTTCCACTATGATAAAGATTCCGGGCCAAACCCTCGCCGGGTCCACAGCCTCTTAAATTGACTCTTAGCACTAACATCCCCTGAGAAACCAATTTACGGCATAATCGAATCATGTAGTTGGAGAGGTAACTTCCCGTCAGTCCGTGCACGAGAACCGCAATACGATCCGTTTCCTTCCAGTCCTCAGGGCGGTTTTCCACAACAACTAACTGATCTCCATCAGAAAGAAGAATGTTATGAAATACAGCAGTTTGAGGTGCGGGAAGTTGTGGCCAATAAACCGCTGCAACCGTTTGAATCCAACCACTTTTTAAGGGAGGCAGTGCTTTAAAAGGCGTATGGCCAATGGTTTCAAGTGACGATAAATTGATTATATTAGGCAGTTGTGGCATATCAGTTTTCCACTCGTTTGGTTTTCGAGAGCTCTTCAAAATCGACATCCTTCATCTTATTTTTGATATGCTCTGCCAGTTTTTTCTCGACTCGTTCCTTCATATGCTTAACAACCTCTTCCTCAACCCTTTGCTCAATACGGCCTCTAAGCTTACGTCTCATTAATAGCATGTTTAGTGCCATTCCGATGATAAAGAACAGCAACATGGCTAAAACCAAAATTAGCGTATCCATAAATGTGACCTTGAGTGAAATTTAGTGAACCAATACATTCCAAAGAACCCCTGCCGCAATGGCAGAGCCAATGACTCCCGCAACATTCGGAGCCATTGCGTGCATTAAGAGAAAGTTGGTAGGATCTTCCTTTTGGCCAACTATTTGAGCGACTCTCGCAGAATCAGGTACCGCGGAAACTCCGGCGGCTCCAATCAGAGGATTGATTTTATCGGTGAGAAAAAGATTCATGAACTTCGCGAAAAGAACACCTCCAGCAGTAGCGATACCGAAGGACAAGGCACCCAATCCAAAGATCAGCATGGATTGCTTGGTAAGGAAGTAAGCGGCACTAGTGCTGGCACCTACTGAAAAACCAAGGATCATGGTCACAATATCAATCAGCGCATTACGTGCGGTATTGGCTAAACGTTCGGTAACACAACTTTCCTTTAATAAATTCCCAAAAAAGAGCATTCCCAGCAAAACCAGCGCACCTGGCGCAATTAACGAACAGATTAAAAATCCCCCAATGGGAAAACAGATGCGCTCCGTTTTGGATACTTCCCGTGGCGCTTTCATGCGGATCAAACGTTCTTTTCTCGTTGTGAGCAGTCTCATGATCGGCGGCTGAATGACCGGTACCAACGCCATATAGGAATAAGCGGCGATCGCAATGGCGCCCAATAAGTGCGGTGCCAATTTTGCCGCCAAGAAAATGGCGGTAGGTCCATCAGCCCCTCCGATAATTCCGATGGCACCGGCTTCACTGGGTGTGAACCCGAGGTACAGGGCCCCAATCAGTGTTAAAAAAATCCCCAATTGGGCCGCTGCTCCAAGTAGAATAAGTTTGGGGTTTGAAAGCATGGCTGAAAAGTCAGTCATTGCCCCTATCCCCAGGAAAATCAAAGGGGGATAGATCCCTTTACTGACTCCAAAATAAAGGTAAGACAAAACACTCCCGTTATCATAAACACCCATGTTCATTCCTGGTCCAAAAGGAATGTTACCTACAAGAATACCAAAGCCGATAGGGACCAGTAAAAGGGGCTCGTAGTCTTTGGTAATGGCCAAGGTAATAAAAATGAGGCCTACCATAATCATGGCGAAATTGCCCCATGTCATTATAGAAAAACCTGTTGTTGAAAGAAATTTCACCAGAGTTTCCATCCAATTCTCTCCAAATTAGTAATCTGTGCTCAAGTCGGAATTAACCGGTAGTTCCATGATTTGATTTATCCAATCATTAACAATTCTTGTCCCTGACTAACCGTATCACCGGGCTTAACGCTAATGGTTTTAATGGTTCCTGCGGCTTGAGCACTGATTTCGTTTTCCATTTTCATGGCTTCCATTTTCAATACTTTTTGACCGACTATGACTTTATCTCCAACCTTGACCAAGATTGTCATGATTGATCCTGGAATCGGAGCTCGTAACGCACCTGCTTGTCCAGTGCCTGCACTTGGAGAGGTATGAACAGGAACTGTGGCTGCTTTAGACGTGGATGACAAGATACGCGGAGCGGGTGAAGTAGATCCGGCGGATTCAATACTATTAATGTGAACATCATAAGTTTTTCCGTTTATTTCCACTTCTGCCGCTTCAGAGGTAAAACTTTTGACTTCAACTTTATAAGGCCTGTTGTTAACTGAGATTTCGTACTTTCTCATTAGTTCTCCTACCTGGTGAAGGTCTCATTTTAGCTACATTTCCCCATTTTGAACGTTGGTCTTCCGTTTTAGAAAGGGTAATTCTTTGGTTATCGGACGCGGAACTTAACTCAAGTTCCATATGAAGGACGAGTCCTATCAGTGCAGGGATTAGATCCTCCTCACTGTCTCCTTTAGAAGTCATTACGGTTGACGAGGATTGAGTTCTTTTCTTCTTTGCGGAGATACCCCGCTCCAAGAGTTTTAGAACATGAGGGATCGCCGCAATGAAAAAGCTAACACATAGCAACCCCAAAAAGACGATCAACATCCCCGTGAGTGTAATTTCAATACCTTGTCCGTCAATTATATTTTGAACACTGAAAGAATTCATAATCGGATCACCTTAGTTTAGTAATAGACAGCTCATAACGGAATATTTCCATGTTTTTTAGCTGGGTTTGTGTCATGTTTATGTTCCAACATGCCCAGTGCCTTGATTATACGAAAACGGGTGCGGCTTGGTTGCAGGATATCGTCAATATATCCACGCTTCGCCGCAGAAAATGGGGTGACAAATTCTTCCGTATATTCGTCTTCTTTTTCTTTCAAAAACGTTTTCGGGTCCTCAGCCTGTGCCGCTTCTTTCGCATAAAGAATTTCAGCGGCACCTCTCGCTCCCATGACTGCAAATTCGGCAGTTGGCCAAGCGTAGTTGATGTCACCACGAAGATGTTTTGAACTCATGACACAGTATGCGCCACCGTAGGCTTTGCGGGTTACCACCGTGATTTTAGGAACGGTTGCTTCGGCATAAGCGTACAATAATTTAGCGCCATTCTTGATAATCCCACCATATTCTTGGATGGTTCCCGGGAGGAAACCCGGTACATCCACAAAGGTGACTAAGGGAATGTTAAAAGCGTCACAGAAACGCACGAATCTTGCGCTTTTTACGGAAGAATCATTATCAAGTACTCCTGCGAGGTGATTCGGTTGGTTTCCAACAATACCGACTGAAAATCCGCCATATCGTCCAAAACCAATGACGATATTGGGTGCGTAGTCGGGTTGGATTTCCAGAAATTGACCATCATCAACAGTATTGAGGATGATCAATTTCATATCATAGGGTTCATTGGGACTCGTCGGGATGATTTCGTCCAAGTAGTCCACTGAACGGTCAGCAGGGTCATCCGTTGGAAGTCTAGGTGGAGCTTCCATGTTATTTTGAGGCATATAGGAAAACAAGCGTTTGATATAGTCAATGGCCTGCTTTTCATCATCGGCGGCAAGGTGAGCCACTCCGCTTTTAACCGTATGGATGCTGGCGCCTCCCAAGGACTCAACATCGACATCTTCATGAGTCACCGTTTTCACTACCTTGGGTCCCGTCAGGAACATATAGCTATTATTTCTGACCATTACCGTATAGTCGGTCAGCGCGGGAGAATAAACGGCGCCTCCGGCACAGGGACCGAAGATGCCTGAAATTTGAGGAACAACCCCCGAGGTCATCACGTTTCTCAGGAAAATATCCGCATAGCCCGCCAAACTTTCAATCCCTTCCTGAATGCGAGCGCCTCCTGAATCGTTGAGTCCAATGACAGGAGCTCCATTTTTGACTGCAAGATCCATCACTTTGCAGATTTTTTCAGCAAAGGTCTCTGAAAGAGAACCGCCAAACACGGTAAAGTCTTGAGAAAACACATAAACTAACCGTCCTCCAATGGTTCCATAACCGGTAACAACCCCATCTCCAAGCCATTCCTGTTTTTCCATGCCAAAGTTTTGACAACGATGAGTTTTGAACATGTCAAACTCTTCAAAAGAGCCTTCATCCAAAAGCATGTTCAAGCGCTCTCGCGCAGTATAGCGCCCCTTGTCGTGATGAGTTTTAATTCGCTCAAGACCACCCCCTTCAAGGGCTTTCTGGCGAATTTTTATCAGTTCATCTATTTTTTTTCTCATGATTGATTCCCTACCTCATTTAGTCTTTCTGCCCGGTTAGCCATTGTGATAAATTTGATATAATGTGATTTCGCCAAGAACCCCATCGACTTTGCTTTGCAAGTTTGCACGGGTTTCACTTTCCAGCCACTGATTCCAACTCTCAATGGAATCCCATGTGGCAATGACCAGGTGTTCTTCGGGATCATCATAGTTGACTAAGGTCTCTCCCAAAACGTACCCAGGCTGAGTCATTGCCTGTTTACGCATCTCAAGAAGCATAGGAAGAATGGCTTCCTCCTGCTCTGGAGTTATTCGTCTCTTAATAAAAATTTTTACTGACATGCGCGCCTCTTCATGTTTTAAAAGTTGCCAAACTTTTACCCCGTGAGTGATGAATTTCAGAATTTGAGAAAATCTCTCAAACCTCATCAGCATCATTATTCACCATTAGGTGATGCAACAAAAGAGGCTCAACATAGAAATTTAACGAAAATGTTCAAGATAAAAGATGATTTGACCACGCTTTCGTTAATTGTGTGGAGTTAAGCTTGCCAAAAAATTGGACTTTTTATATGAAAAAGGGAGGAAGGTTTTTTATGGGGTTAAGAAAGGTACGCCGTTCGCATGAAGGGTGCTTTATGCGATAGTTGCAGATAAGCATTGACGGAAGCGATTGATATTTTTTATAATGATAAAAGCGGCAAGGGGTTGCTGAACAATCGCCTCAACTCCGTTCCACGTTGGGTCCGCCCTTATGGAGTAAACAAAGAGGAGAGTAGAGAATGTTTGATAAATCGGATGTGTTGGATGCTCGTTTCAAATATGAAGGTGATGTTTTAATTCACAATTGTGTTGTGCGTTTGGAAGAGGGAAACGAGGTAAGAGAAGGGACTCGTTTTGGAATCACAGTGAATGCTGATGCCAGACCGGGTAAGGAATTGACCATGATCTTGAGTGATATTTCGAAGATCGAGCAGATAAAAATAAGAGTGGAAATGATTACGGCGGAACATGTAAAAAAGGTACCGCGAGGGTGGTATAGCATTGTTGAGGTTAAAGAAATATTACGTTTGAGAGATGGAGATGACATATAATGAGAGAGCACTTAGAAAAAGTGATTCGTTCTGCGGGAAAACTGGCTTTAGCTTGGTTTCTGCGCCGACAAGAACTTCAAATTCATTTTAAAAGCGCCAAAGACATTGTTTCTGAAGCGGATATCGCGGTGGAACAATGGATTCGTCAGGAAATGCTGTCTCAGTACCCGGATTTTGGATTTTATGGTGAAGAAAGTCAGGAAGTGAAAAGTTCAGCAGGTCGATGGATTGTGGATCCCATTGATGGAACAACCAGCTTCACACGAGGACAGTATCATTGGTGCATCAGTATTGGTGTGGAAATTGGTACAGAGATGGTGTTAGGGGCGGTTTATGCTCCAGCGCTAGACGTTTTGTATCTGGCAGAGCGAGGGAAAGGCGCCTTTTGTAACGGGAAACCTATTTCGGTATCCGCAACCAGCACCGTTGAGCAAGCTGTGATGGCAACAGGTTTTGCGTGCTTACGGTCAGGGCTGGAGGAAAATAATCTTCCTCGTTTTAATCGCATTGCACAGCAGATTAGCGCAACACGGATTTTGGGTTCTGCCGCCTTGGATTGTTGTTTAGTCGCTGACGGTAGACTTGACGCTTTTTGGGAACAACATCTAAACCTTTGGGATGTGGCCGCGGGAGCCTTTATTGCCCAAGAGGCAGGAGCAACCGTTACGGATTTTCAAGGGACCCCCCAGGTCAAGCCTCAGGAAACGCTGATCAGTAACGGGCATTTGCATGAATTCTTGCTGAAGAATATTTAGTCGGATTGGATCGGTTGGTATTCCTCAGGTTGATCAAGAGTCAAAGGCCCCAAGTTTCCTGCTCGAAAATCATGAAGCAACATTTCTGAAACACGGTGTCTGTCTATCGTTCCTCCTGATTCGAGACAACCTCGTTTTTTGGCGATAGTGGTTATAATTTCCTCTGCCGTCTGTTGTGTAAGAACCTCAGGTATCAGATAATATTGGCAAAATTGTTGTGAAGGATTGGACAGAAAAAGCTGAATCAGATAGGAAGATAAGCGTTCAACGCCAACAGCCGTATCTTTAATGGCACCCGTAATGGCTAAACGAAATGCCGCCTCTTCACTTTCAAATTTGGGCCACAAGATTCCAGGAGTATCGAGCAACTCGATGTTTTTTGCCAAGCGGATCCATTCCTGGTGTTTTGTGATACCAGGCGTCGGGCCCGTTGAAGCGGCGTGATGGTTAGCCAAGCGATTGATCAAGCTAGATTTACCGACATTCGGAATTCCGATAATCGCTAGCTTTAAGAAAGGGGGGCGGATTCCTTTTTTTTGCAGTTGAGTCCATTTCCCTTCCATCAAGGCTTGAGCCAGGGGGATGATTTTTGCAAGATTTTGTTTTGTTTTGGCGTCAATGAAAATAAAAGGGACGCTACTGTTTTGCAGGGTAGTGTTCCAGCGTTGTGTTATTTGAGGATCCGCTAATCCGGTTTTATTAAAAAGGACGATTCGGCGTTTTTGCTGTAAAAAGGGTTCAAAATCATGATTGATAGAAGTCATTGGGATTCGTGCATCACGAATTTCAAGCACGACATCAACCCGTTTGAGAATCAGCTCTAATTCCTTTTTGGCCTTGAGCATGTGTCCAGGGTACCAATTAATTGAAGTTTGTTGTTGTGAGTCACTCGTGTTCGGCATAAATTCCCAGGATTGAATAAACGGTTGATCATGCTGTGGATCTTGATAAAGTTCCATGTTACTCGTTACTGCAAAGAACTCAATATAAGAACAACTAAAAAAACTGTATGACTCTTGATCAATTTCCTAAAAGAATGAATAAAGACGCACTGCATGACCTTCCGTTAAGGGGTTATGAAGGTCCGATCCATGTCATTACCTCTGCCGATGAAATGGAACGTGCGGTTGAGAATTTGTTTCAAGAACAGGTTTTGGGGTTTGATACGGAGACTCGTCCCGCTTTTAAAAAAGGGGAACATTACTCAGTCTCACTCCTGCAACTGGCGGCTCAGGATGAGGTGTATTTAATCCGCTTGAATCAGGTCCCGATTTCAGAGTCGTTGGCGCAACTTTTGAGTGCCCCGGAGATCCTTAAAATTGGCGTTGCGGTGCATGATGATATCAAGAGTTTGAATGCACTTTATCCTTTTGAAGCCGCAGGTTTCGTCGATTTAAGCAATATTGCCAAGAAACTGAACATCATTACGGTGGGGTTAAGGAATTTGGCCGGAATGTTTTTAAAAATCCGCATTTCCAAAGGGGCACAAGTTTCTAACTGGGAAAATCAAAGCTTGACCGCAACTCAAATTCGTTATGCGGCGACAGACGCGTGGATTTGTCGCGAAATCTATCAGTTTTTAAAAAAGCATAAGTTTTTGGATGGGCATCAGGGCTTGTTGAAGACAGAGGCAGAACCAGAAGAGGAATCAGTGCCTGAGGCGGAATGTGAGTAGCGTTCAGTTACGGCTTTCAAAAAATATAACTTTGCCTAACGCCATGTTGATTTGGTATTTGAAAATGAGTGAGTCAAATGTTAAGGAAAAACCAGGGGATTGTCCCAAATTCATCACGAGTAAAAAAGAAAATCCATAGGGAGGATTTGTGAACGTTATTGTATGTGGATGTGGTGCCGTTGGACGATATTTGTTGACTCATTTGATTGAGTTAAATGCCCAGATTCTGGTGATTGAACAGGATCCTCTGGTTGCGGAGGAAATTCGGGATAATTTTGATGTATTGGTGATTAATGACTCCGCCTTATCGGTGAGTTCTTATGAAATGGCTTCAACAATAGCGACCGATTTATTTGTTGCGGTCATGGGAAATGACGCGGAAAATATTGTAGCCTGTATGTTGGCAAAGGAATATGGAGTTAAACGAACAATTGCCCGTGTCGGATCCAACGCGTTTTTTAAAACACAAGAAGGAAGTCACGAAAACTTTTTAGGGATTGATTTGGTCCTTTCTCCCGAAAGTTTAACCGCACAGGAAATTAATCGTTTAGTTCGTAGTTATGGCGCCTTGTCTGTGGATCAGTTTGCCGGAGGAAAAATTGAGGCAACCCGTATCAAACTAGCGGATAATTCGTCCTGGATTGGTTATGCGGTTCAAGATATCAAGGTGCCTAAAGATGTGATGATTGCCGCTGTGCTTGAAAGCGGAACCCTTCAGGCTGCCCGTGGTGGAACAATGATCCGTCCTGGTTGCCAGATTCTGCTCATTGGAATCGCCAGCTCTGTTCATAAATACGTGATGGAACATGGGCATTCAGTAAAAGAACACCGGGAAAAGATCTTCTTTGGAGGACTCGCTCAAAGTAGCAAAATGGCCTTGGCCCTATTACACGATTTACATTCCCGGATACAAATTATTGAGCAATCGCGCTCACTTTGTGAAGAGCTGGCTGAGGCCTTTTCTGAAATCACGGTAATCCAGGGCGACAGCACCAACTATCGAAAACTTCAAGAAGAAGACATCAATTTATGTCGTACCTTTATGGCCGCGAGTAACGATGATTCGCTTAATTTGACCATGTCGCTCGTTGCCAAACAAATGGATGTCGATCATGTGATCTCAATTGTTCATGATGTGAACCGGGTTTCTTTGTTTGAACGCTTGGATATTCCGCGGGTGATTTGCCCTAATTTGTTGACGGGGGAAGAAATTATGCGGTTTGTTCAGGGAGAACAATATAAAGCCATGAGTGTGATCGAAAATGGGGCGGCTGAAATATTTGAAATTATTTTAAAAGAAGGCGCGCCTATCACACAGTCACCTTTGAAAGAAATCATCATGCCGGTAGGCTCTTTAATTGGAGGCGCAAAACGAGCAGATACAGTATTTATGCCTCATGGCGATGATCGTCTTAAAAAAGATGATCACATTGTTGTGATGGTGACGCCTCGTGCTAAAAAAGGTGTTTTACGGTTGTTAGGATTATGAATTCAATGGCTCACGAATCCTTATTTTCTGCGGGTTTCCTCCAATTTTTTTGAGGGCAAAAAAGTGAGCAAAAAATTCACGTCAAAAAGGCATATTTTGGACGACCTAGATTACTCCATTGGAAGTTTTGGGTTCGCTAACATCGAAAAAGCATTAAACTGAAGATGACAACTTATGAAACGAGCAGGGGCTTATGGCACTGAGTGGTGCAAATATAGTTGAAAGTGTTTATAATGACCGGGTTCTGCTTTTGGAAAGCAATCCTGAACTACGTCGCTTTTATGAAGAACAACTCGAATTTGCGGGCTATGAAGTTCATTGCGCCCAAAATGTTTCTCAAGCACTGAATGTGTTGGAGTATGTTCCTGTAAATCTCATTGTCTGCAATGAGCTTTTCGATGGGAATAGAAACTCGGTCAAATATCTGAGGCTATTGAGAAGTAATGGGATCAAAAGTGCGGTTTTGGTTTTAACGGCAAATGAAGATCGGGTGTGGAGTCAAATTCCTGACGAGGAGGTGTGTCTCCATACTTTTCCCATACCGGAGGACTTGGACGAATACTTTAAATCGGATATTAATCAGTTTGTCGCCGTGGTTAATATGGTTCTGGATGAGTTGAAGTGTCTGTTAATTGTTGACGATATTACCAGTGAATCCATTGAAATAGAAAATTTACTGGTCAGTAACAGCTACCGGGTATGCAGTGTGAGTAATGGCGAGGATGGGTTGAAGGCGATTGCCAAAGCAGAGCAAACTTCTTATAAGTTCAATGCCATCATTTTGAATACCATTAATCGCTATTATCCCGGGGCCCTTTTTTTAGAAGAATTGTTCAAGCAGGGGTATCAAATTCCAGTCCTTGTGTTAATTTCTGGAACCGGATCGTCAGAAAAAATGTCTGAGAAAACGCAATATGAGTTCTTGCGTACCTTGCCTAAAGCTGAAATAGCCACCCAACTTATTCCCGCAATTTGTGAGTTAATACACTCATAAGTCAGCAAGGTTTTTAGCCTGATCTTAAAGGCAATTAAAATTAAATTACTCATGTTTTAGACAGGGGATTTGTAAACATGGCTCCAGACGCTACAGAAGGATCAAATTTGCCGAATCATGCTGATTTATTGGCAGAACTGCTTGGAAGTTCAGGAGATCCAATCCCTGCTCCGTCACAAAAATCAGAGAAGACTTCTTCCTCTAACGCCTATATCACCACTGTTTTTTTTCAATTGGTTATGCCCGGCTGGAATACGGGGCGCTTAACGCGTTCTTTGCATGTGGCTTTTAAAACTATTGAGGATGCGTGCCATCAGGCGGATGAATGGGTCGATCAAACTCATAAGCTGATCAAGGATCTTATCGATTCCCTTCCCGACGTTTGGCCAGATCATGATAGCGGAGAAGTGACTTCACGCCTGTTAGGTCAATTCTATGCGATCTCCCAACAATATCCTGTCTCTCAATATCTAAGTAATTTTTCCCAGATTCCTAAAATTGCGAACACTTTCCCCAAGGGGATGGAGGTGGGGGTTCCCTCAAATTTATTACAAGAAGGGCTTGAATCCGCACCTTGGTGGGGAATGGCGTGGATTGCTTATCAAAAATCAGAGCAGAGTCTTCGGCAATTAGGGGGCAGCGAGGAAAAATTAAAGGCGAATGTGCCACTGAGAAAAATAGGCATTTACTGGCTAAAGCTTCAAAACGCCTTACAAATGCGCGGGACTTTACGGGATGCCGGTGACTATTATTTTGTTTTTTTAAAGTCCGTTCAGCGTTTATTCAACATTTCCCCAGGAGATCAAGTAAAATACCTTTGGGATGAAATGTTATCAGATGTTAAGGAACTGGCCGATCATTTAAAATCAACACACCGAAGCCATTTAATGTACCTGTTTAATGGTTTTGAACAAACGTTGCGGAACTCATTGCTGCCATGGCAGGCAGAAAAATTCATGAGAATTTCACGTTTGCAGAAGTATGTTGAAAAAGTGGAACAGGAAAATGTGGAGAGGCTAGAGAAATATTCCAAAGCATTGGAATATGCGTTAGAAGATTTTCACATTCGATTGCAGTTTTTCAAAATTCAGCGTGAAGCCCTCAGAATCATGCAGGGGGAGTTGAGTTTTATCCGTCAACAATACAAACGACTTGATAAACAACTTATTGATTCTATCGAAAAAATTCGTTCCGTCGTTCCAGAAAGTGTTGATGAGTGGGAAAACCTGAATAAGTTTAAATTTTCCTTTCGGATGAATCAAGTACAGAAAAATTGTTTTAGCGCGATCCTTCAATTGCAAAACGTCTTTCGGCAGATCCTGAGTAACACGCGAACAAACAACATGGTAGACCTGGTGTTAAGGCGTTATGAGGCAATTTCACAAACCCTGCCAGAACATGCCAATATTGTACACCTGGATAAACTTTGGTCTTGGACGAATAAAAAAGTTGAAATTGATGAAGCCGTCCCCTTACGCTATACGGTTGAACGATTCTTCCATACCAAACTTGATGAAGATCTGAACTTTTATCACAGCAGATGGCTGAATTATATTAGAATTTGGTCTGACTTGGTGGCGCAGCAAGAGCAGTTTTTCCATTTCAGTTTTTACTCATTAAGACAAGAATATGGGGATCCGGCAACCGATTGGCAAAACGCGAATAGAGCAGTATTGCATAAAACGCTAATTGACAGTTCTCAGCCGACCATTGGGCAACTGAGTTCGATTGAGCAAGATCTTACAAAAGAATACGAAATTTTTGACAGTCAAACACAAAAAGCGGTCACTACCACCATTTCGGCTTTAGAAGAAGTCATTTTTGACCCGGGTCTCCGAGAAAAACTTTTACGTCTGGCAACCGAAGGCACAGGCACGCTCAGTACGATTATTCGCTTTGTTATTGAGTTAAAACATATAGAAATCATTCTAAGACTGCCATTGATTCGGCATGTGTTGTTCTCCTATCGTTGGTTGGACAAAAAAACGATGGAATGGAGCAAAAAGTTTGAGAAAAAGAAACAGGCTCCCGAAGCACTTTCGCCCGCCTATTATTCCCGTATTTTCGTGATTGAACCCCTCGAGGTTGCAAGCCTGTTTGTTGAGCGGACGCAAGAAATCGAACAGATGCATCGGATTTGGGAGCAACGACTCCAAAGGGAAAGAACGGTCTTGGCTATTATTGGAAAACCGGGAAGTGGAAAGCGAAGTTTGATTCACCATTTTTTACATAACGAAATCAGTGGCTCCATGATGAATGTCCGCTTGTCTCTGCTTGATGAACAAATCAGCGCGATGATCAACAACCAGCCTTTTTCCCTGGACCGAATGTTGCACAAAGTCTTGGTAGATCGGTTTGAAGTCATTGTGCTTGAAGGTTTGGAGGCTTGCTTTGTCGAAAGTGTGGGGGGCGCAACCTTTCTGAAAGAGTTCTTTAATTGGCTGCAGAATGCTTCAGGACGGATTTTTTGGATTATTTCTATCAATGAATTGTCTTGGAAAACGATGGGACTTTTGGAACAAGTGGGGGCAACCTTTACCGATGTGGTTCAAATTTCTCCGACTTCTGGAAAAGATCTGGAACAAATGTTGATTAAGAGGCATAACGTCGTTGGTCTTCCCGTAAAATTTAAAGTCCCAGAAAAGAAATCATACCAGTTGTTGAGTCAATTCAAACCCGAGGAATGCCAAAAACTATTGAATTGGCGCTTTTTTTCAGAATTAGCGCTTCGAAGTGAAGGGCTTCCCGCTTTGGCACTACGCTTATGGATCCAGCAAGTTCGAGTGTTTAATGATAATGAAATCTATATTTTGCCCTTTAAAGAAGATACCGAATTACCCCTTTTAGGAGAGGAGGAACTCCTCATCTTACGTATCGTTTTAGCTCAAGGGCCGGTGAGCGCTCACCATCTGCAACCAGCGGTGATGTCCTCAAAATATTTACGAGTTTGTCTCGATAAATTAAGTGGGTTAGGATTAATTTCTATTCAAAAGTTCAACGCTTCTACGCTGTTTTTGGCCAATCCCAACTCCTATCGAACCATATATCAACTTTTGCGAAAAGCGATGTTATTATCATGATGGATCAACCTGTAAATTGGATCCGAGTACTCATTACCGATTTAGGAGAAGCGTTGGATTCCTGGTTCCAGATTTCTTTACTGGAAAGTGTCGTCCAAATTGCGCTGGTTCTGCTTGCGGCATGGATTACGGTTTTTGTCTCCAAAAAAATTCACCCTCGGTTGATCCAATTCCCTCAATACGCCGAGTGGCATGGAAGACATCGCAGATTGATAGAGTCTGTGTTTGTAACGGTTGTCGGAGTGCTGGTTCTTATGAAAATCTGGCACATGCATTGGGGCCTTATCTTAGCGTTGTGGGGTGCGTTCCTTTTAAGCCTTGGGTTGGCCTTTCAGGAAATTTTAATCAATCTTATCGCCTACCCTGTGGTTCGCCTTTCGCTTGCTGTTCAAATCGGTGATGACATCCAGATAGTTGGACTTCGGGGTAAACTGACGCAGCGCCGTTGGACGCACCTGTTACTCGCTGGAAGTTTTGGTGAAATCATCACCGTCCCCAACAGAAAAGTACTTACCGATATTCTCTCTCATAGCAAAAACACACAAACGGTCTATCATTTTGAAATTGAATTTCCTGTCTCGCTGGAATATCAAAGTGATTTGAGCCATTTACTCGAATTTTGCTATGAAATGGTCCTGTTATCCGCATATCGTTCACTCGATAATCCACCGGAGGTCAGTGCGGATCTTCATAAGGGTCAGATTTGGTTACGATGTGTTTGCTACACGAACCGGCAATACTACATTGCGCCTTACCGTACTTTTATTTTAAAAGAATTAGCTGAAAAAACGAACGTTTTTTCTACCCAACCCAGAGGACCTTCCAAAGAAGAGGCCACACCTCAGTCATTGATCAAAACACCCTTCAAATTGAAAAAAGCGTGGGGGAAAGACGTTAATAGCATTCATCCAACGACGACTGAAGTGTATGCTGAAGAAGGAAAGTCGTTTTTTGATGAAGAAGCAACAGCCGATGATTCCACCATTGAAATGTTTGATGATGAGTCTTCTGCAAAAGCTACAGCCGCTCAGGAGACCTCTTCTTCAAAAAAACAAGTCTTAACCCAGGATGAGGTAAATCAAATGAATGTGGATCAACTCAATGAGTTGATCATGTCTGGAGAGGAACACCTGATCACAATGGCCTCCCGCGCCATAACACAGTTGTCAACGCTGACTCCATCAACAGAAAAACTTTCAGCAGCCCCCTTGACGGAGGCCTCAACGCCTTCAACTCCAGAGATTCCCGGTTTGACTCAAGAAGCGGTGAATCGGATGGACATTGACCAGCTTAACGAACTGGTTATATCTGGAGATGAAGATTTGGTAGCCATGGCCATGAAAGCCATGGAACAGCTTGTTTTATTGGAAACGGCAGATTCCGTCGAAGACCCAGCCTCAGCGGTTCAACCGGTAATAGAAAACTTGGGTTCGGAGGACGTTCTTGAAGAAGAACAAACTGAGGAGCAAAAAACAGAAGCGCTGAGCCATAGTGAGGAGTCTGAAATTCAGACAAAAGGGACGTTACCCGAACATCAATTGATTGATGACGATGATGAGATTTTAACGATACACCCTCCTGAATCGGGTGAAAAAGAGGTTTCTGAGCAAGAATCCTCTCAAAAAGAACATGATGATTTAATCCAGGAAGCTTTGCTGGAGGCCTTGATTGCGCTGAAACAACTTCCAGGACTCCCGGAGGCAGACGCGCCTGAAGTCATACACTTAGCGGAAGTCATTGAAAAAGCGTCCGAAGTCCTGCCCGCTAACACCCCCTTAGTCTTGGAAGCAATGCAGTTTCTAATGGAAAAAATATACGAATGAAAGGAGACTGGCAGAGGAAAAGGGGTACCCCCACATAAGCCGTGTGAAAGTTACTTTTGTACCTGGATCACCAGGTGGGGTAAGGTATAAAGGGTTCAGGCTTCCTTAATTAAAAGGCATGCACACCCCCCTCAGGGACAAACCCCTTTTTAATAAAAAAGGTGCAAAAGACTAACATCACGAGAATCGCAGGGATACTCCTAAATAGATTTATTGGAATGAACTTGGGTTTTTCCCAAGGTACTATCTAATTTATCACACATTTCAACCACAGAAGCTTGCCACTCTGAACTGACGTAATTATTTTTACTTTTCAAAGTAAGCAACTCATCTGCTAAATTCAAGGCGACCAATAAAGCCAAATTTGAAGGACCATAGGTCTCTGACCGTGCCCCAACAGCTGTCATACGTTCATTTAAAAACCGCTCAACGGTACGAATGTGCTCCTCACCATAAGAAGACGATACGTTAAATTGGTGACCATTGATGTTTATTTGATATTGTTTTAACTCATTTGGCAAGTCTGTTGACATCTTTTATCAGTAGCTTAGGTCACATCCGATGTGAAACCCATTCAACACTCAATGAGATCCATCAAACACAAAATTAGTAAAAATCTATTTGTTTTATGTCTCCGATTCATGTAAACACTCGAAGCAAACTAGATGTAATGTAACAGCTTTTAGAGTGGAAAGCAAATGCCTTTTTTATGGATGTTTCAAAACCTAAAAGCATCATATTATCAGTTTAACATAAGCGATGGAAAGTTATGAGCACTAAAAAACGACACCCTTTAAGTGATGAATTGAAGCAGCAATTTGCAGGGACTATTATCCTGGATCGTACTCTTCAGGAACAAGGGCAAATTCATGCGTCTCTTTTGAATAAGAATGATAAATTTTTAGAACCTTATCTCGATCGCCTTCATAGAGAAGGAATCCTGGAGATTAATGCCGACAATTATTATGTTGCAACGTCTCAAGGAAAAGAGGCCTATGGGAAAATGTTGCAGCAACAGGCGTCGTATGTGACTCATTTTGATATTTACTCTCATGTGGATTTGCAAGAAGGCGTTTTTGCAGAGAAGGACACCGACTTTTTGGAAGATGACCGTTGGGAGGATTTGCGGGTTGCGGTTGCGGAATTTAAAGGGATTGATCCTTACCGTGTAGTTTTCCTTGCAATGTTGAGTGATGAATATTTTTTCGAGGATTCAGATTGGAAGTTCGATTTGGCAATGGGCAGTCTTTTTGAAGAAATGGAAGACATTGTTCAAAGTCAACTTTCTGAAGAAGAATTGGGCTATGAGGAGGAGGGCGAGTATATTTCTGGACATGAAGTTCTTCAGGATATTATTGAACAGGGCGCCCGGCTGAATCAGGAACGTTTTGAACAACGCCAGTCCGAAGAAAGAGAAGAAAAACGAACTGACGATGATGACTTTGAGGAAGAAGAAGTGGTAACCACGGTACATTATGGTGGGGGGTACGGTTATCCGGCTTATAATCCGTGGGCAACCTTTGGCGCCTATGCCGCAAGCGCCTTGTTTATTGAGGCCATGTGGCATGATCCATACTGGTGAACTATTTTTTGGATTGACGATGAAACATCAATTGCCAAAGGCTTTTTTTGTAACAGGGATTGGGACCGAAGTTGGAAAAACCGTCGTTTCAGCCATACTTGTAGAAACGCTAAAAGCTCATTACTGGAAACCTGTTCAGGCAGGTGATTTAGAAAACACCGACACGATGAAAATACAGCAGTGGGTCTCACACCAGCAAGTTCATTGCTATCCTGAGCAATATCGGTTCACGCGACCGATGTCGCCTCATGCGGCTGCGGAGCGAGAGGGAGTACGTATTAGGTTAGATCATTTTCAATTACCTCAAACTCAACGGCCTCTTGTTGTGGAAGGAGCGGGTGGATTGATGGTTCCTTTGAATGATCAGGTATTGGTCTTGGATTTGATTGTTCATCTCAAACTTCCTGTCATTCTTGTTTCCCGTACCTACCTAGGCAGCATTAATCATACACTGCTTTCTATTCTTTGCTTACAAAGCCGAAACGTTCCTATTCTGGGCATTATTTTCAACGGTCCTGTCAATTACGAGACGGAAGCCTACATCCTTCAATATACCCACGTGCTCTGTCTTGCCAGATTGGAAGAGGAAAAAGAGGTCAGTTCCACAGTCGTCTCTAAATACGCTCGAATATGGCAGACCACACTGGAAGTCCCACAAAATTAAGCAGCAAAAAACCCGAGAATTAGTTGGAGAATAGAAAATTTGGAGAAGTTCGGGATATTAACTTGAGCACACATAGAGGTGCTCAAGTTAAAGCTTTTGGTTTATCTTTGACTTAAACGCTTTTCTAATCTTTTAGATACTGATAGCAAATTCAGTAATGAACTGTGTCGCGTCTCCACCCAGTTGATCAGTAGACCACAAGCCAAATGTTACGTTGCCAGGACCTAAAGGCAATTCGACGGCAAGGGTGGTATTACTCCAAGTGTTCACCCCAGCTTTTCCACCACCGGTACCATCATCACGAGATTCTATGGCGATGGTTATTCCTAATAACCCAGCTACATTATGCAAATCAATGCCTAAAAGAGTATCCACTGCGGTATCGGTACCATCATTCTTAGTTCCATAAGCCGCAAAGGGGGCAAACATTCCTGCTGTGTACTGAACGCCTAGTCCCATTGCACTCGTTGCATCACCAGCGGATACCCCAGCAGCAGTGGCTATATCATTATCAGACTCTGACGCATTTTCTAGTTCAAAAGCGGCGCTCAAGCCTCCAACTGCGTAAGTCGCAATTACGTCAAAGACCTGAGACTGAAGCGTAACAGAACCAGGTGTTCCAGCAGCCGTGGTATAACTATGTTTATTTTGCCCCGATATCAAACCTAGCGTTAATTTGAGTCCCTCGCTTGGTGCCAAGAATACCGCTAACGTTGGAGCATCATCCGCTTCGTCTCCATAAGTTCCCTCCGATGCGTTACCTTGTTCAGTGGCATAGGTTTTTCCTAGGTCACTACCATTGTATCCTCCACCGCTGAGATCAACTAATCCAGCGATAACCCCAAAAGAACCGGAAGAAAGCGTCATGAAAACTTCATCCGCTTTGTTCAACTGTCCATCGCCTTTTGTGTTTAGTTCCAGTTTAAGTGTACCCTCAGCCTTCCAGCCATCTTTTTCAGCAAGCTTGCCTTGGATCTTGACGTCGGAACGTCCATAGGTATTCGTTGTTGAATAACCTGTATCCGCATTCTCAGGTGTATTCATGTAAATACCAGCATAAATATCGGCTTTATAGCAGAATGTCTTCTCATTCATACAAGCAGCTTGCGCTATAGATAGCCCAAAAAACGAAGTAACGCCGATTAACGCGAGACTTTTAATAGTTTTTGATAACATAATTTATATCCTTGAATTGGAGTTTGAATTAACCCGGCAAGAAGAACAACCCCTCTTAGTGCCAAGAGTACGTGACCCACTGACCACGTATCAAATACATTTTCACAGGTCTAAACGAACCAACACCTCCAGGTGTTAGGCCTTCATAACCGTCATCCCAACTGAGAGGGACGTACAAAGCACCCTACTGGACAAAACTACCGCAGTAGAAAGTCGCTCAATGATCGCAATTCCTCCTTCCCCAAGTCTCAAAGGCAGAACTCGGAAAAAATTGCTCGTTTTTTTCACCAAGGGTGATGCTGTCACCTTTGCAAACAGCGTTCCAGAAGTGGCAACCATTTAGGTTTGATGGGTTTTTTGTTCCTTAGCAAACGCACAGAAACAATTTTCCCCTTTGCTTCCAGCCGATGAAACTGGAGCTTGTGAAAATTTGCTATGCCCTATACCAAAATTGAACATCGAGTTATACGAATGACCAACTCCTTGTTAATACATGACTGTGCCTAAAAATCAAACAACTGCAAAAATAAATTGCATGTAATTTGACATTTACATCCCAATTATTTTAAGATCCTGTTGAAACATTAAGGGTCATAGATTTTAATAGATAATTGCAAGGGGAGCCTTTCCTATTTTGAATCTGGCGTGGAGTCAATAAGATTAGTCATTGATATTATTAGCAAAGGAATGATATGAAAAAAGAACAGGTGAGACAACTTGTCGAATGTATGGTTATTGTCAGTCAAGCGGATGGCCTTCATGAAGAAGAGGTTAAATTTATGACCAGTATCCTCCTTCCCCTTTGGAAAGAAGAATCAACCTCTCTAGATGAATTCGTCAATGCTGTCATTCAGGAAAATCTGCCTGCCTCCCGATTTATCCAAAGCGCCAGGGCTCTTGCAAAAGGTGTAGATCAACATGAAAAACAAGTGGTTCTGAATTTGATGCAGAAATTAATGCTTGCGGATGGTATTTTTACTCATCAGGAAAAAGAATATTACGTTGAGTTCCAAAAATTGTTTAAATAGCCCCCATTCCATGGAAACAGCCATCTGATATTTTACTGGCGGTACACTCATTATTTTAGGGCATTCACTTTGCTTCTTGCTTTGCGTTTCTTTGTTTTCCTTCATGATTGAGCAATTAGGTTTTCTTTTCAATTGCACAACGCACCGATTCCATGCCTTTTTGTGGCGGAATAATAACAACTCTATGCCTATATTTTGCAGGATGACAAGCAGCTTCACACATAAAGTAACTGAATCAGAATCCGGATCTCGAATTGACCGTGTTCTTTCAACATTGAAAGAAATTTCCTCTCGTGTTGAAGGCCAACGCTTACTCAAGGAAGGCTGGATTACGGTTAATCAACAACACGTTTCTCCCGCAAAAAAATTATGTAAAAATGATGTTATCGAAATTTCGATGCCCCCTCCGGAACCCTTGGAGATCAATCCAGAAGCGGGTGACTTAGAAATCCTCTTTGAAGATTCTGAAGTGATTGTGATTAACAAATCACCCGGTGTCGTTGTTCATCCAGCACCAGGCCACACTTCAGGAACGCTTGTCAATTATCTACTCCATCATTGCCATGATTTGTCGGGAATTGGGGGTGTTCTGCGACCTGGAATTGTCCACCGTTTGGATAAAGATACCTCCGGCGCGTTAGTGATTGCCAAAACAGATCAGGCCCATCAGCACTTGGCAAAGCAATTCCACGAACATACCATCCATCGTATTTATAAAGCCTTGGTTTGGGGCTTCCCTCCCACCGCTAAAGGCACGGTAGACGCGGCCTTAGGACGACATCCTCAAAATCGTAAATTGAGAGCCATTACCGAACAGGGGAAATCGGCGGTGACGCATTGGACAGTCCTTGAACGCTTGAAACATTGGACGTTACTGGCGTGTCAACTGGAGACAGGGAGAACCCATCAAATTCGTGTTCACATGGCTTCGATTAAATTACCGATTGTTGGTGATATGCAATATGGCCGCTCAAAAACGAATCGTTTTCAGCATTTTTCAGAGCCTGTCGCGGAAGTCCTGAATCATTTTCAAAGACAGGCATTACACGCTGAAAGGTTAGGGTTTGTTCATCCGGTCACAAAACAAAATCTGGAATTTTTCGCCTCCTGGCCGAATGATTTTCAACATTTGCTTGAGGTATTAAGAACAGAACCGTAGTCATGGGACCATGACGTATCTCAGGGCAATGATTCCACCTATAGACCTTCAGATAAGTCTTTCCTGGGAGCGCTGGCATCTTGCCCGCCTTCCCTGCAGAAATTTATCTGGACAGCTATAATGAACTTGATGAATGGATTTAGAACAGTTTTAATGCCCCTTGTTTTCAATCCTATTGATTCTTCTGAAAACTCACACTCAATTCATAATTGCGGCATGGCTGATTTTTTAATAGAAGCGCGAGATATCAAAAAACACTTTCCTCTTTATAGCGGCATTTTTTTACGGCAGACGGATACCGTTTTTGCGTTGGATGGCATTTCTCTCCGTGTGAAAAAAGGTGAAACCCTTGGTTTGGTGGGAGAGTCCGGTTGCGGGAAAACCACGTTGGGAAGAACCCTACTCCGATTGTATGAACCCACACAAGGCCAAATTTTTTTCGACGGTCACGACATCACCCATACCTCTCAAAAAAAACTTCGACAGTTGCGAGTTCAGATGCAGATGATTTTTCAAGACCCTTACGAGTCCCTCAATGCTCGGCATACCATCGGGAAAATTCTTGAAGAACCGTTCATCATACACAGAAAAGGGACGCCCGCAGAGCGGAAAAAACGTGTGGCACAGCTCCTGGAAGTCGTCGGTTTGCCGTCGAGTGCTATTCATAAATATCCCCATGAATTCTCAGGAGGTCAACGTCAACGTATTGGAATTGCCAGAGCGATTGCGTTACATCCCAAATTGATCATCTGTGACGAACCCGTCTCCGCCTTGGATGTTTCCATTCAGTCTCAAATTTTAAACTTACTGATGGAATTACAAAAAGAAATGGGGTTGACCTATCTTTTTATCGCGCATGATCTCGCTGTAGTGAAGGTGATTTCTGACCGTATTGCGGTTATGTATTTAGGACGAGTGGTTGAGTTGACGGATGCTGAAACCATTTACCATGCCCCCTTTCATCCTTATACCCAAGCCTTAATTTCCTCTATTCCTATTCCTGATCCCAAACTAAAGAAAAAGAAAATCATCCTCACAGGAGATGTCCCCTCTCCCCTTTGCCCACCCTCGGGGTGTCATTTCCATACGCGATGCCCGATTGCCAAAGATCTTTGTAAAATACAGATCCCTACTCTTGAACCCGTGGACAAAACCCAGGAACACTGGGTTGCGTGTCATTTTGCAGGTCAGGCCGAGTGAAGAATTATTCAACAGTCCTGCGTCTTTGGGTTCTGTCATGACGATCCTTTTTTATTTGGTGTCTAACGCGGTCACACCATCCCAATTTTTGTCCCATCCTGTTTTGATAAAATATTGGCAGCGATCAATGTAAACCTTGATCGAGTGATCGTCAGGATTTTCGTTATAACATGCTTGAAATATCTGTTCTGCCTTCTCAAACTCATGAGCACTATAAAGAGCAATCGCTTTTTCAAATCGTGCTTGAGTCGCCAGTTTGAGGGCTTTAATTTGAGGGGGATCGCAGTCAAAAACTTCATAAATCGTCACAGGTTCCGTTTTTCCTTTAACTTTAACACGGTCAATGACTCTCAAGGCGTATTTGGAAGGATTGCGTAAACTGTGTACGGTGCGTTCTGTGATGAGGATGGCAACTCCATACATTTTGGTCATGCCTTCGACCCGGGAGGCTAAATTCACAGAGTCACTAATCACCGTCCCTTCCATACGGCCCGCCTCTCCTACGGTTCCCAACATCAATTCCCCGGTGTTGATGCCTATTCCGATTTTGATGGCGGAATATCCTGCGCCTTTACGTCCCTGGTTATAATCTTCAAGTTCATGCAACATATCAATCGCGCCTTGAACCGCGTCATCGGCTTCATTACCAAAGAGAGCCATAATCGCGTCGCCTATGTATTTGTCGATAAAACCATGATTGTTTCTTATAATTGGAGCAATACGGCCCAAGTATGAATTAATAAATTTGAAATTTTCTTCAGGAGACATGGACTCAGAAAGTGTAGTGAAAGATCGTATATCTGAAAACAAAACGGACATCGTTAACTGGGTGTGATCTCCAAGTTCCACTTCCAGGATGCTCTCTCGTTGTAAGTGTTCCAAAAAATCACGAGGAACAAAACGCTGAAACGATTCACTGGTATAGGAAAGCCACGCTTTTTCCCGCTCACTTTCACGGAGTTTAATATACACAAAAAAGCGAATTGCTAAAAATAAGACGATCAAGCCGCCCAATACTTGCAGCAGAATTCCCAGTAAAGTTAAGCGGAAGGGTTTTTTGATGATGAATTGATAACTTTGATAGGGACTCCAAACCGCATTCTTCCCTCTGGCTCTGTATACAAATTTATAGTCTCCCGGAGGCAAATTATTATAAACCGCTCGATAGGCCTGACCTAAAGATTCAGAATAATCTTTCTCCATGCCCTCCATGAAGAATTGATACTCAAGGGCTTTTTCATCTTGAAAAGAAATTCCTGTTATTTCGAAAACAAAATTGTTTTCTTCCGCAGTGAAGGTCGTTGATTTTGCTTCTGGTAAATCTTGTCCATTGAGTAATATTTTTTCAATATGCACATCAGGGGCTTTTAGATTTTGTTTCCTCTCGTTCCAATCGAACGTTGCCAAACCATGATAGGTTCCGATCCATAAGACCCCTTGACTATCCACAAACAAACCATCGGTGGTGATTTCATTTCCCGGTAATCCGTCTTTGACATCCAGTGTAAAAACGGGTTTGTCGCTTTCTTTATCGTAGTAGACAACACCTTTTTGGGTTCCTAGCCACAAATAGCGGTCCTCTTGAGCGCTAGTGATGGAATTGATGGAAAGCTTGGTAAATGTTGATTTTTTGTATTGTCCCTCTTGATACAATCCCAGTCCATTTTCGGTTCCAACCCATAAACGTTCCCCAATATTTCCTGGCAGGAATTCCCGATGAATGCTCCATACCGTATTTTCCAAGAGAACTAACGGTTTAAATTCATTGTCGCTATAGCGCAATAAACCAGAACAGCTTCCTCCAACCGTTGTTTTATTAAAAGGTTCCAATTGATTGACAAGGGAGGTGAATTCATTTTCCAAAGGCAAAGGCGCAGCATAAAAATCATGGAGATAATAGATTCGACCCTCATTTCCTGTGAGTAAAAAGATTTGCCCCTGTTCGGAAATAGTGACCTTCGTCAGGTTTGAAAGGGGTTTGCTAAACTGTCTTTTGCGAAGGATCTCCAAAGATTCCCACTTAATTTCGACCAAGCCCTGATTATTAACCATTAACAAATTACCCTTGGGAAACAGACTGACCAGTGTGTTTTTATGGAATTCAGGAAATTTTTTTGAAAAGTCTTTGAGCGAATTATCAAAATAATAAAGGGTGCTTTCTGTTTCAATCCAAATTCTTTGTTTCCTGTCTTCCAAAACATGGGCGACCCGGCTATTGAGGATCTCGGGACTAATAATGCGCATACTTTGGTTTGAAAGTTTATAGATTCCCCCTGATAAACCAATCCAACGGTTACTTTCCCTGTCTTCAAAAAAAGCATACAAACGCTTCCCCTTTAACCCCGCGTTGTGATGGTAAGGGATGGCGCGTTGGTTCAAGAAAACCACTTGAAACAGAGTTGACTGGGAAAGCAGCCAAATGGAATCATCGTGGGCCTCAACAATTTGACTGAACTGTTCTTTCGGAAGGTTCAACTGGGCATTGATTTGTTTGCCGAGTTGCCCGTCCATCAACGCATTCAGAGCACTCAGAAACAAACCCTCTTCGGTTGAAATCCAAACTCGCTGTTGCCGATCAACCAGCGCATAAAACGTCTGAAGATCACTCAAACGGCGCAACCCCTTTGACTCTGAGAACAGGAACAGACCGCCTGTTGTAGACACCAGAAGATTTTCTGACTGAGGAACCTGAGTCACCGCATGGATTTTCTTTGGCAAAGGGGAGTAGGTTGCATTGATTGAAAGGAAACGTGCCTTTGGTTCTTTTTCAGGGGAATAAAGAAATAAACCTTCATTACCGTAGAACCATTTGCGATTTTGGTCGTCAATATGAATGCCTTTAAACGAAAGTTGAGGGTACAGCGTGTCAGTCTGGTGATTCTTGATCACAGAAACACCCCGGGAGGTCGCAAGATAAATGGAACCTTCCTTATCTTGGGCGATCTGATGAATAGTATTACTTTTTAAGCCGGAGTTTAGATCAGTAACCTCCATGTGTCGGCCATTATATTTCACAACTCCTGAAAAGGTGCTAAACCACATATTCCCGGAATGATCCTGAAGCATGGACAGTACATCTTCTTGGGGCAATCCATTTTTGGTGGTATAAGCGAAAAAGGGGAGATGAATGCTCTGATTCGTCTGGTTATAAGTGGACTGGAAGTTTTCTGCCTTATCCAGAGACATCTCAGTTTGTTGCTGATATAACTCAGCAATCAAGCCTGTCTTCCTTGCCTGTTCCACAAATTCAATGATTTTATGCTTGAGCTGGGGTTGATTCTTTTTCACCCCCCATCCGCTTTTTTGGGGTTTTCCCAAGAACAATTTGACTTCCAATTCTGAATACTCAGGAATCAATGAATACGCATCACCATAGATGATGTAATCTGCTTTGTGTTCCAAGAGGTCAGGAATGAAATTATTGACTTCATTGTAATGGTAATGGGTCAATTGATTATTGGTTAAGATGTCTTCATAGCGACTGCCTTTGAGGGTGACGCCTCTCAAATTTTCGAGATCCTGAATAGCATAGATTTCCGTATCTTTTCTGGCGACCACCGTGGTTAGATGGGGAAATATAAGCACCAGATCTACTTTGTTGACTCGCCAATCCAGTTCGGCAAAGGCTTCCGCGGCAAGATCAAAATGATAAAACCACTCGGGGATATAGCTTTTTCCTTTAAGGATGACACCACGTTCATTTTCCCAGTACTGCGAAAAATTTGGAGTAACCACCAGTTCGATCGTAACCCCTAAATATTTTGCGAATTCCTCCACCAGTCTCTGGTAAAACTGCTTTTTTCCTTCGTTGTGATAAACAATATCCCGATCACGAACAGCGACAATCAGTTTCCCTGATTTTATAATTTCATCCAGATCTCTTACAGGTCGTGTGCTCGTGAAGGTCTCAGGATTTTTTATTCCCAGGCGTTCCAGATATTGATAATATCGCATGTTGTTGGACTCAATAAAGATCTTGTCCAGAATCCCATTGGCTAAAATAGAGGTCATGAACGTTTTTATTTTAGACAAAAGTTCATAATTCGATTTTTCTACAGCCCATCCTCTATAACTTGCGGGTTTGACAGGACCGTCGATAAGGAAATCAAGGTTATTTTTCTCCCATTGTAGCGCCTGATAACCCTCCATTATTGCGCCCTCAACCTGGCCCTGGAGGAGCAGTTGCTGTAATTCGTCCAGTGACGCACATTCAAGCAGTGTTGTGCCTTCTGTGCGAAGTTGTTCCACAAAAGCTGAGGGTAGCGGTGAATTTCTTTTTGCGACGATGCCCCATTTACTGTTTTTCTGCGCTCCCTTTTTAAACAGTTTCGAGCGTATCCCTAAGGAGGTTGAAAGAATCGTCTCAGCAAAATCAAAAAAAGTGTGTTGCTCTGCGGACATCGAAAAATTATCGGCAATGAGATCCACTTTATTAAAAATACGGAGTGTTCCTTTGATGGGTGACGGGGTTGAATCCTGGTGGGGTTGCTCGTTTCTGTCAAAATAGTCCTCCCACTGAACTGGAACAGGAACCAGCTTTACTTTGAGATAGTTTGCAAATTCCTGCGCCAGCAGGTAATGAGGCGAATTCAACGTTTCTTTGGTAAAAGCGACATAGAGTTTTCCGCTCCGCTTGATTTGCTTTAAGCTCCTGGCAGACGGGGCCGCATATTGATTTAACACCTGAACATAGTCAGCATAGGTAATTCCCATGTTATTTTTAAAGGTCTGATCCAAAGGACCCTCGGAAAGGCTATTCTCAAAAAAAGTTTCAATCGAATCAATCAACTGCCTGTTATTTTTTTGGAGTGCCCATCCCGCTTTCTTAACCGGTGAGATCGGAATCGTCAGCTTAAACTCAGGAAATTCCCAGGTGAATTTCAAAGCCTGTTCCGCACCCAGCATGATGCCATCCACTTTTCGCTCTTGAAGCAGTTTTTTCGATTCCAGAAGGCTCGATACTGGTTGTAATAAGAGGCTTCCACTTACCCGCTTGTTAATCGTCTTCAGACGTTCCGCCCATGAGCGTTCGTCCCTGAACGCAAGCCTTCGATTTTTTAAGTCCTCATACTTTTGGATAGCAGGCCCTTGCTTGGGAACCACCAAAAAATCAGTGAAAAGGATCGTTCCGGCATAATCAAATATTTTTTTACCCCATTCATTGAGAGTAAAATATTCCGCGACAAAATCTACATATTTGAAAATATCAGGAGTATAAAAAACATTGGGATCCTCTTGTAAGCCTTGAGGGATTTGTCCTTGCCGGTGGAAAAGATTTTCCCATGTTGTAGGGAAAATCACGGCCTCCACTCCTATTGATCGAGCAAATTGGTTCACTAACGGATAGTTGAGGGAATTCATGCCTTCGGTAGTCATGGCAACGTATAGTTTCCCATCTTTCTGGATTTGTTCCAGGTTTCTATAAGAAAATTGAGCTAAACTTCTTAAGCGATCGAGATAATTGGCGTATTCGATGCCAAAATGCTGAATGAAGATCGGGTTGAGTTTTTCATATTTCCCCATCTCTAAAATAAATTTTTGCAAGGCTTGTTGAAGTGTTTTGTTGTTTTTTTTCAATCCCCAAACCCCCTTTTTCAGCGCTGAAATGGAGAAGACCGACATTAAATCGGGATGGGTGTGCAGAAATTTAAAGGCCGTTATGGAATTTAAGACAAGGCCCTCAACTTGCCTGTCTGCCAAAAGTGTTTGGGCCTCTTGGTCACTATTTGTGGGCTGGAAAACAATCCCTCCGCCTATGTTTTTATTGATCTCGCTTAAATAGTTTTCTGTGGCCGTATGTTGAAGAAAGGCGATCCTCTTACCTCGAAGCTGCGCGTATTTAAGCAAATTCTGCTGTTCGGAATTAACAATTAAAAGTTCCGTCGAGACGATGTTTTCCACGAAATCGAATTGTTGCTGATACGGTTCCGCGACAAGTTCATGCATGCTGAGGATGTCTACCTGTTCAAAAATATCATCAGAAACCGACGAGGTGGCTTGAAGCGAAGGCTTTTGAGATTCCTTGGGTGGGGTTTTTAAAAACTCCTCCCAAGTATACGGCCGAACGACTAACTCCACTTTCAGGTACTGTGCGAAGGCTTGAAATAATGAGTAATGAACCGTATTGAGTGAATCTTCCGTAAAGCCAATGTATAGTTTTTTACGGGCTTTGATTTGTTCCAAGGTTGCGGAAAAAACGCTTTGCGTCCAAAAGAAACACAGGATGAAAATCATTGCCCCCAGTTTAATTTCGGTATGGTGTCGTCTCATAAGTCTTCAGTCTAAGAAATTATATAAAATATCTCGTGCAGAGCACATCGAAACAGCTTTTTACCTGTCCTTTTCATTCCAATTATATCTCCTGAGACCATAAGCAAAGGACAGGCCTCACGGATTGCACCAACAGGGATTCTTTTTTTTTATGAAACTTGCGGGGATAAATCAATGCTTTTCAAATTTATCTTTAAAGGGCAAAGGGTAAAATAAGTGAGGACTGTTGATTTGTCGCAACCTGTTAAAAATAATACTTTTATTACTTAGGTTGACACTTTTCACCACGATTGGTACCTATTTAGGGAAGGTCCAGGAAAAAAGAAAATGGGAACAAAAGAAAACGAAATCGTTGATCCTTTGGAAATTACAGAAAACGGAGCCGCTCAGAATCCGTGGCTTTACCCAACGCTCTCGGAGACATGAAACAACTGCAATCACTCAATTGTGCCGGTTGTGAAAAAATCACGCACTTCCCTGAATCCATCGCAAATTTAAAGTTACTTGAAGAGTTGGATCTCAGATACGGCAACTCTGAAATAAAGTTGCCACCATCTCTCCAAAATATGAAAAATCTAACGATCCTCTTTTGATAAAAATCTTAAATAACGGAGAAAGATGAACCGTATTCAAGAATTAGAACATCTCATTACATCCTACAATCAAAACTATCGTAGTGGAGAGGATGAAGAAACCATCACTGACGCGGAATTTGATGCGTTGGTTGATGAACTGCAATTGATCGCTCCGAATTCTCAGGTATTGATTCAAGTTGGAATAACGCTTGAGCCGTCCGATAGTCGCAAAGAAACGCTCCCTCATGCGATGGGAAGTTTGAATAAAATTAAAACCGGGGAAGAGCTCTCCAAGTGGATGAAAGCAAAAGCGATTGATCCGGAGACTGTTGTTTGTTTAACGCCCAAATATGATGGTCTGGCTTTTCTGGGACATCACACGCCCGAGGGGATTGAAGGTTGGACTCGGGGTAATGGTCAAGTCGGGCAGCGAAGCGACGAGTGGATCCAAGGCGTGACGCAAAAAGAAAAGTTCACAACCCAGGAAGCCTTCTACTGCGTGGGTGAGGTGATCATGCCCAAAAGCACCTTTGCCCAAAAATACGAAACTCAATTTAAGAATCCCCGAAATTTTGTGGCAGGCTTGTTTAACGCCAAAGAACCCGATGCGGAAAAATTGAAAGATGTGGTTTATCTTCGGTATGGAATGATTTGCGAAAAAAACAAATCGGAGCAGATCCAGTTTCTGAATCAGCAACTCAACTCTGTCGAAGTCCCCTTCCGACGCTACCCCTTGTCCCAAATCACTCAAGCCTTCTTGGAATCTTTGTTTGAAGAATGGTCCCGCGGAGATTTTGAAATGGATGGAATTGTTATCGAAATTGATGACTATGCCCTTCAAAGCGATTTAGGGCAAGAAACTTCATCGTTCAATCCTGCCTATGCCAGGGCATGGAAAGGCGTTCAGGGAGATGTGGGCATCACCACAATCCAGGACATCGAATACCAAGTTTCAAAAGAAGGCAGAATTGTGCCCGTTGGATTGGTGGATCCCATTGATATTGGAGGAGTTACGGTAAGTCGTGTTACACTCAATAATGTTGAAATGATGCATGCGATGGGCTGTGGGATTAACGCCAAGGTTGAAATCATCAGGAGTGGGGATGTGATTCCTAAAATTGTGGCTGTGTTGGAAAAAGTGGCACCCGTTCTTCCAACCCATTGCCCTTCATGCCGGTCCGCTCTGAATTGGGACAAAAACCATATTCATCTGCTTTGCCCTGCGCCCCACTGTCCCGAAAAGGGGATTCAAAAATTTGTTTTTTATTTCAAGACGCTAGGTGTTGAAGAAACCAGTGAGCGGACTCTCCGGCAACTCTACCTGGAAGGGTGGAATACCCTGGAAAAAATCTATGCTATCACCAAGGAAGATCTGCTAAAGCTGGAAGGGTGGAAAGAAAAAAAGTCGACGAAGTTTTTATCTGAAATTCACAACCGATCCAAAAATGTTGAACTTTCCAAAGTTCAACACGCCTTATCCCTCTTTCCTTCCTTAGGACAGAAAAAACTGGTGCTCCTGCAAGATTATGACACGCCTGAGAAAATTCCCTCCAGGGATGACCTCTTGGCAATAGACGGATATTCAGAGATTCTTGCGGATGCCTATTTGGATAACATCAAAATCTTCTGGGAAACCTTGCCTACCTTACCCGTGACCTTGAAGAAAAGCGAAGTCAACCGGGAAGGAAAGTTTAGAAATCAGGCGATTTGTTTTACAGGTTTTCGAAATAAAGATTGGGAAGCGCTCATTACTGCTGAGGGCGGAAGCGTGGTTTCTTCAGTCAGTAAGAAAACAAGCCTGGTCGTTTGTAAAGATCCTTCAGTGGCCTCAGCCAAACTGAAAAAAGCACAGGATTTGGACATTCCCGTCCTGTCCCTCAAGGAGTTTGAGGAATCCTATCTTCAAGGGAATTAAGAACACCCTTTGACCAGTCTTTCCAGGTGCGCTTGATAAGCGGCTTTTCCGCCTTCTTCCCAGGTTTTGAGGAGAGCCGTTCCCACTATGGCAATTTCCACTTTTCCCTGTAACGCCTGTAAATCTTCCGCGTCTGAAAGTCCAAAACCCAGTGCCAGCGGAAGTTGAGTCGCCTGGCGGCAGCGTTTGATAAAATGAGTGACTTCTTCACTCATTTCGGTTTTCTTACCGGTGACGCCTTTACGGGCGACACTGTAAATAAAACCTTTCCCGTGCTTGCCAATTTCAGCCAGCCGTTCATCGGTATTGGTTGGAGTAAAGAGAAAGATGGGTGAAAGGTTATGGGCTTCGCTATACTGAAAAAGGTCCCCAAACTCCTCCACAGGCAAATCGGCAAGAATATAACCACAGCCTCCGGACTCCTGGATACGAGTACAAAACGCTTCATGTCCCATGGTAAAGGCCGCATTATAGTATCCCATAAAAAGAAAGGGAAAACTATATTGTTCCGTTGAGGTTTTCATGAGTTCAAAGTAGTCGTTCCAAACCGTGCCATGACTCAACGCGGCTTGATTTGCTCTCACAAACATGGGGCCATCGGCAATAGGTTCACTGAAGGGCATTTGCAATTCTACCAAATCAACACCTGCCTCCTGCATACACTGAAGCATCGTCCGGTTTTCTGCCAGAGAAGGATACCCCACAATCAAGTGAGTCATCAGTAATATTTTTTTCCGGGAGAGCTGTTTTTTCAGGTAGTGAGCTAAATTCATAAGTTTGCCGCTTTCTTTTTTAAAAATTCTTTCCAGTTTTTGTCACTCAAGGCTTCTGCCATATTAAAAATATCCTTATCCCCTCTTCCCGATAAATTAACGAGCAGGATTTGATCTTTGGAGAGGGCCCCGGCTTCACGGAAAATGCCAGCCAGAGCGTGACTGCTCTCTAACGCGGGGATGATGCCTTCTTTTCGAATCAGAAGCCGGGCAGCCTCGACAACTTCTTCGTCGGTTGCCGATTCAAAGCGTATTCTTTTCAAGTCATGCAAATAACTCAAAATCGGGCTGACGCCAATGTAATCCAGCCCTGCGGCAATCGAGTGAGTCGGTTGCATTTGCCCTTCCTCATTTTGGAGAAAGTAAGTTTTATAACCTTGAGCGACACCAACGCGTCCTCCAGCAAATCGGACAGCGTGTTTTCCTGTTTCAATTCCCAAGCCTCCGGCTTCAACACCAACGAGTTCCACAGCGTCATCGTCAAGGAAAGGAATAAACATGCCACAGGCATTGGAACCGCCTCCAACGCAGGCGTAGATTCGATCAGGCAAACGTCCCGTCAAGGCTTGCATCTGCGTGCGGCTTTCCGCTCCAATTATTTTTTGAAAATAGGCGACTATTTGAGGAAAAGGATGAGGACCGCAAACGGTTCCCATCACATAATGAGTGGTCTCCATTGAAGTCGCCCAATCTCTCAACGACGCATTGATGGCATCTTTAAGTGTGGCGGTTCCCTCTGTGACAGCGACCACTTTTGCGCCAAGCTGTTCCATCCAGAACACATTGGGACGTTGGCGTTCCACATCGACGGCTCCCATGTAGATGGTACATTCCAAGCCCATGCGCGCGGCCATCGTGGCGGTGGCAACACCATGTTGACCCGCGCCGGTTTCCGCAATCACCCGTTGCTTCCCCATTCTCTGAACCAGGAGTCCTTGTCCCATAACATTATTCGCTTTATGAGCCCCTGTATGGTTTAAATCCTCCCTTTTACAATAGAGTTGTGCTCCTCCCAAGTAGGAAGACAGATTCGTTAGCGGGGTGATGGGAGTAGGTCGGCAAGAATAACTTTGCATGACGTCAACGTATTGTTTCCAAAACCGGGGATCGGCTTGCGCTTCTTCGAAAACGGCGATCAATTCGTCAAACGTCGTTTTTAAAATTTCAGGGATAAACATACCCCCGTAAGGGCCATAATAGCCTGGAGTCTCAAAATTAAATAGAGCTTGTTTCAAAGAGGTCATTTTTTATTTTTCCTTTGCACCAGCGGCTTTTAGTAATTGGACAATATCGGTGTATTCTTCCTCAAGCGCTTCCGCCAGCGCAGTACGTCCAACTTTATCCTTCACATTGACCTCGGCACCACTTTTTATCAATAATTCAACCGTATCGGTGTGACTTTCGCTTGCCGCCTCCATTAAAGGCGTCCGGCCATTATGATCTTGAATATTAACTTGAGCGCCTTTTTCTATCAGGAATTGTAAAGCGTGATAGCGCCCTTCACTTGCCGCGAGCAGCGTTGAGGAAACACCATCTTCGTCCACAGCGTCAACATTCGCGCCTTTTTCAATGAGTAATTTGATGATTTCCACTCTTCCTTCCAGAGAGGCTAACATGAGCGGTGTAAATCCCTGATTATCCCGTTGATTGACTTTGGCCCCTTTTTCCAGAAGAAGGCTGACGGTAAAATATCGTCCTGTGGAACAGGCTTCCAGCAAGGCAGTCCGGCCTGTTTGATCCTTTGCGTTCACATCGCCTCCACTGGCAATGAGTTTTTTAACCATGCTGATACGTCCTTCACTGGCCGCTTCCATCAGAGGGGTTCGGCCTTCATCATCTTGAGCGGGGAGAGCGTCTTCCCCCACTTGAACAACTTCTCTTTGTCCTTCAACCATATCAAGAGGAATGGTCGATTCCCCTTCTATGTCGATTTTAGCGCCATGACTGAGGAGTAACTGCACAATCTCCGGGAAACCATTACTTGCGGCCGCGGCCAAAGGCGTGAAGCCTTCCTCACTAACGACGTTGACATCCGCTCCCGCTTGAATCAGTAAGCGGACCACCGCGATATTGCCTTCAAAGGCCGCGATCACCAAAGCGGTTTCTCCATTGCGATTTTTAGCATGCACCTCCGCTTGATGGGAGAGCAATCGTCGAATAATGGCAACGTCCCCTTGCAACGCGGCAATAATCAAAGGCGTTTCCCCGTTTTGATTTTTTATATTCACTTTGCCATCGTGTTGAAGCAGAATCTCGACCATGTCCAAATCTCCGTAACGCACGGCCCACATCAGGGCACTCATGCCCTGGAGATCTTGCTGCTGCGTATTAATGCCCGATTTGATCAACAGGGAGGCCATTTCCAGATTTCCCATGAATATTGAAAGGATGAGTCCATTAGCGCCAGTCTCCTGTGTCATGTTGAGATTGACCCCTTTTTCAATAAATTCCGTGACTTTTTTGGTGTTTCCCTGCTCCACTGCCGATAAAAAAGGAGGCATTGGTGTTGGTGCCGCAAAAGCATTCAACGCCAACAGAAATCCTCCTAAAGACAACAGCCCCCGCAATAACAACCCCCTGAGAAGAGCCACAGATAACAATGATTTTTTTGCTGGTAAGTTCATGAAGCAAGCTCCTTTAGCATGGATTTGATTCCTGAGTATCGGTTTATTTTTCTTGACGCCGCATGAATCAAGGTTTCTTTAGGCCCCAAAATCAATACGGATTTTTTTGCGCGTGTCAGAGCCGTATAGAGCATTTCTTTACTCAAAAGTTCATCCGCTTTTGAACTCATGCTCTCGGAAGCACTTTCTCCAAGCGATTCGTTCTGTGAGTGAGGGGGGAGGATGATCGCAACATGATCATACTCCGACCCTTGACTCTTATGAACGGTGATAGCATATGCAAGCTGATGACTCTTCAGTTGATGATCATAGAACGTTTGATACGCACCCTCAATTGGAAAAACAGCTTTAAGTTCAATTTTTTTACTCTCGGGGTGTTCAAATTTTAAAAATAAACCTTGGTCTCCATTAAACAAGTTATTTTGGTAATCATTTTCTAAAATCATCACAGGCGCACCGGCATAAAAAGCTTCGAAGGCCTGAGAGGTCCATCGGGACTGAGGAAATAATAACTGTGGAAAAATCCGGTTAACCGCTTCTGATCCTGTACGGAGCACCCGTGTCAGAGTCAGAATACGGAAACGATTCAGGATCTCAAACAATTTTCTCAAATCCTCCCAATGCTGCTCAAAGGACGCCAAGGAATACGTTTGCTGAATCAATTCGAGAAAGGCGTTATCTAACAAAAAATCAGAAATCCATTGATGCACAAAGGTTTTTATCTGTTTCGAGGTATTCTGCTGTTCCAGGAACGCTACTTTTTCATAACGATTCTCTGCCAACGAGGAAAGAGGGATCAGGCTGTCAGGGTAAATAGGAGGTTGAAATAATCCCTGTGAAACTTCCTCAGCGGAGGACGCCTTATGGATGAGGGACGCGATGTCTAAAATGGCTTTTCCGGAAGGGTCCTCCGCTTTTTGACGAAAACTTTGAATCAAATGCGCCGATTTTCCAGAAAAAAGATCCGTTGAAGACGTGGTGTACTGATTGATTAAAACAGAAAGTTCCGGGGCCAGTTGACTCAGCTCATGACCTTGTGAAGGACTTAAGGATAATGACAGCGGAACCAGATCTTTCAAGACACTTCCCGCACCCACAGAAGGCAGTTGGTTCACATCCCCCAAAAGGATCAAACGTGCCGGAGGGAAAAAATGGGTGCGTTGCGGAGAGACAGCGCGAAAAAGGCGGGACATCAAGGTCAGGTCAATCATTGAAGCTTCATCAATGACAACCACATCCATAGCGAGTGGATAATTTTCATGGTGACGAAAGCGTTTTGTGACAGGATGGTACCCCAACAAGCGGTGTAAGGTTTGTGCTTCCCGAAGATTTTCGAGAAGACGCTGATCCTTAGGGGAATTCTCTATGTCGCGGATATGAGTCAACCCCGCTTCAATAGCTTCGGCCATGCGTTTGGCCGCTCTTCCTGTAGGTGCGGCAAGTGCTATTTTTTGTGCAAGTCCCAAGCGGGACAAGGTTCGTAACAGGCTCACAACAACAGAAGTTTTACCCGTACCCGGTCCCCCTGAAATGATAGTCAGTGGACTTTGAAGTGCCAAAAGAAGAGCCAACAACTGTTCTTTCGCCAGTTGCAGTGGTTGTGAACCGTACATGATGGGATAGGTTACCAGCACCTCCTCCAAAACTTGCCGAGTTTCCGTTGGCTCAGGAAGAGGCACGTTCATACGCAAGCGCTGTTCTAAATATCGAACTAAAATGCCTTCATCGTGGAAATTGTTTTGGTGATATAAGTATTGCGCTTCCCTGCTGAGAATGAAGGGTTTAAACTCACCCTCTCCGCCAACCAGGGGCGAACCTTCCTGAATCAACATTTGAAGGAGCAGATCTGGAATATCCCGCGCTATAAAAAATCCTGTTTTTTCCAAGATTTGAGCAACGGCGGGTAAATCTTTTTCTAAATAAAGACAAGTGCTGCCATTCAACCAGGACTGCCTCAAGTAGAGAAAAACAGCCATAAGCCCCAGTTCCTGAAAACTTTCTGGAGTAATAGAAGCCCAGCGAATCATATCTAAGGTTTGGTAAAAATAGACATCATCCAGTTGTGCTTCATTAAAATATTGAAATAAGGCTTGAAGCGCAGGTGACAGTCGTAAAGGGGCCACGCCTGAACACGTACCTGATAGCTCTGAAACGGCTTTCATCCGCGCGGTGCCGAAGGGGGTCCAGACTGTTTTTTGAGGGCTTAAAAGAGGCATTTTCAACTTCTCCATAACTTTTTATTGATTAACGCTATAATTGGCACGATTTTAGGAAGGAAGCAAGCCAGTACACAACAAATTTCTCCGTAAAGCCTCCCGTGAGGGAGAAGGACTCAGGACCGCTTTGGAAGCTAAATTAAGTCTTGAAAGAAACTCTGGGAAAAAGATGTGTCCCTGCTTGATTTTTTGATATGTTTTTGAACATAACCTAGAGGAGAGCCTTGGGAGGTAGAAAAGGTCAATTACCTCCTCAAGTGCATGATAAGAAATAATGAACAACTTAGGGCGTTCCAGGAAATAAAGTTCCGATTTACGTAGGAGGTGGCTTTAGATAGCTATTATCCAGGAATTCTCTTACCAGATGTTAAGGTGTTTTATGGAAAATCCAGTGCCCATTGATGAAGTCCGATATCTTCGTAGAATTCTCGAAGGCCTTGATATGGTCTTTCATACAAATAGTTCTTTCGACCTGGAGGACAGAGGTCAGGAAGAGGACCCCGCGTCCATTGATTCTGCCGTCTTGATGCGCCAAATGATGGCACTCAATAAAATTGAGTTATTGCTTGATCGTATCCTTTTTATCTGTGCGGAATCCCCTTACTGCCGAGTTTCTTTTGAGTCTCAGAACAATTTCGAATTAGATCTTAGAGTACCGATTCATATGGTGGTGGAACACTTTAAAGAGGATGAACTGTTACGTGTCCACCGATCTTATCTGGTCAATCCCAAAAGAGTTCTTTGCGTGGACAGGAAAAATCCAAGAGATTTTGAAATGTGGATGAAAAGCGGTCCACGATCAACCATACAAGTCCCCGTAGGACGGTCGTATGTGAGCAAACTACGTAACACTAATCCCCGGTGGTTTAAAACCTGAGTCATTGGGAGGCTCTCCGAGAAGAGGTTGGTAGGATGCGTTAGCGAAGCCGCACCCCTCAAAATGCCCGTTGCTGAGGGGTGCCTACGGCGAAGTGAGCGTTCTTGGACCGTCTCTTAGTAGTTGGAGTTGAGTAACCGTTGTTCATATTCCTGTACTTCCAGCCAGGTCGGTTGATGGAGGAATACGCCCTTCCCCGTGGGCATGCCTCTTAAGAAGATGTAAAGCGCCCCTCCGAATCGGCAGTCGAAGTCTTTTTCGGTGCGGATCTGTAACCAGCGTAGGATTGCCAGTGTGTAAATGATATACTGCAGTTCATAATGTTCTTTTGCTTCTTGACTTATGGTTGAGTCCTCATAGTCCGCCAACATATTACTTTTCCAGTCAATAAAATAAACTTTCCCCTGATATTCAAAAATAAAATCAATGGAGCCCTGTAAAAACCCTCTTTGTATCTCCCAGTGCGGTGAGAGGTCCGAGGTAAGTTGATTCAACAAGGGATGCGCTTTTTCAGGAATGGGAAAATAGAAACTCATTTCTCTTCGGGTTTTCCTGGCCTGTTGGGATAAGGAAATCGTGGTTTCTCCCAGGGAAATAGGCCGAGTCAACGTATGCCAAATAATAGACGCGCTTCGTCCCAGGGCTTCAATCGGACGATTGTACTTTCCCATGAGATCCGTGAATAATTTTTGCACAGGCTTGAGCGAAAGCCAGCCTTCGGGGGAGACCGAAGTTTCAAGAGAATGGAAGTCCACGCTTTCGAGCACTTCATGCAAAAAGCTACCTGTTTGCGTTCCACCTGGAAGTACATCGAGTTCTGGAGATTCCATCAGGTTTTCCAGTTCATCCATTTCTTTAGGAGCCACCAGATCTTCCTCACTCAAGTGAGCCGTTTCGGAAATCGCGGCCAACTCTGCTTTGCGATGCAGCCTGCTGAAAGAACTCACCACAAAACCACGTTTTTGAATTCGTAAGTCCGTCAGCGAGTCTTCCGCGTCATTCCCAAGACACGAAGAAAATTGAGGAAGGGGCGGGAGCTCAAAAGAGTCCACAGGATTTCCCCCATGATCCGGACGGGCTGAGGATTGCGCCTCAAAAGACGAGGGCAGCACCTCACTATAACTGAATTCCTTTTGGTTTTCATTGGCAGAATGACTGATTTTGTTCCACGTCGAATCGAGACTTTCAAGCAATTGGAAATAGGTGCTTTCCTGATTAATACGGATCACCCTTTTCAGTTCCTTCGTCTCATTATAGGGGTTTACAGGAATGTAGGGCAAATAAAGACGTGCTCCCGCACGAGTGAGTGAGACATAGAGCAGGCGTTGTTTTTCCTCATTTTGTTCTTTGGTAAATTGTGCCTTGCCTTCTTTTAACAAATCAATGATCCACGCTCCTTGCTCATTATGATAACGATAAAAGGAATCCTGAGGGGTATCCGAAAAGCCTCCGTAAATGAAAACCACCGGAAATTCCAAGCCTTTTGACGCATGCATCGTCATCAATTGTACCGCCTGGCGGTCACTTTCCAGACGTAACAGATTTTGATCTTGTCCAGGGTCCGCTTTTTCCTGGATGAAAGAAAGCAGTAAGCCCAGGAGTTCTGTTAAATCCAGTTGTTTTTCGGTAGCCTGTTGCGTGAGAATTTCAAACAAGTGAACATAGTTGGTGATTTCCCGCTCACTGCTTGTTAAAAATAATTCACGTTGCAGCAGCTCCGTTTGCTGTAATATTTCTTCAAATAATTGTTTAAATTGTTTTTCAATCGCCAGTTGATGCCAATGTTTCAGTTGTTGATAATAATGACTGGCCAGGGAGGTATCCTGCGCTAGCTCGACTTGAGACAAAGGAACGGAGAAAAAACGGGTTAACCACGATTTGAACCGTTTTGAATGATCCTGCGGTTGGTTGATCGCTGTAAATAAATCATAGATTTCAAAAGCTTCTCTGGTTTGAAACAAGCCTTTTTGTTTATAAAACGCATAAGGAATATTTTGTTTTCTGAGGTGTGATACCAGAATTTCACCTTCTGCCCGACTCCTGAAAAGAATGCAAATATCTTGAATTTCCAACTCCCGACTTTTTTTTGTCTCTGTGTCCGATAACCGGGGTTTCGATTGCAGAAGTCGATTAATTTCAACCGCAATCTGAGCGGCAAAGCTTTCCTTGGCAATTCCCACGTTGGTCTGAAGACAGGCATTCAGTAGTTTGCTTTTCAACGAATCCTCGTGTTCCCCCCAAAGTTGATCCACGGTCTGAGAAAATAGTTCCCAACCCGTAAATCGGGTACCGATGAGCGGTTCAAGGGAGGTTAACAAATCGCGGGGAAATTCTGTTTTTGCTGAATTGAGTTGGCCTTCCAGCCATTTTCGTTTAATTTCAAAGGAAGGCAGAAGAACAAATAAATGAACCGCTTTACGATCGCGATAATCGTCTTCCAACAACGTATTTTCACGTCCACATTTTGCTCGAATGAAGGGAATGGATTCTTCCTGAAACAGAGAGGGATGCTCAAAAATCTGATTCAGCCCTTCAATGAGATCTGGTGTGGAACGAAAGTTATAATCCAATCGAAGCGGGATTCCCTGAACTTTGGTAATTTCCGTTCTTGCCTGAATATAGGTTGAAACATCAGCACCTCGAAACCCATAGATCGCCTGTTTAGGATCTCCGATCACCACAAGTTGATGCTCGCTGCTATCCAGGAAAATACTCTTGAATATTTCCCATTGAATTGAATCGGTATCCTGAAACTCATCAATAATCGCATAGCGATACTTTTTCTGAATGGCTAAAGTCAACATGGAGGGCGCATTGGAAGGTGTTTTAAGATTCTTATAAACCCGTGTTAACATATCATCAAAATCAAACAACCCTTCTTCGGTCTTATAGTGTTCCAATTCCTCCCTGAGTTGAGGCAGTAAGGTTTGTAAAAGCCAGACGCGAAGAATCCGGTTTGTGTTCTTATCATCTTCCTCAAGCGGAATTTGGGCCTCGTGAAAGACCTTGAAGATTTGTTCAACAGCACTCAACCATTGCTGCATCAATGCCGGAAGATCGGAGGGGTTTCCATAGAGTTCCTCCTTTTTCCGATTTTTATTGCACCGAGGTTGAAAAATTGCGTTGAGTTCAATGGTCAACAACTCCAACAGCACTTTTGATTCCTGTTTGTGCTGTTTGAAGTGAGCAAGGACCTCAATTAAATACTTCAAATTTCTCAGGATTTTATTACGAGAAACGCCATTGAGGCTCATCTGTTCAAAAGCTTCAAGGACAGGATGTGAAACCGCTGGAATTTTCGTTCTCAACTCTCGATCCACACTGCTCAGAAGCATCAAAGGCGCAACCAGTTTATAGAGCACTTCTGAAAAAGGAGCCAGCTCTGGAATAATTTTCCCCTCTTTATCCAAGAGGTGTAAGAGTTCTTGTTCCAAGCTTTCAATAGGGTGAGATTCTGTGTTATTTTTGATAAATTCGTCAAAAGGCTCAAAGGTCCCGCAGGGTTGAGATAAAAAACTTTTTTTCAGATAGCGTCTGAACAGATCAGGGAAAATGAGCTGATTACTCCTTTGTTGTTGTTCCAATAACTGACGATTTTCAAAGGCAAACTCTCGTAACATTCGATGACAAAATCCATGAATCGTATAAATGGCAACCGAATCAAAATCAAGTAAAGCCGCCGTCAACAATTCTTTCTTACGCGGATCCACTTTCCATAATGGCTTTGTTTCATCGACCACCCGGTTACCGGGAGATTCCAGTTGTTCCCACATCTCCTGCAAACGCTTACGGATTCTTTCTTTGAGTTCTGACGTGGCTTTTTCGGTATAGGTGACGAGAAGGAGGGCACGGATGGGCAGTTCCTGTTCCAGGAGTAGCTCCACAACCAACTCCTCAATGGTGAAGGTTTTTCCTGTGCCTGCTGACGCTTCCACCACATTATCTTTGCTCAAATCGATTTTGCTGAAAATGCTGGATTTTTTTTCAAAACAAACCACGTTCATCAAAGTTCCTTGTAAGGGTATTGAAAGTTAACTTTTTTGGAAAATCGATATAAATCTCCGCCGTATTCGGTGAAAGGCGTTGGCGCTGTTTGCAAAGCGTCAAGGGCTCTGGAGTTGTCAAAAACGGTATCAAAACTGATATAGGGAAGAAAGACTTTAAGCAGAGAGCCGACATAAGTGATCTGGTTTCTTTGCGGTAATCCCGCAAGCAGGTTGACCACTTTGTCAAAAGGTTGTTCTAATTTTGGCAAAAAAACAGGTTTCCGTTTTAAATCCCGACTCAACACGTGGGCAATGTCCTTCAACGTGGAGGACTGCGCTCCCGCGGACAAGTGATAAATGTTATGTTTGAGATCCTCTTTCAAATGAAGTTCAACAATAGCCTCGCCCACCCAATCAGCGTTGACAATATCCAGACGCGTTTGAGGATTGAAAGGGAGTAGGCGCAAGTCAGCAAAAAAACAAAAGGCCCGAACCATATCAAACTGCGTGGTCTCAGGAAAGCGGGAATCCCCCATCACAATGGAAGGACGCAAGGTCAATAAAGGCACATCCTCGCCTAAAAGTTCGTGCTCCAGATACTCGCAAAACTTCTTGGTTCTCCCATACGCGTCATAATCAGAACGCTCCCAATCAATGGCCTCATCTTCATGGACCATTTCATGACTGCGGTGCCCAGACACACCCACCGTTGAGATATGCGTAAATCGACGAAGACCCTTCGTATCCGCAATCGCACGGGCCAGTTTGATCACAGCAAGAGTTCCTCTCAGGTTCGTGTTCAAACAGGCCTTTTCGGATTTACGATTTAAAGAGGCGGCAATGTGAAGTATCGAGGTCGTTTGATGCACCAGTTTCTTATGACTCGTTGGATCAAGCCCCAAATCCGGTTGATGTAAGTCCCCGAACACCATTTCCACGCGGGAAAGATGACTCCGGAATCGCTCTTCAGAAAGATGGAGCTGAAGGGCTTTCCAAAGTTTATGGATGGCGTCTTCTTTGTTTTTCGCACGAATCAGCAGGGATAAGGCCTGTGTGGTGTTTTCGAGCAGATTGCTAATCACATAGGAACCCAGATAACCTGTTCCTCCAGTAATAAAAATACTCATAGTTTCTCAGATGGATTAAGGTTGCCAAAACTATTTCCAGGTTTGGACTTTATAGGCGCTTTGCCAGAAACTATACATTAAAAAAATACCGATGGATCGCGATTGTTTGGCCACGATCAAAGGACTCTCTCTTACGACAGAAGTGTACATTTCATGAATCCCATATCCTCCTCCCAATGTCAATTGGTCTGTGACATCAAAACTGAAATCAACACCATAACTGAACGTGGTGAGACCTGAAGTGGCATGATATTCCGGTCGGCCCTCAAGCGCGTTTTTGGCCGGGACTTCATAATAGTAATTATTGTACAGGTAGTCTCCTAACAGCCAGGAAACGCTAAATTCCAAAATATGATTGGAAGCACGATTGAAAACATCGAAACTTAGCGTGGGAGAGAGTGTGTCTCCCACATGAGCAAAGCCACTGCCCACCGTAACACCTACCAGCAGAGGGCTTTCAACATAAAGATGGTTGTTTAAATACCACTTGGGATTGATCCCCAGGAGCAGAACAAACGGTAAGTCCTCCATTCCCCTCCGAGTGTAGTTTGTCGAACGATAGATCTCCGCATGAGGATCCTTGACTTCATTGGGGGGATGGGCCTCAAGGTCGTCACTTTCCAAAGCCCATCTACCGCTTGCACTAAACTCCACTAAAAAATCATCTTGCTCCGCCAGCTTTATTTTATTGCTATCGCCAAGCTGCAAATAATCCAACCGATAGACAAAAAACGGGAGCGGCAACACGGCATAAATGTGATGGTTGGAACCAAAATAATGCGGTGTTTGTCCCCCAATAACCGCAAGTCCACCTTCCCATTGCTGTTTTTGACCTGCCCAAACTCCTGCGGTGAATAACGACAGGATTCCAGCTAACAAGATTGTTTTCAAGGAGTTGAAACTTCGACAAGGATCCATTCAGTCACTGTCTTTACAAAGGATTTTATCCATTACGATTCGAAAGAACACGGGTTCTAACAGCGAAAATAAGAGGCTTCACTGTAATGAACTTTGTAAGACGAAACAATACATATCTGACGAAGTTCCGCTTGATGAATCCAGTCAATGGATCCGATATCCCTTGATTTTTTGAAGAGTTTAACTACCCTTACGTCCGGAAATTATTATTGATTTAAAACATTGAAAGTCCGCACTGCTAATCTCCACGGGCTGGACCCCTAATTGTAATAACTTGATGCGGAAAGGCACATTATGCCCAAGAAAAGTAAGAATGAAAACGTCCCCAAGCAGATGCAAGCCACCTTTGAGGCTATTGTGGATTTAACGGATAAATTTTGTAAGGAAAGCCTCAACGAAGAATATGCCCTCTTGGCTCGTCAAGCGACAGCGGCCTTATGTCGTAAGCGTCCTTCTCCTTTAGAAGGTGGCCGGACCAACACATGGGCTTGTGGAATCATCTACGCGCTGGGATTTGTCAACTTTCTGTTCGACAAAGATAATCAGTTTTACATAACCACCACCGATCTCTGCAAAGGGTTTGGCCTCAGTAAAAGTACAGGTGCCGCTAAAGCAAAGACCGTCCGTGATCTTTTGGAAATGTTTCAAATGTCCCCGGATTGGTACTTGCCCAGCAAGATGGAGGATAACGTTCACGCATGGTTGATTTCCGTCAATGGATTTATGGTAGATGCTCGTCATCTGTCTCGTGAAATACAAGAACTCGCCTTTGAAAAAGGGCTGATTCCCTATATACCCAGTGAGCAATGAGAAACGCAAAGTAAAAACAAAATTAAGTAAATGCTAGGTGGTTGTCCGAGAATGTGATGTAGGGTGTGCTTTAGCGAAGCGAGCGCACCAGAAAGCTGTCCCCTTATTTTTGGTGCGCTCGCTTCGCTTAAGCGGCACCCTACTTAGGCTCAACTTCTATTCTCGGACAGAATCCTAGGCCAAGGGATTCAATGTCAATGTTTTTGAGAACTCAGAAAGGTAAAGTTATGGCAAAAGGATTGTTAATGGGTTCCATGAAAGTAAGGGGTAGGGTCTTATTGACGATGAGGCCGGCAGGATGATCCATGTCAACAAGGCAAAGAGGGACGAAGCATCATGACAAAACAATTTTGTCTGGGGACCTTACTCCTATTCGGACTGTGCACCGTCCTTTTTCTGGGTGCCTGCACTTCGAATGATGAAGAGGTACAGCTATTTTTAAAAACAAAAAAGTGTGTCCAGTGTAATCTTCGAGGAGTTTCGTTTGATAAAATGAATCTCCAGGGGGCGGATCTGAGAGGCGCGTCTTTGAAAAGGACCAGTTTTGTTGGCGCAAACCTGGAAGGCGCCATATTTGACGATGCGGATTTAGTCCATGCGGATTTACGTGACAGCAATTTAAAAGGGGTGTCTTTTAAAGGGGTCTTGATGCAGAGGGCCCGCTTGCAGAGGGCCAATTTGGAGAACGCTGTTTTTCAAAATGCGGATTTGGAGGGCAGCAGTTTTGAAAGTGCCTGGATTCGAAAAGCCGATTTTTCAAAGGCACAAATGCAGGGAGCCAATTTTCGTTGGGCCATGCTCCAACAAGTGAACATGGAAGGCGCATGGCTGCATCGTGTTGATTTCCAGGGCGCAAGCGGCCGCTATGCTAATTTTTTTAAAGCCAGTTTGAAGCATTCCTTTTTACACAAAGCTGACTTTAGGGACTCCAATTTTCAACAAGCCAGTCTGGAGAATACCCGCCTGGAAGGGGCCCTACTGGAAAACTCGAATTTTGATCGGGCTAACCTGGTTCGAACTCGTTTTGAAAAGGCCAATCTCACACAGACGGTATTGACCCATATCAACGCAAAGGATGCGGTTTTTATAGGAGCCACGCTCACGAATGCGAATTTACGCAATGCCAACTTGGGGGGCGCTATTTTCAGAGAAAGTCTTGTCCGAAGGGCCCAGTTTCAAAAGGCCAATTTGCAAAATTCGGATTTTAGCTGGGCCGAGATGGAAGCTGCCTCTTTTCAAGAAGCGCAGCTAACGAAAGCCGTTTTGAAAGGTGCCAATTTACTCAACGCGCAACTGCAAAACGCAAAGCTCCGGGATGCCATCCTCACCAGTGCCAATTTACAGCAAGCCAACCTTTCAGGAGCCGATTTACACTGGGCCAATTTGAAAAAAGCAGATTTGCGTCATGCCAATTTGCAATTTGCCGATATCCACGGCACCGAGTTGTATGGGGCTCGTTTACAAGAGGCGACTTGGGTGGATGGAAACAGTGCCGGTTCCGTTCAGGAACAACTGTCTTTGAGTCGATCCATTGAGTTAATGAATGATTATCTGCAAGAACTCCTTTCACCTCTGGCCATTGAGTTTGTTGACGATCCTTTTCGGATTATTTTAGGGCTATTTATTTTAGGCATCGGCTGGTATGTGATCCGACATCAGCGGCAATCAAAACAGGGAACCTTATTTTATCTTGCGCTCTTGACCCTCAGTATTGGCGTTGCGTTGATTACGACGACTAAAATTACTTATCGGTGGTTTGGTGTTCCGCGACTTGGCGATGCTTTAGGTGCAGTGTCCATCTGTTTTATTCTGGGTAGTTTCAATACCCTGGTGGATCAGGTCTTGGGCTTTACCTCAAAAGTCTTTCTGCTGTGGACCTGGCGTCTTTTTATAGGAATCTCCATCCTGTTGTTGGTGCTGTTGGCCGTCATCTCCCCCTGGTTTGAAGATGTGATCTATGTTTCCAGTTGGATTGCTCTGCCCGGCATTTTTGCCCTGAGTGTGTTGGGCTTAATTTTTTACATCATTCCTCTAAATACGATTTTGAGGGGATTGATTGCTGGCAATCCCGATGCCAAAATAATCACCATTTGTGGAACCCTGGGCTTCCTTTGTAGTGTTCCTCCCATACTCAAATACCTGGAAATCTTCAACTTGCCCGAATGGACTGAAAATTTACTCTTTTTGGGAAGCGCTATTTATTTTTCCTCTTACGGCTTTATTGGTCTGAGGCGATATATGGAGGTTAATCGCCAATTAGAAAATAACGCTCGTGTGCTTGAAGAAAAAAATGAGGAACTGTATTCAAAAAATATGGAGTTGTATCGAGCCAATCAGTTAAAAGATGAATTTCTCGCCAATACCTCTCATGAACTCAGAACGCCCCTCAATGGGATTGTGGGTATAGGCGAATCCATGCTGGCTGGAGCCACAGGAAAGCTAACTCCGATACAAAGAGTCAACCTCTCCATGATCACCACCAGTGGTCGCCGACTCAACGCGTTGGTGAATGATATCCTGGATTTTTCAAAACTGAAGCACCGGAAACTCGATTTACAGATCAAAGCGTTGGGGATGAGGGAAATCACAGAGGTCGTTTTAATGATGTCACAACCGTTGATTGGCACTAAAAATCTGGAGTTAATTAATGCCATCAGTCATGACATGCCCAAAGTTGCCGCTGATGAAAATAGAGTTCAGCAAATCATGCATAATTTGATAGGCAACTCCCTCAAGTTTACCCCTCAAGGAACGATAGAAATTTCCGCGGAAGTCCTCAAACCGTACTTGATGATTCGAGTCACTGATACGGGAATTGGGATTCCTGAAGATAAGTTGGAAACGATTTTTGAGTCCTTTGAACAAGGGGACGGTTCCACAGCCCGTGAGTATGGAGGCACAGGCTTGGGGCTTTCCATTACCAAACAATTGATTGAGTTACATGAAGGCAATATCCGTGTTAAGTCGGTATTGGGAAAGGGCACAACCTTTGAGTTCTCACTCCCGTTGGCCAGTGAGAAAGGAGTTGAAGGCCACGAGTGTTTTGACCTCTTTAACAAAATCAAAGAACTCCCGCTGCATACGTTACTGGAAGGCAAAATGGCAAAAGATCCCCTTCTGTCGAAATTCAAAGATCTCCCCTTATTTGAATTGTTTAATGAAAAAACCTATGAATCTGTTTTTAGAAAGCTTAAAGAAGGAAGACTCACCGATATATTTGATGACACACATAACATCATTATTGCTCAAATCAAACACAAATTGCCGTTCCTTTTAGAAGAAATTGAAGAAACCTTAAGAAGCAAGTGGCTAGAGCCTCCAAAGCGCGGACCTGTAAGAGAACTTGACGCGCCTCCAGCCGAGCAAGGAGAGGCTGAACCGTTCAAACATTCTGAAGCGTTTCATATTTTGATTGTTGATGATGAGCCCATTAATTTACAGGTTTTGGTGAATTATTTATCTCTGGAAAAATATTCGGTAACCAAGGCTTCCAGCGGCGCTGAGGCCTTGGCGATAATTAAAGATCAGGCGCCTTTTGATCTGCTTTTGCTGGATGTGATGATGCCTCACATGACAGGGTATGAGTTATGCCAAATATTACGGAATAATTATCCTGCTCATGAACTCCCCATCGTGCTGTTGACCGCTAAAAATCAACCCGCTGATATCAAATCGGGTTTCGAATCCGGTGCCAATGATTATTTGACCAAACCGATTTCCAAAGATGAACTTTTAGCCAGAATCAAGATTCATATCCAGCTTTCAAAAATCAACTCCGCCTATGGTCGTTTTGTTCCTCATGATTTGTTGCGTTTGCTAGGCAAGGAAAGCATTGTTGATGTACGGTTGGGAGATCAAGTAGAAAAAAAGATGTCTATTATGTTTTCGGATATCCGCTCGTTTACATCAATGTCTGAAAAAATGACTCCTGAAGAAAACTTTCAATTCATCAATGATTATCTCCATCAAATGGAACCCCTGGTGCTCCAGAATGGAGGATTTATTGACAAGTTTATCGGGGACGCCATTATGGCACTGTTTGAAAAAGACGCGGATCACGCCATTCAAGCCGCAATTGACATGCTTCAGCGCTTAAAAACGTATAATTTCGACCGGGGAAAACTGGGGTATTTGCCCATTAAAGTAGGGATTGGAATCAATACGGGGTTATTGATGTTAGGAACCATTGGAGGCCCCAATCGTATGGACGGAACCGTGATTAGTGATGCCGTGAATTTAGCGGCACGAGTTGAGAGCATGACCAAAGTTTATGGGACCTCCCTTTTAATTACGGAATATACGTTCCATGAGCTTAAGAAACCACTGGCCTTTTGTACCCGAATCATTGATCGCGTTACCGTCAAAGGAAAAGTCGATCCTGTCACTGTTTTTGAGATTTATGATGGAGATCCCGCGGAACTGAAACAGCAAAAAACGGAAATGGCCCGGGCTTTTGAAGAAGCCATTGCTATCTTTCACTTGCAGCGTTTTACTGAGGCCAAGTCTTTATTTGAGGAATGTCTTGAACACTGTCCTGAAGATATCGCGACCAAACTTTATCTTCACCGCTGTAGCGAAGCGGTGAGGCAATCTTAAGTTGACAACGAAGGCCAATGGACTGCTTGGACTTCGTCCATCTTTGGCCGGGATAATTGCGGCAAGCTCTTGCTTGATTTGTTTGAGATGACGCTCTTCTTTGTTCATGCTGGCCTCCTGGGGGCTGTGTTAGCAAAATGTCCAGAATGTCATCTTTTCAACAAGAAGCCAATTGAATTTATTATGATTTAAAACCACGAACACCTAGGATTGCCCCTCATGTGGATGGGACCATCGAAATTGAGGATTTCATGCAACTGCTGGAAGATTATCTGAAATCGCTCCACATTGAACAAGCACAAGAGGTATTTGTCTGTGGAGATGGAGCCCCTGGATTTGGAACAGAATTCCTCAACTGCTTCTCAACTTGGGCGTCGGCGTGGAAAACCTTCATGAAATCCTGGACTATACCCATGCCAAACAAAATCTCGATGAACTCTATGAGATTTTACTCAAAACTATTTGATGTCACACTTTTGGAATGCACCCACGTTCATTTAAATAAATTCATTTGAGTTTAACCCAGACAGTGGAGTGCCAAAGCTTGCTTTGGCCAAAGGCAAAGAAAGGCCTTCGCCTTTCTGGCCAAAGCAAGCTTTGGCACTCCTGAAACAGAGTTGTTTAAACGGATCTCGCGACAGGATGAGTTTTCTGAATATTTAAATGAACATCTATAATTAAAAAAATCGATGGGTGTCCTTACTTTACGTCAAGGTAGGCCGGAACTACGTGTCCGGCAACCTCAACGATCAGAAACGATCAGAAAAGCGAGGCATGTAATCCCCGCCTACCAATGTCCCGCTTTTGTAAGAAAGTGGTAGAAGGGGACTACGTGCCCCTCATTTTGCCGGGCATGTAATCCCGGCCTACCAATTACTTTCATGCTTCGTTGTGAGACTTGTCTCATG
>JBBCAX010000051.1:0-20605 GCA_051382335.1 Deltaproteobacteria bacterium TL4
GACAGCTCAATGAAAAATTTGCGGAAACGAGCCGTATCATCAAAGAATTGTCAAAAAATATCGGAGGCTTGAATAACAAGTTTGGTTCCTTCACCGAAGGGATGGCGTTTCCCTCCATCTCGAAAATCATGACAGAACGCTTTGGGATGGATACCTTTCTGACCCGTCTCCGCAAAAGAAAAGAGGAAAAGACTATGGAAGTGGACGCGGTGGCCTATACGAATGGGACGGTGAATGAGTTGTATGTGATTGAAATCAAAAGTCGTCTGAAACAACGGGATTTGGACCAAACGCTGGAGATTCTGAAAAACTTCCGGATGTTTTTTCCGGAGTTTTCCGACAAAACCATCCGGGGAATGTTAGTCTATGTGGAGACCGAGTCTTCCGTGAGAGAGGACGTGCTGCAATCGGGTCTGTATTTGGCCGCCATCCATGATGAAGTCTTTTCCCTTGAAACTCCCGCCAACTTTACGCCCAAAACCTTCTGATGGGTCTGTCCTGGTCGCGAGACTTTCTACCATGTTTTCTCTTTGTGGCGCGCTCGCTTCGCTCAAGCGGTGCCCTACCTTAAGTGGCGCGCTCGCTTCGCTTAAGCGGCACCCTGCCAGGGTTCCTGCAAACCCGCTAAAATCCAGCGTTTATTTAGGAAAGATGTCTATTGAACAACAGCGGGAAACTTTGTATTAAATTTCAACGCTTGATTTAAAGTATTGTGATTTAGTTCAGTTTTGTTTAGGCATTGCTTCAGTGATGGCGTTTCTGCTAAAGGCGTGGTACCCCATCAACCTTAAAAAATGGCTGGATGACAGCCTTCAGGAAAGAACCACCAGGGCCCAATGCCTGGAAAAAAAATCACAACCTGCTCTGTAATAAAAATGGATGATTGTATTTTTTGCTCGATTGTTGAGGGGAAAGCCCCTAAAAGCTTAGTATATGAAGATGACTTGTGCAGTGTTTTTATGGATTTATTCCCGATGAGTCCAGGACATGTCTTGGTAGTTCCGAAGCAACATCAACCATTAGTTCAAGATTTGCGTGAAGACCTACAAGCACACTTGTTTTTAATCGCAAGTCAAGTTCGTCAGGCCATACAAAAGACGGAAATTCCTTGTGACGGAGCAAATTTTATAATCAATGACGGCAAAGCGGCGAATCAGGAAGTTCCTCACGTACATCTGCATGTGGTTCCTCGAACCAAAGGCGATGTGTTCCACCTCTTGGGACGTATTGCGCGGAAAGGCTTATCCGGTTTTGGGAAAAAACAATCTTACGAAAAACTAAACGAACAGGCACAGCAAATTGGAAAATACATGCGTCCTTAGAATAGTAATTTGTGCTTCTCGTTTTAATTGACGCTATGTTTAGAAGGGATAGACTCATTGGAAAATCGATTAAATAATAGAATCATCTATGTTCACTATCTGACAGTTAAGTTTCGTAGTGATTTTTCACGCGGAAATATCATGGATCTTTCCATGAATGGAATGCAATTTCACTCTCGAATAGCCTTGGAAAAAGAAAAATATCGTGTCCGTTTCCACATTGAAAAAGAAAGGAACGTCAATGAACCTTTGGAAATCTGGACTCGGGAAGGTGTGATCCAATGGAGTCGAAAACGAGACAATGGATACTTGATGGGGGTACAGTTTGATCCTGAATTAGATATCATTCCCGCCCAACATAAAAGTAAGCTCTATACCGAACCAGGTTATATCCGAAGTTTAATTGATGCTTATGACATGTGTCAGATCTTTATCTTTCCTTCTACTTTTTTGGGAGAGTCTCCTAACGAAGAACATAAAATTACAGATCACAACGAGTAACTCCTTCTTTTTCGCAGGTCGGATTATTTTGAGATAATGTTTTAGTATAGGGGTTTATGTTTCTCGATCACGAAGAAATGGACGGATACGCTATTGTAACCATGGATGGTGATCTTTTGTCGGAACAAACGGCAATGGTGAAGGCGTACTTATTGGAGTTACTGAATCAAAACGTGGAACATGGAATTTTACTGGATATGCGAAAGGTAGGTTTCCTCAATTCGTCAGGCGTTGGGATGTTGGTCTCTTTCAATCGGTATCTTATGGATAGAAATATGAAACTTGGAATGTATAACCTTAATAAAAGAAATCGTGATATTGTCAACATTACCCATTTGGATTTGATTCTGAATATTTTTTCCACCCGTGAAGAGGCTTTGTCCCAGGGATGAGCAAAAGAAGCAACCGTTTTCTAAAGCAAATTTTTAAAATTCCCTGGGTTAAAGAGCGATGGTTGGAACGGTTCAACGCTATTGAAATGGACAGTATTCCCTGGACTCCTTTAACAAAGCCGTTACGAGAGTGTCGAATCGCGTTAATCACGACGGGGGGGGTTCATCTTAAAAAAGAGGCTCCGTTTGATATGAACGACGCGCATGGAGATCCCGACTACCGCATGATTCCCTCGAACGTTCTCCAGGCGGATTTGCAAATAACACACGATTACTATGACCACAGAGATGCGGATAAGGACATAAACCTGGTTTTCCCCATCGATATTTTAAGGAACTTACAACAAAGGGAAGAGCTCGGGCCTTCTGTAGAAACCTTTTATAGTTTTATGGGACATATTGAAGGACTCCACTTAACAACGCTTAAAGAAAAAACGGCCAAAGAGGTTGCCGCCCTGCTCAAACGACAACACGCCGAGATAGTGCTCCTTGTACCCGCCTGAGGCTTGTGCAACCAAACGGTCGGTTTGGTTCAACGTGAAATTGAAAACCAGGGGATTGTAACAGTCGGGATTTCCCTTGCGCGCAAGATCAGTGAGTCGGTGAAACCTCCCAGAACTTACTTTCTGAGGTATCCTTTTGGTCACGCGCTGGGAGAGGCGTTCAATGAAGCTCAGCAAACACAAATAGTTAAGGATTGTTTGGAGATCCTGACTTCCGCAAAGGAACCCGGCACGATTGTCGATAGTCCCTACCGCTGGCGCAAGCACCTATTTACCTAAATACTCAAAGGAATTTCCGGGTGTTCTTTGACAAATTTGATCATTGTATCCATATACTCATACACGCTCGGACAGGAGATCCCTGACCCTTTTAAAAAGGCTTCGGTATTTTGGCAGTCATAGATCGCTTTCTGCCCCAAGTAAAACACCCCGCTTTTAGCCAAACCCACCGACTTGAGCACACTTGCCGGAATGTTGTGGACTTGATCTACTAACCATTTGGGAAGATACAGTGAGAACGAGGAGCCCAGGATTTTGGTACGAATCAAACAGAACAACTGATGGGAGGTTAACGGATATTTGTCAACCAAATGAAAGGTGTAACCCCTCGCCGCCGGATCGGAACCGAGGTGAACCATTGCTTTCGCGATAAAATCGACAGGTGTCATATTAAAGGGGGTGTAGCCATAGTCCCCAAAGGTTGGTACCAGGAATCCTGGTAGGCGACTCAGTTTTAAGAAAAGTCGGATCAGGTAATAAGGACCATCGTATTTAACAATTTTTCCAGTCTGTGAATCGCCAACAATTACGGCAGGTCTGAAGATAATAATGGGAATTTGGCTACTATAGCGTCGAACAAGAACTTCCGCTTCATATTTGGTAGACTCATAAAAATTATTAAATCCGCTGTCATGCTCCAGGTCTTGCTCATAGATCACTCCTTCACGTTTTCCAGAAACAACGATGCTGCTGACATGGTTGAGAACTTTAAGGTTTTTCACGGCGCAAGCAAAGTTGAGAACGTTCTCCGTTCCTGTGACGTTAACTTTTTTTGCCAAAGATTCTTCGGTTTCAAGGCGATACAGGGCGGCAATATGAAAGATTTCGGTCGTTTCTTTGAGGAGTCGGTGATAGCTCATGGCGTCGAGTCCAAACTCATTCTTGGTCAAATCGCCCGTAACCATAGAAACACACTGACGCCATTCACTCGAAAACCTGTTGATCAATGAACGTGCCTTGCCCTTGAACTCAGGTTGCACCAATACGGTAACCTGAACCTTTTCCTGAGGGTTCTTAAGCTCGTTTTGTTTTAATAACAACTCTAGCACTTCAGTTCCCAGAAACCCTGGAAACCCTGTTAAAAATATTTTTCTCCACACAAGCCTCAGCTCCTATTGTAAACGTTTCCTGTTTTTTCATGAGGCGTCCATTTCGCTTTGTTCCTGATTCAGCAAGTTAGAACACGACATGAGCTCTTTCTCTTTATAACAAACAAAAACAAGAGTGCAACCTCAATTGTCAGGGGTTAACCTTTCTTTCAAAACTAACAATCGAATATCGTTTAAATACAGGGAAACCAACCTCAACAATTTTTTAAAAAAAATAAAAAAAAGCTTGTTACGTTTTGAATAAAGTTTACTTATTGAACGAAATTTACTTATTGAATCCAATTCAAAAAACTAAATTAAGGTAACAATTTCTATGGGAACTGTTGAACGCAAGGCACGTTTGTTTGAACGCAGAGAGCACGAATTATTAAAGGCTGCGGCCCTTCTTTTTGAAGAAAAAGGCATGGATACGGTAAAAATGGAAGATATCGCGGAAAGAATGGAGATTTCTGTCGGTACGATTTATCAGCATTTCAAAAGTAAAAATGAAATATACGCACACCTTTACATCGAAAAGGACATTGAGCGTTTGAAACACATCAGCCAGATTGATCAGGATTTACCCATTATCGAACAACTCCGCACCCTCATCAAAAACTATGTGACCTATTATTTTGAGAATCCAACCGCCTATCAGATCTTAAAATCATGTGAAAAACGTTGTGCTTTGGAAAAGCTTCCTCCAGAGATGTTAAGAAAGTTCAATGAACAACGCCAGGCCGGTTTGGATTTTTCAGAAGTAATTTTACAGAAAGCGATGGAGGCCGGGATCTTGGCTAAAGCCCCGGTTTCCTATTTGAGCTGCGCGGGTTGGGCCTTAATTCACGGTTCTTTGGAGCTGATGGGTTCGAATTATTATGAGGGGAAAATCAAGGATTGGGAAGATTATTTTAATTTTTTGGAAAGCTATTTTATTCAAGGTTTAGTGAGTTTGTCAAACACCATAAAGCCAGCTATGAGTTAACATCTTCGCAGGAATTAACTCAGGCATGATTTTAACGAGGGTAGGAATATGAAAAAAGTACTGGTCACAGGAGGGGCAGGATTTATTGGTTCTCAAGTCGTCCGAGAGTTATTGAATCGTAATGTTGAAGTCAGGGCAATGTTGCGCCCTGGCGAATCAGAAAAAAATATCAAGGGGTTAGGTGTCGAGATTGTTTCAGGAGACATTCTTGATAAAAAATTCGTGCTCCAAAGTGTCAGGGATATAGATACCGTATTTCATCTGGCGGCCATCTATTCTATTTGGATGCCAGACTGGAAACTCCTTTATGAAGTCAATCTGCAAGGAAGTCGTAATATTTTATGGTCCTGTCTCAAAACTGGAGTCAAAAAAGTAGTTTACACCAGTTCTATTGCGGCGTTAGGGATTGAGGAAGGTACCAAATTATCGAATGAAGATTCGGAATTCAATCAATATGTTTCCAATCCCTATGTCCTTTCAAAATACCTCAGTCAGCAGGAAGCCCTGGGTTTTGCGGAAAATGGCTTAAACCTTGTGGTTGTCAATCCGACCTTCCCCTTTGGGCCTGGAGACCAGGGGCCGACACCTACGGGAAAAATGTTATTGGATGTTATCAAAGGCTACAACCCTTTTCGACTCAACGCGGGATTTAATGTCGTGGATGTCAGGGATGTGGCGTTAGGGCATGTCTTGGCCGCAGAAAAGGGGAAATGTGGAGAAAAGTACATTTTGGGGAACAAAAATATCACGATTGATCAATTTTGTCAGTACGTAGAAGAAGCCGCCCATTTAAAGTTGAGACGGATTCCGATTTCGATTCCGACGCCAGTGATGTTAGGCGCAACCTCTTTACTGACGTGGTTTTCGGATCATGTCACACACAAACCTCCTATTTCAACACCTGCGGATGTGAAATATATTTCTCAATACCTTTATTTTGACAATACCAAAGCCTGTCGTGATTTGGGCTTTTCACCCAGAGGGGTTAGAGAGTCGATCAGTGATTCGATAAAATGGTATAAGGACAATCATTACGTTTAACACAAGACATTCCCCTTCCCTGGGCAACCGCTTCATGACACAGGAGTCAAAATGAGCACCTCCCCTTTAAATGGCTTAAAAATACTGGATTTTTCAACCTTACTTCCCGGTCCTTACGCGACCATGGTTCTTGCTGATTTGGGCGCTGACGTTTTACGTATTGAAGCTCCCGGTCGTCCTGATCTGGTACGCTTGCTCAGCAATGGCTCGCATGAGGTTCTCAATCGAAGTAAGCGGTGTCTCAGCCTCAATCTAAAAAAGCCTCAAGCGCTCAAGATCGTAAAAAAATTAATACTTGAGTATGATATTGTGATTGAACAATTTCGTCCTGGAGTCATGAAGTCCCTGGGGTTGGATTATGACACCTTGAACGCGATCAATCCTGAATTAATCTACTGTTCCCTCACAGGTTATGGACAAACAGGCCCTTTGGCACAAAAAGCCGGTCATGACATCAATTACATGGCCCTGAGTGGACTCAACTCCTATTCCGGCACCAAAGCGGGGGGACCTCCGGTCTTGGGATTCCAACTAGCGGATGTGGGAAGCGGTTCCATGTTTTCGCTCATCGGCATTTTATCGGCGGTTATCCAGCGGCAGCAAACAGGCGAAGGACAGCAGATCGATATTTCCATGCACGATGGCTCCATTGCCTATTCCACCTTGCAAGCGGTTGAATGGCTGGAACAGGGGAAGAATCCCGATTATGAGTCCAACCTGTTGAATGGCGGGAGCTATTATAACAATTACCGTACCCGGGATGGTCGTTATCTTGCTGTGGGTTCTCTGGAACCGAAATTTTATCAACAACTGCTAATGGGGTTGGACTTGGTTGAAGAAGCCCGGAGTCATTCGCCGCAATCCGTGATTTCCTTGATCAGAGATCGGGTTGCTACCAAAACTTTAGCGGAGTGGACGCGCCTCTTTGAATCACTGGATGCGTGTGTTGAACCTGTACTCACCGTTGAAGAAGTGGAAAAACACCCTCAGGTGATAGCACGAAAAATGGTGATAGAGGTTTCCTCTATAGAAAACGACCGATCTTATAAGCAAATCGCGCATCCCATTAAATTTTCGAAGGCTGAACCCCGATACCGTTTTTCCGGGGCAGCAATAGGCCAACATAACCAGGAAGTCTTGGGGGAACTTGGTTACTCTCAGGAGGACATTGCTGAACTTGCTAAAAACGGAGTGTTTCAATGAAACTCATTACCGTGTAGTGAGTTTAAATCCTTATCTCATAACACATCAAAGGAGACCTTATGGCATCGCTTTACTTTACGGAAGAACATGAAATATTTCGTGACAGTGTGCGCCAGTTCATTACCAAAGAGGCCCTGCCTCATGCTGAGGAATGGGAAAAAACTGGTCAAATTCCACGTAAAATTTGGGAAAAAATGGGAGAACTCGGGTATTTAGGCCTTTGTCATTCTGAAAAGTATGGCGGCACCGAAGCCGACTTTTTCTTTTCCATTGTTTTTCTTGAAGAACTTTCACGTTCAGGCATGGGCGGGTTTTCAGCCGCCTTTTCCGTCCATGAATATATGGCCACCAATCATATTGCCCACGCGGGAAGTGAAGCCTTAAAACAAAAATATTTGGTTCCGGCCATTCAAGGCAAGATGATCGGAGCCTTGGGGGTTACAGAACCTAATGCGGGTTCCGATGTCGCGGCAATCCAAACCAAAGCGGTCCGTGATGGCGAGGACTATGTGATTAACGGTTCCAAAATGTTCATTACCAATGGAGCCTCCGCGGATTTCATCACACTGCTCGCAAAAACAGCGGATACAGGGACCTCTGGCATGAGCCTCTTTGTTGTGGATACGAAATCGCCCGGTTTTACGGCGAAGGCTTTGAACAAAATGGGGCTGCATAGTTCGGATACCGCAGAGATTGGTCTCGATAATGTCCGAGTTCCCGCTTCCAATCTGATTGGCCAAGAAAACTCAGGCTTTTACTACATCATGGAAAGTTTCCAACTGGAACGCCTTGTGGCCGCGGCTTTGGCGGTAGGAGGCATGGACGCCTGTATGGAAATGACCTTGAAATATGTGAGTGAACGTCAGGCCTTTGGTCGTACTGTCTCAAAATTTCAAACGATCCGACATACCTTGGCCGACCTGGCCACTCAAATTGAAGCAGCCCGTCAGTTAACTTATCATACCGCCTGGAGACATGCTCAAGGTCAGGTGGTCGTCAAAGAATGCTCCATGGCCAAACTCTACTGCACGGAACTTGCGAAAAAAGTCGTTGATGAGTGCTTCCAATGTTTTGGCGGGTATGCCTTTATGGAAGAATACCCCATCGCCCGTGCTTACCGGGATACTCGGATTGGGACCGTCGTTGGAGGAACTTCCGCTATTATGCGGGAAATCATTGCTAAAATGATGTTTGACCAAGTTAAATATTCATCCTCTTACAAAGAACCCAAAACTCAATCAACGTCCACCAAACCCGCGGCTCCAGCTACGGCAAGTAAAGAAACCGCGCCCAAACCCGCTACTTCTGTGCCAACAGCAACCCCCGCTGCCGCTGAGGTGTCTGCGGCAAAACCGACAGAAACGGTAAAAAGTACGGTACCTTCAACGATTCCAGAGCTTTTTGAACACCTGCCTTCTCGTTTTCGCAAAGAAAAATCAAAGGGGGTGTCCATGGTGATTCATTTCAAAATCACGGGTGCGCAAGCCGGAGACTATACGCTCAACATTCAAAATGAACAATGTGGCGTGGAGCAAGGCTTGAAAGGCGAGGCCAAGTGTGTTGTCAGTGTGAGTGGTGAGACATTTTTAGACATTGAATTAGGCAAGATGCAAGCAGAAGCGGCCTTCATGATGGGTAAACTTCAAGTGAGTGATTTACCCACAATGATGCAGTTTGTGGGGTTATTTAGAAAAATTGACGCTAAGGCGGTTCCCGCTGCCGCAGCGCCAAAAGTGTCCCCGGCGTCGCCAGCCCCAGTTGCCAAACCCGCGGAACGACCGCTGCCTGAAAATGTGAAGCAATTGTTTGAAGGGCTTCCTGAGCGTCTGCTGGTGGAAAAAGCCAAGGATGTTCAATTAACCGTTCACTTTAATCTCACCGGCAATAACGGTGGCAAATTTACGGTTACCCTTGATAAAGGAAATTGTCAGGTTCAAGCTGACTTTAAAGGCGATGCGAGTTGTGTCGTCGAAACCACGGCGGATACTTTTATGGATATCGAACTGGGACGAAAACAACCAGAAAATGCCTTTATGATGGGGCAACTCGTTGTGAGTAATATTTCGACAATGATGAAGTTTTCCAGCTTATTTCGAAAATTTTAAGCATCATACGATTTAGCTATGACACCTGAAAATAAACATACCTTGTTTCAAGAGTTGCTGGAATTGTTAACGCTTGAACCCTTGGAAGAAAATTTCTTTCGTGGTCAAAGTCTGGATCATGGATGGGGACATATCTTTGGCGGACAACTGTTGGGGCAAGCCCTGGTTGCCGCCAACCATACGGTTGAGGGGCGTTCCCCGCACTCCTTGCATGGTTATTTCTTGCGTTCGGGGGATGTTAAAAAACCCATCCTTTATAAAATTGATAGAATCCGGGATGGCGGCAGCTTTACCGTAAGGCGGGTTGTTGCTATTCAGGATGGGACCGAACTGTTCAACTTGTTGGTTTCTTATCACATCCAGGAGGAGAGCTTTGAACATCAAACCGAAATGCCTGAGGTTCCTGGACCTGAAAACTTAATTCACGAAATTGAACATCGAAAGCGGTTTGTGGACAAATTTCCGGAAAAGTTTCATGCTTATTACCTTCACAAACTGCCTATTGATATCAAACCTATTGAGCCTTGGGATCCCACCATTCCTCAAGAGAGGAAACCGTTAAAACGTTCCTGGTTGAAAACTTTTGAAGCCCTTCCCGGGGACTCACTCCATCACCATCAGAGCATTCTCGCTTATGCCTCTGATTTCGGTTTGATCGCTACGGCCATGATGCCCCATAAACTGACGCTTTTAGACAGAAGACTCAGTCGAGTCACAAGTCTCGATCATGCCATGTGGTTCCACCGTCCGTTTCGAATAGATGACTGGTTGCTTTATGATATGGAAAGTCCTACCTTTTTTGGGGCTCGGGCTCTGGTGCGGGGACAGTTTTTTAATAAGGAGGGAAAGTTGGTCGCGTCCGTTGCGCAAGAAGGTTTAATTCGTACACGTTCCTCAACTTAACCCTTGTTCCCTCATGTCCTGAGCTCGCAAAACTCTGGTTATTTTAGAGCCTTAACCGTAGTCTGTTTACTTTGCGCAATAAGGGCTAAAGGTGAGGGCGGGATGTTCAAGATCTTCTGCGGCGAGCCCGTATTATTGCTGGCATTGCCTCCCGGATTATCAACGATTGTCTCCGTCCCGGTTCCAGCCGTTTCCGGTGCCGCGGTTTCTTCTGCCGCGGCCGCTGCTGTCGCCGCTTCTGCCGCGGTTTCTTCCTCAATGTTTTCATACAACGATTTATTCCCTGTGCTTGCCCGTTTTTCATCTTCAACCATGCAGGCCAGCGATAGCATCGCGCCCAAAATAAGAGTCAGTATTCCAATTTTTTTCATGCTTATGTTACTCATAGAACCTCTTGATATTTAGATTTTCAGACATTAAATTGCATCGAACTCCTTCTGCTGAAACGGAATACAACGCTTTTTCAGGAGTGCCAAAGCTTGCTTTGGCCAGAAAGGCGAAAGTCTTTCTTTGTCTTTGGCCAAAGCAAGCTTTGGCACTCCCTCCTGAATGGGTAAGACTCCAGTGCCTTTATTTAAATGAACGTCTATAGTTTCAAATCGACGTTGGTCGTATTAGACCTGAACTTTTTGAAAAACGTCACAAGCCTTAAAAACGCTGGTTATCATAAGGAAGGCGGCACTCGTAAAGATCTGGCGGCGCTTGGATTATTTTCAACCTCAACCCAAAAGGCTTTTCCTGATTCAATTTGAGTGAGACCCTCCATCTTTTTTATCGTTGGCTCCTTGCCAATTAAAGTACTGATTTCCGCATCAGGGGAATAGGCGTACCATTGACCACCCTGCCATTTCCAAATACTTCGAATCGCGGCGTTGAGACTGACCAAAGACTGTAAACTGACTCCCGATTCTGTATTGTTTCCTAACAAATGCCAGCCATTGACCAAAGGATTCACCGCAAGTGTTGTGGGCGAATCATCGGGAAAGACAACTGTTGACGCCGCCTCTTCGGTGTAGATCCATAAGCCTTCTCCGGTTTTTATTTTACCCACCATTGGAGCCAAACGCATTTGATCTTCAAAATTGAGTTGTACTTCCAACTGAGGGCTGTACACCTGCCACTCTTTTCCTAGCGTATTCCATTTCCAAATGGAGTGGACCTGTGCAAACGCAACTTCCAGATCTGCGGCACTGAATGAGGTATTGACGGGTATTGTAACTATATTCGAACCTTCGGACAGGGTTTGAAGTTTTTCGGAGTTTTGCACAAGATGTTGTTGCGCAAGGGGCAGGTTGGTTTTATCCGCTTCTCCCACCTGGATCGAGCCGGTTCCCTGGCTTAAAGAAAACGTGGTGTGAGTATCCTGCAGTTGACGTTCAATACGCACTTGAGCGGAACTTGTGGTGCTGACGTGTATCGTCGCCTCGTTAACATCCCGTCCCAGATAGTAGCTCGTTCCTTTTTCTAAAGGCATGTTGATCACAATGGTTCCAACGCTGCCCTCTTCCTGTTGGACCACAACCGTTCCTGTTTTTTCAACTTTGGGTAAAAGATAGGAACGGGTCGGCGCTTCGAGAATGCGGATTTGGGTTTGTCCATCGGCATTGACCGCGGTGTGTGTTTCCATGAGTTGCGTATTGGGTTGTTTTAAAGACAGGCTCGCCAGAATAGCGCCTCGTGCACTCATATCCGCAAGGGCTCCCGCGGGCAGAGAAATTTGACTTTGCCCAAGAGCGGTTTCACCACTTTGCAAATTGGAGATTCCGTGCAATGTTCCATCAGACATGATTTGGAGTGTCACACTTTGAGCCAAACCACGAACCCGACTGTTTGGATTGACGGTGGTGGTAAACGCAATTTCGGTACTTTCTCCGGCCAGACGCAGGATCCGAGTCGCGGAGGTGGCTTGATCTCCGATGCGGGTGATACCTCCTTTAGGCGCGTTAACCTGGGTTTTGAGTGCCGTTCCATCGGAACCTTTTACCCAAACTTCATTTTGAACTTTAGCGTCATTTTTAACAACAGCCCGGATCACATTGCCTTCTGGGGTTAAGACTTGGATAGTGGTGTTTCCTGCACTGTCAATTTCCATCTCCGCGCCTTTGGGTGCCATGATTTTTGTTTGTACGGCATTTTTGGAACCTCCTTCAGAACGATTCAGGTTTAATTCCATGGAACCATCGGACTTCATCGTCAATTCAACTTTATTTTCCTGTTTTCCTTCCGGTTGAAAGGAAACGCTTTTTGTTCCATCGGCGTTCTCTGTGACGTTACTGTTGTTGCCTTCAGGAAGCATCACTTTGGACTCACCAAGACTGACCGTCTGCGGGATTGGTTTTTCAGAACCGTCATCTTCATTCACAACAGCGACATCTGCTGGATCAAAATCGGCGTACCCCGGATCTGCAGAAATGACAGGTGACAGAACAATGGTATAATTCTGATCGCCATCGGGCGTTTGGTCTTTTACGCCAACCACGATCACGGTTTTCAACTGATCCCAGTTTTCAGGTGTAAATTCCAAGGTCTTTGGAACCACTTGACCTTCATTGGGATTCGAACTACTGACATTGAACGTCACCGGGCTGGTTGGTTTAGAAGTCAACTTGACCGTGAAAAAGGCCAGCGTTCCATCCTCATTAGTGTTGTTGGTAATCTCACTGACCTCAATCCCCGCTGTGGAGACATCAAGCTTGGTTGCGTGACTTTGGAAATTAACGGGAACGGCTTGATCCTGAGCGACGAGGTAAACATCATAAGCTCGTCCTGTCGTGAGTCCTGAGATCTTGACCCAAAGATCGGTACCTGCGTCTGTCACCGTAACCACACCAGCGGCTAAAGGTTCCGTGTTGTCTTTGGCCTTGCCCGCGGCAATCTCCGCAATGCTGGGTGCTTCGGCCCCATCCAGCACCACGACATAATACACTTGTCCTTTTTCGTCCACTTGGAAATCCACATTCAACCCTGTGGTCAGGATTTCAGAAGTTAACGGTCCGCTGGGATCAAACAACGGTGCTTGCAAGTCCCGTATCATGGCCTCCGCATGAGCGACAACAAAGCTTTCCAAAGAAGTGAGGCCCGAAACCGTCACCGAACGTTGTGTGTTGGAAGTAGGGGTGTGCACATCAAAAGCCTTGTTATTCCAGCGTCCTACCTTGACTTCGCCATCGGCGTTAAAGGCAACATTTTCATCACTGGCATTCCATTGTACCGTAATGGCAACATTACTCCCACCCGGAGTCGCTTCATTAACCAGCCATTCCACCGCCACTGTTCGGGTCGCATCGGTCAAGTGTGAAGGCGTTATCGCTTGAGCACGAACTGAAAAGGTATCTGTCGTTCCGTCATTTTTCAAAGTTAACGGGGTGTAAGAACTGTTTGAGGAACCCACAGGAAAGGTTGTATTGGTTGCGCCAATTCCGATCCGGGTCAACATTCCGCTTCCCCCGGTTACGATAAAGTTGCTTGAAGAAGCTCCGACGATGGAGGCGGATGCACCTAAGGTCAGGTTATAATCCTCTAAAAACATTCGTCCCGTGGCCAGATTGAGTGCCCCATTGGTCACCACATTACTTAAAAGCCCGACTCCTAAAGGATTATTGATGTTTAAATTATAAAAAGTTGGAATCGCCCCGTTTGCCACGCCAATGTCTTGAGCCTCCGTTCCATTAAAGACGACCAAACCAGTCCCCGGGTTAAAAACACCGTATTGATTCCAACTCCCGGAAGTCCTTAACGTGCCTGTCCCCAAAGCAAGAGTCGCACTGCTGTTAATAGTCACGCTGCCGTTAACGTTCATCGTATTGTTGTTGAGTTTGAGCTGATTGGTGGCAGAAATTCTCAAACCAGGAACCCCCAACGCGATACTGGTTAAAGTGACCCATGTTACGAAAATGCTTATTAGTGTCTTGGTTGTATTCATAAGTCGCCTCCTAAAAGTCTAAAAAGACAATTTATAGCAGTTTTTAGAGAAAATTCTAAAATTGTGGTCTAATGATTTCAATTCTTCTTTTCAGCCAAACTCTCTCCTACTTTGAGAATCCAGGCATTTTTCTCAATACGGTCGATGATTTCTATGAGCCGTCGTATGCGGATCCGCCTGTACGGTGGTGTGGGAGGTGGTGGAGAAAAACCGCTACCTACCTGATTCGCATATTTCCTATTTCGTTAGTTATTTCATCTATGCTGAGATCATCCAACCACTGATGTCTTTCCTCGGTGTAATTTCCATAACCCTGCTCAAATTGCTGAAGAAATCGGATCATAGCTACTGGACCGAGTTCTTTATTCAATACCTTAAATCCCAACTGTCGTATTTGCGTCAAATTCGTAGTATCTATTCTTTCCATTGGCTTACCTCCATCAACCATGAGACAGGATCTATGACGCTTACTTTGAGTTCTTGAGCGTATTTTACACTCTTTTTCAAGATTCTGTCATCTGTTGTTAAAAAAATGTCAACCTGTCCACTTTCAGCACAGGCAATATGTAATGCGTCAAGAAAATGAAATCCAAATTTCTGGAGAGTATGGCCGAGATCATCGGTTGATGGGGTGACACTGAACGTTGAAAAAACTAAACACTGAAAAATCACTGACATCTTTGGCAAATACCTTGCTGTAAATTTTCGTGTTTTTTGCGTATTTAGCGGACGCTCCTCTCTCACTTGCTGGCTAATCCCTCCATTTGTTGGGAGCCAGGCAATAGGCCTGAGGCCATCAACAGGGATTTGATTTGTTCCAACTCTGTTTTCTGTTGAGCCAATTGTTCTTTTAACGAAGCAATTTCCTGTTGCTGAGCTTTGTTCTCATTTTGCTGTTGAGTGAGGGTTTCTTGTTGGCTTTCAATCATTGTTTGCTGCTCTTTAGTTGCTTCGAGTAAAATAGGTGCCAGGTGGCTATAAGCCACGTTTAAGTATCCATTACTCCCTGTGGTTACCAATTCAGGAAATTCCTTTTCGACCTCTTGAGCGATCACTCCAATTTGTGTTCCCGCGGGGTGGGTCTCTGTATCCTTAAATTCGTAACGAACTCCCCGAAGATTCTTAATTTTTTCGATCACACTGCCCAAGGGTTCAATTTTATGTTTCAGGCGAATATCCGAGTTTTGTGTTAAGGCTCCGGCCATGGTTCCACTTCCGTTTTTATTAATGACAAAAGCGTCTGAACCAGGACTGGCACTAGAACCATTACCTATGACAAAGATAGGATCAGTAGAAACCCAAGTTGTTGTTGATCCTGTTAAGGTGTTAAATTTTCCAATCGTAAGGGAGGCATAAGCTTGGGCGGTTGTAGAAGTTCCCATGGCAGTCGAAAATTGTCCTGTTGTTGTTGTATTGTAATTGAATGCTGCCGACCAACTACCACTGGCAGTTGTATCCTTTCCGGTTGCGAAAGAATAGAGGGCAGAGGCCGTTGCGTTATATCCTATAGCATAAGCATAATTAGTAGAGGCAGTTGTATTATACCCTATTGCTAAAGAAGCAAAACCAGCGGCTGCGGTTGTCCCACCTCCTGCTGCGAAAGAATAACTGCCTGAAGCTGTTGTTCCACTACCTACCGCGAAAGAATTAAGACCAGAAGCTGTTGTCCCACCTCCTGCTGCGAAAGAATAATTACCAGAGGCTGCTGTACTACCTCCTGCTGTGAAAGAATAATCACCAGAAGCTGTTGTAATACTTCCAAAGGCCACAGCGGCTATCCCAGAGGCTTTGGTATTATACCCTCCAGCAAAAGAAGAGGTTCCCACATTGGCGTCATCCCACTCAGTTCCTGTCACCCTACCTGCACGAAAAGCGTACTTGGAGTTGTCAAACCAAAAACGATTAGCTGTCCCCGCAAGGGTACTACTTCCAAAAACGAAGTCATCAGTAGAACCGCCGCCAGAGATCAAGTTTGATCCATAGCTAAAACCAGAAGGACTAGCCCAAGTAAACCCGCTGGCTCCGGAAGACGTAAGCAACTGTCCACTGGTTCCATCTCCCGTAAGTCCTTTTAGATCTATGGGACTCACGGTAGCATCCAAGATTTCAGCAGTGGTTACGGCACTAGTCGCAATTTCAGACGCACCCACTGCATCTGCTGCGATTTCAGCAGCGCCAACAGCATCTGTTGTAATGGTTAAAACACCCGTATTGGAAAGTGTCGCGTCCCCGCTAATAGTTCTTGCTGCTGCGACATTTCCAGAGGTTCCTACCAAAACATAGCCACTTGTTAAACTCGCTAGTTTGCTATGAGCGATTGCTGCGCTGCTTGAGATATGAGAATTCGTTATACTTCCGCTATCCATACCGACTTGAGCGATGCTGCGCCAGTTACTTCCATCACTAATCACTTCAACGGTATTCGCGCCATACGTGGTACTCAGAATTTTTGTGGTTGAGCCGTCAATGGTTTCTGAGCCATTCCCGTCAAGTATCATGTCTGTTCCATTTACCAGTTTAACAGTATATGCTCGTCCCGCGATTCCTGAAGCAGTAGGTAAGGTGACGGTAAAAGAGCCAGAAGAGGATGTATCAACCAATACCGTCCCATCTGAGGCACTTATTGTATAAGCAGAAGTTTTAGCCGTTGCATCAATCGTTCGTGTGTGACGAGCATCCGCACTTAGCTTTGCGCCTGTAACATTGCTATCCGCAATTTTTGCAGTAGTTACCGCATTATTCGCAATGGTCAGTGCTCCAGTATTCGCAAGAGTCGCATCTCCACTCACAGCAACAGCGGTTGGTACATTGGAACTATTTCCTACCAGAATCTGACCACTCGTGATACTGGCTAACTTGCTGTGCCCAATGGCCGCACTGGAAGAAATGTCCGTATTATCTATAGTCCCATTAAGGATTTTTGCGCTCGTAACTGCCCCCGATGCAATATCAACAGTGTCAATGGTTCCATTAAGGATTTTATCGGTAGTGATGGCATCGTTGGCGATTGTGAGAGCTCCAGTATTCGCAAGAGTTGCATCTCCGCTAACAGCAACAGCGGTAGGGACATTGGAGCCATTTCCTACCAGAATCTGACCACTTGTAACATTTGCCAGCTTGCTGTGATCAATCGCCGCACTGGAAGAAATATCCGCATTGGCAATCGTTCCATTAAGGATTTTACTCGTAGTGATCGCATCTCCAGCTATAGTCAATGCCCCAGTATTGGAAAGAGTCGCATCTCCGCTAACAGCAACAGCAGTTGGGACATTGGAGCCATTTCCTACCAGAATCTGACCACTGGTCACACTTGCTAATTTACTGTGATCAATCGCTGCATTGGTCGCAATATCGGCATTGGCAATCGTTCCATCAACAATTTTGGAGGCCGTGACCGACCCTCCGCTTAAAGCACGCCAATTGGTACCATCACTGACAATGTTCAACACATCCCCAGCCACCAATAAAGTTTCCGTTGCAGAACCATCAATCGTTTCTGTTCCACTGGGATCAATGGTCAATGTCTTTCCTAATCCTGCCGTTGTGAGTTTAACGCTATAGGTTCGCCCACCAATTCCTGAGGCAGTGGGGAGGTTCAGAGTGACGTCACCTCCTGAAGTATCCGCCAAAATTATTCCATCATCACTCGTAAGCGTGTAGGGTGATGTTACACTAGTTTTCGCAGTAGCATTGATGGCCTGAGCATGTCGGGCATCCGGACTTAGTTTGGCCGCAGTAACATTAGCATTCAATATTTTTGCGGTAGTAATCGCGTCACTGGCGATATCTACAGCAGCAATAGTGCCATCTGTGATATCTGAACTCGTAAGGGTTCCCGCCAGATTGAGTTTGCTATAGGCAATGGCGGCTGAGGGGGAAATATCAGCATTGGCAATCGTTCCATCTAGGATTTCACCTGTGGTAATTGCGTCATTGGCAATCGTCAGCGCTCCAGTATTAGCAAGAGTCGCGTCGCCACTCATAGCGACAGCAGTTGGTGTACTGGAACCATTTCCGACCAGAATTTGACCACTCGACATACTTGCCAATTTGCTGTGAGCAATCGCGGCATTGGGAGAAATATCAGCAGTGGTAATCGTGTCATCAAGGATTGCAGTGCTTGTGACGGCTCCAGTTCCAATGTCACCAGCTGCAATCGTTCCATCCAGAATTTTACCTGTGGTGATGGCGTTGTTGACAATCGTCAGCGCGCCAGTATTTGCAAGAGTCGCATCGCCACTAACAGCAACCGCGGTTGGAACATTGGAACCATTTCCAATCAGAATCTGGCCACTCGTAACATTTGCCAGCTTGCTGTGATCAATCGCCGCATTGGTCGCAATATCGGTATTGGCAATAGTTCCATCAACGATTTTGGAAGAACTAACCGATCCTCCGCTTAAAGCACTCCAATTGGTACCATCACTGACAATCGTTAAAACGTCGCCAGCGACAGAAAGTGTTTGGGTTGCTGAGCCATCAATTGTTTCCGTTCCGTTGGGAGTAATGGTTAGTGTATTTCCTGCTGTTGCTAACTTAATCGTATATATTCTTCCTGAGATTCCAACCGCAGTAGGTAAGGTTAAAGTTCTGGCACCTCCTGAGGTATCCGCTAAAATAATTCCATCAGCACTAGTAATGGAGTAGTTTGCGGCAGTAACACTGACGGTTCGAGTGTGTCGTGCATCTGTACTCAGCTTGGCTGCCGTAACATTGGCATTCAAAATTTTTGCGGTAGTAATCGCGTCACTGGCTATATCCACAGCAGCAATAGTGCCGTCCGTGATATCCGAACTCGTGAGGTTTCCTGCCAGATTGAGTTTGCTGTAGGCGATGGCCGCTGAGGTGGAAATATCCGCATTGGTGATGGTGTTATCCACGATCTTGGAGGTATTCACCGCATCGCTGGCTATCGTCAAACTTCCGGTGTTGGACAGCGTTGCGTCTCCACTTAAGGCAACCGCGACAGGTACGCTGGAACTATTTCCCACCAGGATTTGCCCTCCTGATAATGCCGCCAATTTGCTGTGAGCAATCGCAGCACTGGTATTGATATCCGCATTAGTGATGGAATTATCCGCAATTTTTACAGAGGTGATGGCACTGTCTGAGATATCCCCTGTGGAAACCGTTGCGGATTTTTCACTCACAGTCAACCAATTGGCACCGTCACTGATCACAGTAATGAGATCCCCCACAGAGGACATGGATCGTGTAGAGGCTCCATCGATGGTTTCCGCATTGGCAGGATCCAGTGTCAGATTATTTCCGGCAGTGACCAGCTTGATAGTATAAGTCCTTCCCGCGATTCCAGAGGCTGTAGGGAAATTAATGGTAAACGCACCTGCGGAAGTATTAGCCAGTATCACACCATCACTACTGGTTAAGGTATAAGTATTTGTTTTGGCGGTAGCATTTAAGTTCCAGGTTTGTCTGGCACTCGGATCCAGTTTGTCTACGGTTACACTGGCATTGACAATTTTGCTCGTTGTAACGGCATTATCAGCCAAGTCACTTGCCGCAATAGTACCATCGCTGATCATTGAAGAAACGATGGCATTATCCGCCAAAGCACTTACGGTCAGCCAATTGGTACCGTCACTGATGACACTCAGCACATCTCCCGTTCGACTCAGTGTTTTGACTGCGGAACCATCAAGCGTTTCACTTCCCGCAGGATCAATGGTTAGAGTATTGCCCCCTTGGGTCAGCTTAACCGTGTAGGTTCGTCCGGCGCTTCCTATGGCTGTGGGTAAATCGATGACAAAGGCGCCTCCAGAAGTGTTGGCCAAAATCACTCCATCGCTTCCGGTCGCACTGTAGTTTCCGGTCTTCACGGTCGCGTCAAGTTTCAACGTTTGTTTCGCGTCAACACTCAGCTTTGCGGTTGTGACATTGCCATCCGTTATTTTGGCGGTTGTGATTGAATTACTGGCCAAGTCTTCGGCCAAAATAGTGCCGTTAATGATTTTTCCAGTCGTCACCGAGTCATTCGCGAGATCGGCGGTATCCACTGTTCCGTCAACCAGGTCAGAACCTTTGACGGCACTGACAAGATTCAGCTTGGTATAAGCAATCGCTGCACTAGCGGAAATATCAGCGTTAGCCACCGTGCCATCAAGGATTTCAGTCGTAGTGACAGCACCAGCGCCAATATCACCCGTGGCAATGGTTCCATCAAGGATTTGGGTCGTGGTGACCGCTCCGGTACCCATATCACCAGCGACAATGGTTCCATCAAGGATTTTTCCCGTGGTGATCGCATTATTGGCAATCGTAAGAGTTCCGGTATTCGCGAGTGTCGCATCACCGCTCAAAGCTACGGAGGTGGCGACATTGGTTCCATTTCCTACCAGAATCT
>JBBCAX010000052.1:0-5443 GCA_051382335.1 Deltaproteobacteria bacterium TL4
TATTGAAACTGAAAAAAAAGGCACAGCGGTTATCGAATTTGCTAAGATTGCAAAAAAATCTTTGAGTTTAGTAGCAAATTGTCTAAAATTGGTAACCCGAAAAGCATCATAATTGGCGAAGGTATTGTGTAATGTATAATGTTTTTTTTTACATCCATTTAAAATTTTCCTAACTCATTCGCCTTGAAGAAGATTGAGATCTGCTAATTGATATGGCACACCCACGTAGGTACTACAACGATACAGCCCATTAAGGGTTCAGAAGAAAATAACCGGTATACTTGGAGGTTGGTAAACTTCCATCTTGAGTGAGGATAGCAGCGTTTTCATAACCTGATGGTAACTATTCAGGTACCTCAGTCTTTAAAAATCAGCAACTTAGAAAATCAATCTTTACTAATCAAATACGCTACAAGTCGTTTAACTTGGAGGAGTCCAAGTTCAGCTAAATCTTGATCTTCAGGAATATTTTTACCGGTTAGTTCATTTAATTCAAACAAAAAGGCCATTGCATCCAAAGAATCAAGAATTTGCTCATTTTGCAAATCCGTTTCCATGGAGAAATGTATTTGATCTTTATTTAATGCTTTTTTGAGAGCTTCACTTATAAAGTGAATTGCTTCTTCTTGAGTCATTTTTTCCTCCAAAATTAATCACATTTGTAGCCCAAGACAAACCTACGCCAAAACCTGATATGATTACTTTTTTATCTATCAAGCTTTTCTGATCCATCATGTTTGAAAGTATAATAGGAATAGAGGAAGAGACTGTATTGCCAGTATTTTTGAGATCGCAAGGTACTTTATCTGGGCTCAAGTCCATCTTCCTCCGAAGACTGTCCAATAGAAATTTACTGGCCTGGTGAAACACATAATAGTCCACATCCTCATCGGAAAGTCGATTTTTTTTAAGACAATTTAATACACTGTGGGGAACTCGCTGGATCATAAAGTTAAAAATTGCGCGTCCATTCATTGAAAGTCTAAAATCTGCCAATGGTAAAGAGGATTGATCCACGCCCCAAAGGCTATCATTGGGGGAAACACTTCCACCAGCCTTAACCATCAAATGCTGTGCTCCGTCTCCATCTGTTCCAAAATCTAATCGGCCGATGTCTCCTCCAGATTCTGATGAAAGCCATGTGGCAGTGGCTGCATCACCAAATATAGTAATGGTATCGCGATCTGATTTGTTCATAATTTTAGAGTAGGGATCGCAAGTTACAACCAAACCATTTTCAATCCCCTCTGCTAACATAAAACTTTTCGCAACACTTAGTGCATATACGTATCCAGAACAGCCAAGATTGATATCAAAACATGCTGTATCTGTGCTTAGTTTAAGGGCATTTTGTAATAGAGCCGAGCTATGAGGTATTTTATAATCTGGGTTTTGAGTGACTAAAACCAACAGCTTAATATCCCGTCTAATAAGTAGAGGATTACGGAAAAATAAATTGTCACAGGCTTGTTGGGACAAACTTAGAGGCGGTTCATTTTGTTGCAAAAACGCACGACTCTCAATACCAATCTTATCAGTGATAAAAGAAGCTTCTGTACCTGTCCATTCTGCAATGGTCTTGGTATCAATACGACAGGCTGGGATGGCTATTGCAATATCTCGGAGTTTCATTTGTTTTTTATCCTTATGATTTTCAAACTTAATCATGAAAAATGATTTTCATAAAAGTTACCAATTATCTATATTTTCCTGAAATTAGAAACTGATAGAATTTTAAAAATTTACTGTGGTCAATAGCAAAATTACCAGTTACCGTTTTTCCAGATTCTACGTTTTTAACCACAACAGAACCGATAGTTATGGATACTTGATCACCGAGGTGAATTCCACTTGATACGGATGTCCCTGGTCCAATTCGAACATCATCTCCAATGATTGTTCCTCCTGCAACCATCACAGATGCAGCCAATGCACACCGCTTTCCAATCTTCACATTGTGAGCAATATGAACGAGATTATCTAAATGGGTATCCTCACCAATTTCTGTATAGCCTCCAAAGGTTGATCTGGAGATTGCACAATTAGCCTGGATTTCTACACGATCATGTAGCTTAACTCCACCGCCATGAGTCATATTAAACGCTTCTCCATTTATATTTTTAAAATCAAATCCTTCAGTTCCAACCGTACAACCTGCTCTTAAAACTACATCATCCCCGATAATAACTCTCTCCAAGACAGTGACATTTGGTTCAATTACAGTTCTCCTTCCAATTTGAACATTTTTGTCCGCGATATAAGCCGTAGGATGGATCATAGAATCTTCCGAAATTCGAGATTGAAAATCAGTCCAGTAGAAATTAGTATTTTTAACCAAATAATTATGTAATTCGCAAAATGTCCGTTTAGGATGTTCTGCAATAGCAATTCCATAAGATGGTGGAAGCAAAGGAGTTAATTCTTGGGTTGTAACAACACAAGAGATATTAGTATTATTTGATAACTTCCAGAATAGATTTTTATTATCAATATATACAAGTAACCCGGGAGTCAAAGCATGATCAATGTAATTTAGAGAGCGAAATTCTCCATCTTTTTTTATCAATATAGGAACAATATTTTGAATATCTTTAAGTCTCATAATTGAGTACAAGTTAAATCCAAGGTTGAAGAAATCAAAATCTGGTGAAACAGTACGGTTATGCAATGTTCTATTTACATAAAAATGGCTACACCAAATTTTTGGTTGTTTGTGATCATATACTCGTGAAGGTCAAAGTTTGTGATTTTGTCATACCCGCGCAGGCGGGTATTCAGTCCTTACGCTATGGCTGGATTCCCGCCTTCGCGGGAATGACACTATCGATAATGCACCTCAAAAAAATCACAAAGTTTGGCCTTCGTCAGTATACCTAGCATTCAAGTCATTGTTTGTGTCTATAAACTAAACTTACTTTTGAGAGCGTTCATCGTCCCCCCTTGAATATAGAGGTGTAGAAGGCACGATTAGAAAAACTTGTTGCCAAAATGAAAAAAAGCTATAGTTTCTCCGAATTGACAATTTTCTAGAACCTTTCAGTTACGCTTTTAAGAAGTTGGAGAGCTATGGAGAAAGCCCATCTTTGCTACAAATTTATGTCGCGCTATTCTAAATCCAACCTGTCTGGGATCGTTCAGAAGCCCAAAGGTAGTAAAAGCTGGCAGTGTCAACTGAGGTAAATGCTCACGCATCACAACTTTTTCACTGCTCAAGTAAGTATTTTTTATCTGTTCTGAGGATTTTTCTCCGAAGAATTGATTCATGTCTCATTCCTTTATTTTTTGAGAGTTACCACAACTCTGTTATTTGCAATATACCTTTTCTACTTTAATAAGTGCGGTTACCGTGTCCACCACTTCTTGGTATCCATAGTTCTCGTTCAAATAGAGATTAAAAGTTTTATCTCTGATGTTCCTGGCATTTTGTGTGTCAAAGCGATCACTAAGATACGACAGTATCCAGTGCCAATCGGAGACCAGATAGGCATAATGAGGGTTTAATCCGATTCCTTCTGTTAGAATGGCCTTGGCAAAAGTTGTTTTATCTACAGAAATTGATTCAGCGTGTACAACAACAGGATAGATGAAGGGAGAATCGTTTAAGGAATAACCGTAGGGCTGGCATACTTTACTAACTTGTTTGATTTCCTTTGAAACCGCAGCAACAAAATCAAGACGAAGTTTACGAGTCTCGTCCAAGCGATTAAGGGATGCCAAACCAATCGCACAAGAAATTTCATCGGTATGAAAATTTAGTGCGGGAAATAAATATTGGCTGGGATTCCGATCATCAAAATCCGAACGCCAACGTGGTTTCCCACGATCTGCATGAGCCAAAGATTGATGATATAATTCTTCATTTTTAGTAAAAACTACCCCTCCAGAGGATCCCGTGATACTGGCTTTACGATACATGGTAGAAAAAGCGGCAATATCCCCAAAGGTTCCGACTCTTTGACCTTTATACATTGCCCCATGGGCTTGGCTACAATCCTCCAAAACTTTAATGTCTAAGGAATGAGCCATATCAACAATGGCATCAATCTCTGCTGCTTGCCCCAAGGAGTGCACCACTAAAACACAGGATACTTGTGGAGTGATTCGTTCCTGAACTTCTTTTGCTCCAATGTTATAGTTCCCGGGTTGACTATCAACCAGTCGTGGGACAAGTCCATTGAGGATAATCGCAGAAAGTGTTCCAGGATCGGTGATAGGGGATACCAGAACTTCACTTCCCTTAGGCAAATTGAGAGCAGCCAAGGCAATAAAAAGGGACGCCGTACCTGTTGCTACAGCATCCGCAAAACCACCTCCCATCATTGAACAAAAGGCCTCACAGTAACGCTCCTCGAATACTCCTTGATAGCCGGGATCCAGATTTCTTTGTTTATAAAACTCCAAAACCTCAGCAATCATTGCGGTTTCTTCAATTCCCATTGCATATCGCGGGGGCATTGGAGTTGATCGAACAGGAGTACCCCCTTCCATTGCAAGAGTTCCATTCGTTCCATTAAAGATCGGTATATTTGTCATTTCACCATCCTCTGAGTTTCATTCATCCACACCGCAAAAGCGTCATAGGGAACAACTCTACGTTGTGCCAACAATTCCTGAGCTGAAAAGACTCGATACTCGCGTCCTTCCCCCAATCTAAGTTGATTTAATTGGTTAGTCTCTATTGAAACACGATAGTAACGACGCCATATTTTACCTAACCCTCTGAAACTAAAATCAAAGGTAAACTCTGTAAAATATTCGGCATGGTTAACAGCCAAGGCCAACTCTTCATTTAACTCTCGTTTAAGGCCCTCTTCGGGAGATTCACCTGGTTCTACTGCCCCACCAAAAAGTCCCCAGTGGTCCGGATAGAAAATCCCTGGGATCTGATCCCGAAACTGGCACAGATAACGCACATCATCCAGGATAATCATCCCCACCACAGCATTAGCAGGGGTCAGGGGGCCTTCTTCCAGAAAGTAATCCATCATATCATTATTTATGGAATATTCTCTCCATAGAGAGTTTCCGGAGCAATGTCCGCTCCATTGGGCCAACTCACAGTACATCCATCCACAAAAAAATGTTTGAAATATTCTTTATCTTTCAAGGGTTCAAAGATAGGTCCTTCCTTGATGTATGGAGAGCAATCTACTGTTCGTTTCGTACCATTATCAAATTCCACCTCAATCGTATAATCTTTGACATATATTGCTTCTATGACTGTAGGGATGTAATTATTCATTGGATATCCTACTGGACTTTGAACATTTTGGTTAATTTTAAAAAATAGGAAGAGAATTAAACAAACTTCTTGTATATATGAATGAAGTCATAACACAACATTCACATCATATAGGAGGCTGCCATGTTTTCTCTTCCCAATGAGTTTTTAATCTTTTTAGATGCATTTCGTCAACTGTTTTCGGTTTCAGTTTGGGGTTCT
>JBBCAX010000053.1:0-15126 GCA_051382335.1 Deltaproteobacteria bacterium TL4
CGTTGATGCTAAAAGGGATCACGTGATCCCTTTTACTCAACTGAATTCTAAATTACAAGAACGCTCCGGAAATTTACTTGTATTGGAGCCAGATTATACAGAGCTTAAGGAACTGGTAGCTTAAATAGATTGAAAAGTTGATGATTTTCATCGTCTATTGCCAATTGAATTTCGACAGTCGAATTTTGCCTGATTTTTACTCAACAGCTAAGTTTAACCTAACGAACTGTCAACTACTTTTGCCGGTTTTTGAAAGGTGCCAAGTAATCTTATGAAGATATTGAGCTTTTATGATTTTCAGCATAGGCTTATCGTGTCTTAATATTATTTTTAAGACGAAGACACGCCTCTCACGAAAGAGTCTTTTTAAATCAATTGATTACCTTTATTCGCCCACTAAAGTCCAATATTTTGATCCTTGAAAATGGATTCACAATGTTTGATTTTGTCAGCATCCATCCATTGACTCAGGACGGGATGACTCTCGAGGGCCGCTGTTCCAATTTTATTGTTTTTTTCATGCCAAAGCGGATTATTAGGCATGAGCTGTATCTTAAAAAGGTTATTTTTAATAAGAAACAGGGCAATGGCTTTAAGGTTCTCATCATTGTCCGTAATTTGTGGAATGAGAGGCGTGCGGGGTAATAACTCAAAATGTCCGTTCGGTAACAGCTTGGCCAATTTTTCAAAATTTTCCAGGATGAGTTGATTCGGAACACCACAAAATTTTGCATGTTCCTCTGAGTTGAATAACTTTAAATCATAATAAATGGTGTCAATATAGGGTAGAATTTGCTTTTCGAACTTTGCAAAATTAAATAATCCACAAGTTTCGAGCAGAATATGGATTCCTTCCTGTTTTAACTTTTGTACCAAACGGGAAACAAAATCCATGTGCAGCGTGGCTTCGCCGCCAGATAAACTGACGCCTCCACCAGAAGATTTATAAAAGGGCTTGTCCCTCAAAACTTTTTTACAGATTTCTTCAATACTGGTCTCGTTTCCGACTCGTGTTAACGCCTCCGCGGGACAAATCTCAACACACTGAAAACAGAGGTTACATTGTTCCCGAGCTACGTAAAAGGGATTGTGTGGGGAAATCGCGTTTTCAGCGCAAACACCAAGACACGTCTTACAGCCAAGACATTCCTTGGGATCATAAGAAATCTCAGCACCTGCCTTCTTACTTTCGGGATTGTGACACCACACACATGCAAGAGGGCACCCTTTAAAGAAAATCACAGAACGTATACCGGGTCCATCATCTAAGGAATTTCCTTTGATATCAAGGACTAAAGGCTTAAGACTCATATTCCATACTCCGCTCTTTCAATCAATTCAAGTTGGATTTCTGGATTGAGTGTTACAAAATAAGCGTTGTACCCTGAAATCCGGACCAGTAAATTTTTATAATTTTCAGGATGTAACATCGCGTCTTTAAGCGTTTCGGTGGTCACCACATTAAACTGCATTTGCATTCCTCCCTGAGCAAAATAGGCGTGAACATAAGAGGACATGGTCTCTACTGTTTTTTCCCGTGAATCCTTTGCGGAAGGAATCAGTTTCACATTAAAGGCAATGTTGTTATCCATGTGCGCGGGATTAAGCTGGGAAACATCCCGGATGTTATCTAAAAAGCTGTTTGACGCGGAAGGCTGAGGAGTCAATCCAGGCGTAAACGATTTTCCTGCCAAGCGACCTGAAGGCAGAGCGCCTGAAAGTTTTCCATAAGCGACATGCTGGGACATGGACCAGAATCCGGAGGTGTATCGGCCGCCACGAAAGTTGACGTGGTCATGATAAATACCATGAATCAGCCCTGAAACCCGATTTGCCATTTCCAGTGCCTCGGCACTACCTGAACCAAACAAAGGCACCTTTTTTTGTACCAGCGCTCTAAGAGCTGGATGATTCTTGAAATTGGAATCAATCGCTGTTTTCAGTTCTGAGAAACTTAGCTTTTTTTCATCAAAAACGAGTTTTTTAATCACCATTAAAGAATCGGTGACATCCGCCAAACCAATATTGGAACTGCCGGATGTATTATATTTGGCTCCTCCTGAAGTAACATCCTGTCCCTTCTCAATGGAACCCTCCATGAGTGCGCTGAGCAGTGGTGTTGGGCGATAAAGAGCATGGACCTCCCCCAGGTGATTATTGAGTTTGACGGCTTCTCCTATCAGAAATCGCTGTTGTGCCGCATAGGCCTGAAAAAAGTCCTCAAAAGTGTGAAAGTCTCCCTTCTGAATATTTCCGGTCTTAGGTCCTAAATGCCATTTCATCAAGGGATGATAACCGTCATTCAAGGCCATCTCCAAAGCAGCGACCAGGTTCATTAAAATCGAACCGGTATGTCCCATGTGCTTCCCGCTGATTGTGGGTTCAACACATCCCGTCGCAGACCAATCCCTGATTTCTGCCTCAGTGTACCCATGTTGTTCAAGCGCTTTAAAAACAGCATGATCGTTGTGCATTGAGGGGGTTCCTGCCGTAACGAAATTGACTTCACACAAACGTTTAAGGTAGGTGTCACTATTTTTATCGGGATTAAAACGGGCATTAACATTTACATCCCGAATCGATAACATTTCGGTCACTTTTAAGAAAAGGTAAGTCATATCACAGACTCCGTCTTCTCCTTCTGGTGTCACACCACCAAGCGTAACCGCCTGAGTTGAGGAAGCTCCCCCAAAAAGAAAGTTCGCGATATCAGGTCCCAACGGAAAATGATCGGTACATCGCATATAAAAACAGCCAAGTAACTCAAGCGCATGACGGATATAAGCTGATTGGGCTTCGGCTGAAGAAAGCTTCCGCAGATCTTTTTCAAAATAAGGCTGAAGCCATTGATCCAAACGCCCTAAAGAAAGACCGGTGTCTGTATTTTCATTGTGAATCCCAACCCAGAGGATCCACACCGCATTGAGCGCTTCATCCAAAGTTTGTGGCGGATGAGCCGGGACCCTGGCGCAAATTTCCACCAAACGGGTTAACTCTTTTTTTCGCTCCGGATCCATTTCTTTTTGACTCAAACTCAACGCTTCCCGCGAAAGGTGTTCCGCATAAATATTGACGCCTTCCAAGGCGTAAATCATAGCCTGTAGGCTATTTTTTTGCTGTTCTTCCAGGGGATTTCCGTCGTTTAATAGCGCTTGAATATCATTGATAATACCCAAGGTTCCTTTATTCAACAACCGGGGGTAATCAGGCACGGTATGAGAAATACCAACGGATTTCCAAACAAAATACGCGACCCAGCGCTCATCAATTTGCTGGCATATTGGATAATTATGCCTGGCTTTCACCCATGCCTTAAAATTACGTTTTGCCCAAAAAGGAAAAACATCATGATGAAGGGTTCTGGCTGTTTCTTCAGAAATATCAAAAGGAATCAAGCTTCGTTTATCAATAGAATGAAGTTCCCCCCAAATCATAAGGCCTTGAGCGTCAGGAAAGATAATGCCCCCTGTCGTTGGATTACTCGTTGTGGTTCCCGCGATTAAATCATTTTTACGGATGATCGGCTTTTTTTGGCTCATCACCTGTTTCAGCACAAGTCCTTGCCGTAACTCTGGATTCCATCGCTGTCCTGCGGCGTCTCTTTCAAATCCATGCTCCCGACACCATTCGGTAATTAATTTTGCCCGCTCCGCGCACACTTCGGGTTTTTGGTTTAAATGATCCTCTAAAAACGTCATTAAACGAGGGAATTGGTCAATCTTATACTCGGACAGATAAGGCTCAGGAAGATACTTAACTCCAGGATCGACAGGCTCCGCTTTCATTGAGTAACAACGGCGATTTAAAAACGCTTTCGAAAGATCTGAAGCCTCCACATGATACTTGGCTTGACGAGACAACGCTTCTTCTTTTTCCACCTTTTGTATCATCTGCTGGTGTCGTTTTCCCATCAAAAGAGAAACATAATAGTTGAATAATTGCAAATAGGCCAAGTTGCCGTACATGGTGATTTTGTTCTTTAAAATGAGGTTCAATAAGACACTTGGCGGTTCTTTGAGCATTTCCCTCAGTACGTCCTCGTCCATAAACTTCAACGTAATATCCGCATCCTGAGGGATCTTTTTTAAAACACGAACTCTTCCTTGATGAAATATTAACGCTTGCTCCACACTGTTCGTTTCCGTTTGAAAACCTATTGTGAAATTGATCCATCCATCGACGCCTTTCAGATATTTTCTCAAAGAGGGCCTGAAATTAAACTGTGCGGCCAATAACTGAAGCAGTACATGCGCACCAGGATTCAACAGTGTATTTTTAAGCTTTATTTCTGTTTGATTTCGAAGTTCAATTGGATCAATAACCAAACTCGTTAACTGATTGAGGATCGGATTGCTCATAAGGGTTCTCCCTGTTTTTGTGCATATTGATAAAAAGAACGGACTAAGTCCTTCACAAAACGTTCGATCATTTCTTCCACATTTTCTCCCATCTCTTGTAACACTCGATTATTGTAAAGTGAGACGATCCCATGAAGAGCGGTCCAAACCTGAAGCGTGTGGTACCGGGCCTCTTGAATGGGCATAAAGGGCTTGTTTTGGATGAGCTTTGTGACAATGGATGTCGCCATATTGGCAGATTGTAGTGCGGTCTGCTTTTCGATCAACGCCACGGATTCCAAAGCTGTGCCCACATAATCCGCGTATTTGGGCGTGTTCCGGTTTAGCATCACTTCATAATAATCGGGATTTTTGAATCCAAACTCCAAATAGGCTCTGACCATGCCTTCTAATTGGGCAAACGGTTCTTCACTCTGCTGGGTTACTTGCTCAAAGGCCTCCTGCAGCATCGCAAAGCCATTGGTTTGAATGCCCAGATAGATTTCATCCTTATTGGAATAATAATTGTAAATATTTGCCGCCGTCATATTCAAACGGTTCGCAAGTTTCCTCATACTTAAATATTGAAATCCCTCCTCACAGAGGATTTCCATTGCAACCGACAATATTTTCTCTTTAATGACTTCAATTTCACTCGAATTCCGTGCGGCTTTAGGCATCTTCTCATCCATAAATAAAGTGATTATCGTTACATGAACAATGTTAACTTAACACCGTTCATGTCCAAAATCAACAATTATTCAATCGCTCTGAATTTTTTTTGGCAGGGTTTAAGGAGCCGTGTGCGGGAGATCCGCACGCACGGTTCGGAGGGAGGGGAGGCGAGAGCTTTCCCTACCCCTCTCATCGTCAATGCTTGAAAAATAAAGCTCAATGAAAAAACAAAATTAGGTTTGTATTTTTTATTTCATCAGTGTACCCACGCTTATGATAGTGTTCAAGGAAAGTTTTGTCCTGGGAGCGAGGGCGTCCCGTCCTCCGGTGAGGGCAAGATGCCCTCGCTCCCAGGACAAAACTTTTCTAGACATCTATAAGCGGTCCGGGTACGTTGTTAACCACAAAGAACTCGAAAAAAATGTTCTTCCCTTTGAGATGCAGTATGAAAGCTTACATGACGTATTTTATTTTTATCCTCTGCTTGGGGGGCACTCTCATGATCACCACCGTTGGTTTTGCTCAAGAGGAAAAACCCCAAGCCGCGGTTGTGCCTGTTTCCGCGCTTGGAGATATTTCTGAGGTCGAAAAACAGATTTTTTTCAACACCCTGCTTTCCAAGCTTTCACAGCATTACAATTTAGTCTCTCAAGCTCAATTCCTGGAAGCGCAGGAAGTCGCCTTCGAGGAACTGGACGCGCAGGAATGTACTGAGGAACAATGCATTCGTAAAATCCAGGACCTTTTGCAGGTGGAAAACCTGTTTGCTTTGCAAATCCTGCGCTTCCGTGAAGATACCCAACTCACGTTGACCTTGGTGGATCTGGATAAGAAATTAGTGGAAAGCGACCTCTGTAACGCTTGTAGTACCATTGACATGAACAAACGCATCATGGGATTAGTCAGTCAACTCATTTCCAAAAACGCAACACCCCCTCCTTCAGCACAAAGTGGAGGACTGCACATCACGTCTACTCCCACTGGGGCTCAGATTATCCTGGACGAACAACCGCTTCAGGACATAACTGAAGCGCTATTCAAAAATATCCCGGCAGGCCAGCACACCCTGACCCTGAAAAAAGGCAACCTGGAGGCCACCCAACAGGTTCAAGTTGAAGTCAACGCTTTAACCAAGGTGGATTCTGCGGCTTCAATTGCCCCTTCAAGCCATTGGAACCCTCAGGCTCACAAACTGGGTTCCGGAAACCAGGATTCTCATCGATGGACAAGTCGCCCAACTGAATAAACAAGGCCAAATTGAGCTGGTTTAGGGATCTCATGTGATTCTTCTTGAACGGAAAGGATATCAGTCCCTCCAAAAGAAATTCTCCCTTGAGGAGGGTAAAACGTTTGCCTTCGACGCGCGGTTGACTCTGCGGCAAGGCACCTTAACGCTGCAAGGTCCTCAAGGCGCCTCTGTGGAAATTGAGGGAAAAAACGAGGTCCCTTATTCCGCGACAAAAACGCTGCCCTTGACTGAGCAAGCCTTACCGATTGGGACCTACACTCTTCGTGTGAGCCAAAAAGGCTATTTCCCTGAGCAAAAATCGATAACAATTAGTGAAGGCCGTCAGACCGCCTTGGCAATCGAACTTACTGCTCAACCCCCCCGCTTAAAAATCAGGATTTCCCGTGAGGATCTCATCGAAACCAGCGATGGCAAGTTTATGGTCACGCTCAAGGGAAAGAAGAGTTATTCCCAGACACAAGCAGCCGAAGGAAACGCCGCCTTTGAAATCACGGTGGAACCAGGCTCTTATCAACTCAGCGTTGCTCATTCCAGTGGCAAATATGAGGCTCAGGAACGCGCGGTAATCCTGGAACGGGGACAAATCGCGGAAGAAGCCTTTGAATTGAAACTCACTCAGGTTTATCAGACACATCAAGCCTGGAAATGGAAAAGAGGCAGTGCCTTAGCGGCAACTTTGGTCTCCGTGGGTTTGGGGTATTCCGCCTTTACGGCGATGGAAGCCGCCATCGTGGAAAAAGAGGCTTTGGATCAAAAAATTCAGAACGCTCAAACCCTTAAGGATTCTTATCAATATCAGCAACAGTCCGATAAAAAAATGGAAGAGGCGAAGTCCTATCAGCAACAATCCCAAAATTATCTGCTGCTCTCTGTGGGAATGGCCGCCCTGACAGGCTGGATCTGGTGGGATGAACCCCCCCTTGCCTGCCCCAAACACCGCCTGGCAATGGCATCTCCAACCGCAAGGACCAGCCCAACTCACCTTCTCCCTGCGATGGTAAAATCTTTCACCTTCAGCTCATAAGGTTCTATGAAATCTAGAAAACACGTCCTCTTCTCTGGCCTGATCCTGGGGATCCTCTTCTTTTTTAATGCTTGCGAAACCTTCCAGGAGCTTGACGAGGAACACGTTTCCACTCGTTCTGAGCTGGCCTTTGTGCTCAGCGAGATCAGCGGTAAAACCTCGGAAACAGGCAACTCCGCGACCTTTACCCTCCGCCTTGCCGAACAACCCGGCGCCGAGGTCACCATTCCTGTTTCCAGCGGCAATCAAGCGGAGGGCATTGTTTCGACTTCAAGCCTGGTTTTTACTCCTCAAACCTGGTATCAACCGCAACAGGTCACCGTCACGGGTGTCGATGATTTTGTCAAAGACGGAGATCAGGAATACGCGGTCCTCCTGGACGCTGCGGTCAGCACCGATCGTTATTATAACGGCGTCCGTCCTGCTCAGGTGCGGGTCATCAACATTGACAACGAATCCCCCGGCTTTTCCGTCAGCGCCATCAGTGGTCAAACTTCGGAATCCGGCAAAACCGCCACCTTCACGGTACAAATCCACTCTCAACCCGCCTCGGAGGTCGTCATTCCGTTGAAATGCGACAATGAAGGCGAGGGCCGTCTCGCTCAAAAAGAGCTCCGTTTTACCCCACAAGCTTGGGAAATCCCGCAGACGGTTCTGGTCGAAGGAGTTGACGATCAAGTGACTGACGGCGACCAGGAATACAACATCCTTTTGGAGGCGGTAGTGAGTGAGGACTCTGTCTATCAGGGCCTGGACCCCAACGATGTGCGAGTCCTCAACGAAGATAACGAAAAGCCCGGCTTCACCCTCAGCGAGATCAGCGGCAATACCACCGAAGCCGGAGAGACAGCCACCTTCACCGTCAAACTCAACAGTCAACCCACCGGTACAGTTGTCATTGCTGTGGTCAGTCTGAATGTCTCCGAAGGCACGGCTTCTCCCGCCAGTCTCACCTTTACGCCTGAAAACTGGAACGCCAAGCAAATCGTCACAGTCACTGGAGTTAATGATGATATTGTCGATGGCAACCAAAGCTACAAGATTCAGTTGACTCTCAATTCAGCAAGCACCACTGACACCAGCGGCTATGCCTCCCTTGCTCCGAACCCTGTTTCAGTAACCAATACCGACGATGAAACCGCCGGTTTTACCATTAGCGCAATCAGCGGCAACACTAACGAATTAGGGGGTGCCGCCACTTTTACCGTCAAACTCAATAGCCAGCCAAATGGTAACGTGGTGATCAATGGGGTCACTTCCGACACCACGGAGGGAAGTGTCTCTCCCGCCCAATTAACCTTCACCCCCGACAATTGGAACGCTAAGCAAACGGTGACTGCAACTGGGGTCAATGACTATCTGATGGATGGAAACCAAAGCTATACCATTCAATTGACCCTTAATTTACAAAGTACAACCGACACCAGCGGTTATTCCTCGCTAACTCCCGATGATGTTTCGGTGACCAACACGGACAACGACAGCGCTGGTTTTACGATCAGCAGCGTCAGCGGCAATTCTACTGAAGCGGACGGACAATCAACCTTTACCGTCAGACTCAACAGCGAGCCTACCGCGAATGTAAGCCTTGAACTTAGCAGCAGCGATACGACTGAAGGCACCGTCAGTCCTGTCACTCTCACCTTTACGCCCTTGAATTGGAACGCCAGCCAGACCGTGACGGTCACTGGCGTTAACGACGATGTAGCGGATGGCAATCAAAGCTATACGATTGTATTGGCCGCCGCCGTTTCCAGCGATATCAACTACAACAACCTGAATCCCAAGGACATGGAATTGACCAACACGGATAACGACAGCGCGGGTTTTACGATCAGCAGCGTCAGCGGTAATACTACCGAAACCGGAGGAACCGCGACTTTTACCGTCAAACTCAATAGTGAACCGATTGAGGAGGTCAGCCTTGGAATTAGCAGCAGTGATTCTACCGAAGGCACAGTGACGCCTTCCAGTCTTGTGTTTACTCCCTTGAATTGGAATGCCAGCCAGACCGTGACGGTTACTGGCGTTAACGACGATCTGGCGGATGGCAATCAAAGCTATACGATTGTATTGGCTGCCGCCGTTTCAAGCGATACCAACTACAACAACCTGAACCCCGATGACGTAGGATTGACCAACACCGATGACGAAACCGCTGGTTTTACGATCAGCAGCGTCAGCGGCAATTCCACAGAAGCGGGAGGAACCGCGACTTTTTCAGTCAAACTCAACAGCGAACCCACAGGGGATGTAACCCTTGGGATTAACAGCCCTGATTTAACGGAAGGCACAGTGACCCCTTCCAGTCTTACTTTCACCACAGCCAACTGGAACGCCAACCAAACCGTCACGGTGGCGGGAGTTAACGATGATATTGCCGATGGGAACCAGGATTATTCCCTTCAACTCACGGTCAATACGGGAAGTACCCTGGACACCAGCGGTTATGCGGCGCTGCCCCCTAAGGCTGTCACTGTGATCAATACCGATGATGAAACCGCCGGCTTTACGATCAGCGGCCTCAGTAAAAACACAGCGGAAGAGGGAACAACCGCGACGTTTACTGTAAAGTTAACCAGTCAGCCCACAGGGAATGTGATGCTCAATGTGGCCGCCTCTGATTCCACAGAGGGGACCGTGAGTCCTTCAATTCTCACTTTTACCACCGCCAACTGGAACGCTAACCAGACGGTGACTGTAACGGGGGTTGAGGACGAGATAGCTGATGGGAACCAGGACTATACCATTCAACTCACGATCAACGCTGGAAGTACCCCGGACATCAGCGGATACGCTTCACTGAACCCTGATGATGTTTCTGTGATCAACATCGATGATGAGACCGCTGGCTTTACGATCAGTGCCCTCAGCGGCAACACCGCGGAAGATGGAACCATGGCGACTTTTACGGTCAAATTGAATAGTGAGCCGGAAGGAAATCTGGTGTTGAATCTAGGTCATCTAAATCGGCCAAAATAGCTTGCTCAAAAAGTGGACCTGCAAGAATGGCTCACGAATCCTTATTTTCTGTGGGTTTCCTCCAATTTTTCAGAGTGCCAAAAGTGGGCAAAAAAATCACATCAAAAAGGCATGTTTTGGACGACCTATGTTGAATCTGGTCAGTTCCAACACCAAGGAGGGACTGGTTTCGCCCACGTCTTTAGTGTTCACCTCATCCAATTGGAACGCCAGCCAGACGGTGACCCTCATGGGTGGATGACGCGCTGATTGATGGAAATCAGAATTATACCATTGTTTTGACCACTGATACGGAGAATAGTACCCAAAGTGGAGCGTACCTGCCCCTCAATCCAGACGATGTTGCCGCCGTCAATATCGATAATGAGACAGCGGGTCTGGTGATTGGCTCCCTGGTTAATACAGCCGAAACGGGAACGTCTACGAAGTTTACTGTAAAGTTAAGTCGTGTGCCGACAGGCAATGTGGTTCTGAATGTCGCCAGTTCAGATCTCACCGAGGGGACGGTTTCGCCTGCTTCATTGACCTTTATTACTTCTGCCAACTGGAATGCCAACCAGGAGGTCACCGTCACTGGAGTGAATGATAACTTTGCTGACGGCAATCAGAGTTACATTGTTTCCTTGACCGTTAACACTACCAGCACCGCGGACACTAGCGGCTATGCCGCTCTCAGCGCTGTCAATGTCGCCCTGCTCAACATTGATAACGAAACCGCGGGCTTTACCCTCAGCGCCATCAGTAGCAACACCGCGGAAGATGGAACCACAGCGACTTTTACGGTCAAGTTGAATAGTGAGCCGACCGGGGATGTGGTGCTTGACCTGCTCAGTTCAGACCTGACAGAGGCAACGGTCTCGCCGGCTTCGTTCACTTTTACCTCAGCCAACTGGAACACAAACCAGACGGGAACCGTGACAGGCGTGAACGATGCTATTGATGAGGGGAATCAAGCCTATCGCGTTCAATTGAGCGTTAATCAAACAGCTACGACCGATGCCACCGGTTATCTGGGACTTACTGAGGTTGTCCATGTTACAAACACCGATGATGAAACGGTTGGCCTAACGGTGAGTACCTTGACCTCCAGCTCTTCAAACAGCGGCAACACCGCGGAAGATGGAACCCAGGCGACCTTTACGGTCAAGTTGAACAGTGAGCCGACCGGGGATGTGGTTTTGGCGTTAGTCAGTTCCGATACCAAGGAAGGGACTATTTCTCCGGCTTCTTTGACCTTTACCCCCTTAAACTGGAATGCCAATCAGATGGTGACGGTGACCGGAGTAGATGATACGCTTGCGGATGGCAATCAGAACTACACGCTTCAGGTGAGTGTTGCTACAGGAAACACCCAAGATACCAGTTATGCCGCGCTTCCTCCGGCAATTGTTGAGGCGAGCAATCGGGATGTTGGCGAAAGCCCCGCGTCAGGGTCAGTCTGATCAGTCGGAATATCTCAGAAACTCAAACCACCGCGACCTTCACCGTGAAATTAAATACTCAGCCCACAGGGTTTGTGGCAATCAATGTGGTGAGTTCTGATACCACCCAGGGTACCGTCTTTCCGACTTCTCTGACCTTTACCTCTTCCAACTGGAATACCAGCCAAACAGTAACGGTTACCAGAGTAGGGAGTAGTGTAGCCGATTATTATACGATTCAGCTTACGCTGAACACCGGTTCCACGACGGATTCATCGGGTTATGCCGCGCTGGAACCTCCCGATGTTACGGTCATCAATACCGCTGATCCAACCGCGGGCTTTACGCTCAGCGGCATTTTCGGCAATACGGCCGAAGACGGAACAACCGCTACGTTCACGGTGAAGTTAACCAGTGTGCCTGCCAGCGATGTGGTGCTCAATGTGGTTTCTTCTGACACCACGGAAGGCACGGTTTCTCCCGCTGCCCTGACCTTCACCCCCTCCAATTGGAATACCAGCCAGACGGTCACGATGACGGGAGTCAATGATGATCTCGCTGATGGCCCTCAAAGCTACACCGCCCAACTCACCGTCAAAACAGGTACAGGCGGAACAGTCAGCGCGAATATCTATGCTATTCTCAAGCCTGAGGATGTCCGTGTGATCAATACCGATGATGAGACCGCGGGTTTCACGGTCAGTACCCTCAGCGGCAACACCGATGAAGCTGGAGGAACGGCCGCTTTCACAGTCGAACTCACGAGTCAGCCGACAGGGAATGTAATGCTTGATGTTGCCTCTTCAGACACGACCGAAGGCACAGTTTCTCCCGCTACCCTGACCTTTACTTCCGCCAACTGGAATACCAGCCAGACGGTCACGGTAACTGGGATCGAAGATGATATTATAGATGGCGACCAGAATTACGCGCTTCAACTCACCGTCAACTCAGGCGGCACCACTGATACTAGTGGTTATGCTGCCCTCAAGCCTGACTACGTTCCGGTTACTAATTCAGGCTTGTTACCTGCTGCCAGAGTTGCTTTCACGGATACTGATCCCGACACTGGAGAAATTGGAGGCGTTGTGACGATTACTAAAGCCGGCAATGAGAGTGAGGTGACTCACTATGTGCTCTATTGGGGGTCCAATGCGACGACCAAGCTCTCAGGCTATGAAGCGCTTAGCTCCATCGCTAAAACAGGCAGTGACCTGACCTACAGTTTTAACGAAAATACCTCCATCCCCTCCGGTGTCAACTACCTCTTGGTCTTTACCAGAAATGATGCTGGCGAAATGACAACAGGGGTTAGTATTGGATTTAATTCCACTTTCGACAATGTAACGGGTCTTTGGTGGCAGGATAATGGTTATACAAGCACACATAACTGGAATAACGCGATCAGTTATTGCGATAATCTTGATCTTGATGGCTATTCCGATTGGAGACTCCCCTCAAGCGACGAATTAGCTGGCTTGTACGCGAGAAGAAACATCCTTCGCTCTTTTGCGTCCTCGAACTATTGGTCGTCCACTACCGGCGCTAGCTATACGGGCGATGCGTGGCACGTGGACTTCTACAATGGTCACGTGTACAACTACTATAAGACTAATACGTACTGTGTCCGTTGCGTCCGAGGAGGATAGTGAGTCGATTATTTGGTTATTTGGTCCTTTGATTATTTAAAAAAGTGGGGTACAGGGGCTTGCCCCTTGTCGATTTTTTTTTTTTGAAATGGGGAGAAAGTATCCGACAGACATTGAACGCTTTCCGGGTGTGTGATCGTTTTAGAACCGCTCATTTTTACTTTACACAAAGCAATTCATTTTTTGAAGAGGAGGTTTCATGGGAAAAGTCATGGTCTCGAAGGTGGTATTGAAGAATAATTATGAATATCAAAAGTCGTTGGAAGGGTTGATTTCTGAAAACCAGGTTCCTACCCAAACAGTTTCAATGGTTGCTGATACAGGAGCACGGGTTGTGGCGTTGCCTAAATCAATTGTCGAAGCCTTGGGATTGCCCAAAAACAGGGACGTTGGAGTCATGCTGGCTAATGGACAAAAAGAAATTCGTTCACTTTATGGAGAGCTGCGTCTAAAAATTGGAGATCGGGAGAGTGTTTTTGATTGTATTGCCAATTCAGATGGCGCCCCCTGCTTTTAGGCCAAATTGTGCTGGAATCTCTGGATTTGGTGGTCGATGGCCTCCATCAACGATTGGCTCTGAATCCAGAAGCGCATCCTGGAATGATGCTCTACGAAGAGTTTTAGGGTTTCGTCCCGAGGAAATGCGGACCGTCGCTCCCTGGGACGAAACCCAGGGCTACCGCAAATGAATTTAGGCTCTAGTATAAAGCCGGGCTACCGGTCTAAAGTGGGACAAAAACGTAGGTTGGGTAGAGCGTAGCGAAACCCAACGAAAAACGGACATTACTGCCTGGATGTTGGGTTTCGCTACCGCTCTACCCAACCTACTGAAATGCTGTCTGTCCCGTCTTAGGCCTGTTGGGTTTCGCTACCGCTCTACCCAACCTACTGAAATGCTGTCTGTCCCGTCTTAGGCCTGTTGGGTTTCGCTACCGCTCTACCCAACCTACTGAAATGCTGTCTGTCCCGTCTTAGGTCAGTAGCCTAAAGCCGAAGCTCCAGCTTCGTTCCATTTCTTTTCAGAACACAGCGACTGAAGCGGGAGCCTCGAAAATGAATGGGTTCCCAAACTGGAGCTTGGAAACCAGAGGCGCACTGGTACTTAGGAAGCAGAGGCGCGTAACATGAGTGAATAATTGAAACCATTTTCAGTACCTGGATTATGAAAGTTTATCTCGATAACTGTTGTTTAAATAGGCCCTTCGATGATCAATCACAATTTAGAATCAGGCTTGAGGCAGAAGCCAAACTTAAGAGTCAAATTTTGAATAAGAATCAAAAAATCAGATGGATAACGGTTATTGATCCATTTGGCTTTTAAAGGAAATGAAACTATGATGACTGATACTGAAATAAAATTAAAAGGTTTTGAGGTTTTAAGTAATGCTCTTGGTTTGGTAGAAGCGGAGAAGTTTATTGCATTAATACAGAGAGAGCCATTTGATTACACTGAATGGAGAAAAAAGGGATTAGCAACAGATCTTTCAATTGAAGAGCTTAGTGAAAAAGCAATGGAACTTCAGAAAAAAATCGAATCGGGTAGGTAGCGGTTTTTTCCTTCTCGTTACCAAGGTCCACCTTGGTAACGTATGTCCCGAGGAAATGCGGACCGTCGCTCCCTGGAACGAAACCCAGGGCTACCGCAAATGAATTTAGGCTCTAATGGTGATGGCGTGCCAACCAACGGATATTTTTTCTTCAATCCAGCTACGCCATTCATCCAAACATTGATGGATGTCCGATTGCCGAAGATTTCTCCCATCTAAAGGTTCTTCAAATAAGGCTTTGG
>JBBCAX010000054.1:0-35763 GCA_051382335.1 Deltaproteobacteria bacterium TL4
TATTACGAAAGTTGATTTTAAAACAAAGAAAAAACAAAAAAATATGAAAGAACTGTTTTTTGAGCAAGTTATTAATTTCATTAATAAAATTGCAGCGTAAAAACATTCATGCACGGGTATTGCCCTCAAGGAAAGTCGCCGTTTGTTTGAGAGTTGCCGTCCAGGTTCCCTGAGCGGACCGCACGGTATCGTAAAGTGAGTCTCCCGTTGTGATGTTGTAGGTTCCTTCGATCCGTGTGGGAGAGATAATCGTTCCTGTGAAAGTCCCCCTATGCCCGATAGAGGAACAGCCAAAACCGGAACAATAATCCAGATAGTTGCCGGTAAAGCTGAATGTATTCCCAGACCAGACCAAATCTTCTGTGTTGAGGTTATACGTTTCCTCTTGGATGTGGTATTCCGTGTGGAACGTTCCTGAAGTGGTCCCGGACAGCATCACTTTAAACTGCAAGGAATGGATTGCCCCACCGGCGCCAACATTGAAAGTAAGCATTCCTCCGGACCAGGCTCCTGAAGTGAGTTCTCCGGGATTGTAGACACGGGCCTGAGAACGAGGTTGAGGGAGAGGTAAATCGCTTGGGGCGTCTTGACTTGGCTGAACTTCGAGGATGGGGGGTGACACTTGAAATTCGGCTTGAGGAAAAGGGCTGGAATCCTTGTTATCTTCTTTGGAACAACCGCCAATCATCAAAGCGATAAGGGCATAAAATAAGACGATGTTTGCAATTCGCTGTTTCTGCATGAGATTTCCCCCGTTTACAGAATATTCAGAAATTGGTCAACCTGGAATTTTGCTGGACTGGACTGTATGGGGTCAACCAGAGCCGGTGAAGCCGATCTCAATGGTCTTAAAGAAATGACTTCAGTGATAAGGTCAAAACGTTGCACGGGAATATATTGAACGTCATTGACAGCGGCTCTTTTAGTTCCGATTGAACGAGAAGTCAATCCAAATATGGAGACGATTTTTACGCAGTTACTACTTCTACCCCCAGATCCTTTACTTTACCCAGTTCAAAATAGGGACCGTCGAAATAGAATTTTTGGGGCTGCCCTCAATGATTTTGTCGCTATACACAAGGTAGATCAACACGTTTCTTTTGACATCATGGAAACGGACAACTTGAAGCGTTTTAAAAACAAGTGAGGTTTTTGTGTTAAAGACTTGCTCCCCATCTTTCAGTTGCTTCAAGAATTTTATGGGAGCAATCTGACGACAGGCCAGGGAAACCTCTGTTGGGTCTTCAGCAAGCCCTAAAGACCCTTTGATCCCTCCTGTCTTGGCTCGGCTTAGATGACAACTGACTCCTTCTACCAAGGGATCGTCAAACGCTTCAATCACTATTTTATGGTTAGCCCCGAGTAATTTGAAGGCGGTACTGACGCTGCCAATTTCCTCTGCGGAGCCGGTATTTGAAAAAACGGCTATCGCAAAACAAAGGATCAACATATTTATAAATTTCATAGAACTCACCTCTTATAAGAATTGTGGGCTATAGTCATCGTTTCGCCAAAAGGCAGCGATCTTTTGAATCCGGCTTCGACTCCGCTCAGCCTCCGAAACCGTTCCCTGAGCGGAGTCGAAGGGAACCTGGCGAAACGATGACTGTGGCCATACTCACATTAGTTGTTGTTTCAGGTTCATAAGCATTAACTCAAGTTCTGTCATCGTTTTCGCCATCAGCTCTTCTTTTGAGTTCTGAGCATGCTTGAACATTAATTGAAAGGCTCTAATCTGTCCAATTAAATCACCTTTCTCCAGTCCTTCTTGTCGTCCTTCTTGTCGTCCTTCTTGTCGTCCTTCTTGTCGTCCTTCTTGTCGTCCTTCTTGTCGTCCTTCTTGTCGTCCTTCTTGTCGTCCTTCTTGTCGTCCTTCTTGTCGTCCTTCAAGACGTAATTGTTCTGCGGCATTCATAACTTTTTCTCCCAATTCTTTTGAGTGTGCTTCTTGAGCAATCGTTTGTTGAACCTCTTGAAGCGATACGCCTTCAATACTCATTAAATGAGTCCCCTCCGAAAAGTCCAAAATTTGGGGAAATCGTTAAATTTAAGGGATCTCGTTACCCCTCAAATTTAAAAAACTTTGCTCTACGTTGATTCTGTGCAGCCAAAATTTTATAAATTTCTTCAAAAATACTTTTCGGAGGGGACTCATTAAATGAAATTATAAGATTGGAAACATTGGAATGCACACTAAATCCGGTTTATTTTGAATTGACCGCTGAGACACTGTAAAGTCTCTAAACGACTTAAGTCGGACATAGACACTATGTATTAGGGAGTGCCATCTCATCTTTCAGTGTTATAACCACTTACCTGTAGCCACCTATCATAAACTTGAGGCAATGGCTACAGTAGTCAATCACTGTCGCAAAGTTCAAAGCTGTAAGGCGAGTACTGCCAACCAACGTAAAAACTGCGATAAAATCAAAGCACCTTCTTTTGTGGAACTATGCCCGCGCTACGATTTTTCTATTTGGCGACGGGGATTGACTAACACAAATCCAAAGAAAAATCCCATTGGATTGCGTCTTGGTCTTGAACTTCTGATGCAGGAATAACCCTCGGCATATCGCAACCCCGATTTCCTGGATCAATCTCCATCACCATCAAAGGTTGCTTTGCGTCAAAAACATCCGTGACAGGAACATAGTACGTCCGTGTGGAAACTTCTCTTTGAATCTCAATATTCTTATCTTTTGACATTTTTACTCCCCTGTTCAATGGCTGAGAACCAAAAGGACAGCAACTTGAAAAAGTCCTGTCCTACAGCCTGATTTTCACCTCTGAGTACCAAGTCTATTTCGGGCACTAATACAAAAGAACACGGGAAATTTTTTTCAGCACTCTCCCCTTTTGACCATAACTGATTCCCCTATGGAATGAGAATTAAATAACTTCCCCATTTGCTCTGGCCCTTGATTTTACCGGGATTTCACGATGGAGTAGGAGTGCAAAAGCTTGCTTTTGCCCAACGCAGGTTCTTTCTGGCAAAAGCAAGCTTTTGCACTCCATTCATTGTCCATCGCAGGCACCTAAACAAAAAAAAGGCCATGTGTCTCAAGAGGGAAGTTATTTACTTCTCATTACATATTGATCGTTATGTAAAATTTTATAGGAATCAAGCTAAAATTTAACTCATACAATTCTGTTTACTTTTCTTGTGAGGGAGGGTTGTTTGAAGTATTAAGGAAGGCGTCTGTGATCATGTGGTTACTTTGTCAGGATGTTGGTCTTGATTAAGTAAGTGACTTTAGCCAAGAGGAACGTATAGAATCATAGCAGACCTCATAAGAGATTTGAGTTTTGAATAAGTTTAGTATACAGTCGCCTGATCTTCAACTGACACACTTAAGAATACATGAACTCATAGCAGCGATATCCGTTATCAAAAAGGGAAAAAACATGTTGGAAGAACTTGAAAAAATTAAAGAAAAAGCAACTCAGGAATTGAAGCAATTGACACACCCCGATCAATTTCCTCAGTGGTTCCGTTCTTATCTGGGAAAAAAGGGGGAGATTACCCAAATGTTAAAAGATGTTGGCAATCTCCCCTCCAAAGAACGTCCGGCTTTAGGAAAGGCCATCAATGAGGCGAAACAAGACTTAAGCGCACGGTTTGAACAGCGGCAACTTGAAGTTGGAAACAGTCAACTCGAACAAAAACTGAAAGAAGATGATCTTGATGTTTCACTCCCAGGGCGTCCCTGTTCTTCAGGTCATTTGCATTTAACCACTCAAACACTGCGTAATATTTATCGTATTTTTCAAGAAATGGGTTTTCAGATTTACGAAGCCCCCGATGTTGAAACCGATAAAAATAATTTCCAGCTTTTAAACATTCCGGCGTACCACCCGGCACGTGATATGTGGGATACTTTTTGGATTAATGAAGAAGTCGTGATGAGGACACATACGTCTCCGGGACAAATTAGAGTCATGCATGAATCTTTTCCTAATCCCATTCGTGTGATTCTACCAGGTAAATGCTACCGTTTTGAACAAATCACACCTCGTTCGGAACATCAATTTTATCAGGTGGAAGGCTTAGCGATAGGTCATAACATCGGGATGACGGATCTGATTGGAGTCATGACTGAATTTGCCAAGAAAATGTATGGTCCTGAACGGAAAACACGGATACGTGGAAGCTATTTTCCTTTCACAGAGCCTAGCATTGAGATCGATATGGACTGTATCTTATGTGAAGCAAAAGGATGTCGAGTTTGTAAACATACAGGTTGGCTTGAAGTCGGTGGTGCCGGGATGGTGCATCCTGTAGTTTTGCAGAATGGAGGGTATGATCCTGAAAAATGGTCAGGATTTGCCTTTGGTATGGGAGTCGAACGACCAGCAATGCTAAAGCATGGTATTCATGATATCCGTTATTTCTATAGTAATAATTTATCCTTTTTACAACAGTATTAACTAAATTAACACCAGTCCTGGATGAGTCTTACTCCTTCCGTCCCTGATACGACCCCCCCTCTCAGGAGGGGAATTGCTTCGGTTGTTTACTATTTTGCAGTAGAACTTCTCCCTCACAAAGGGGGACGAAGGATGGAGCGTGTGAAATAGATAATCTGGAACTCATGTTAAGTATTGTTTTGAAAAAGAGCTTTACCCATAGCGGCTAGACGGTGGATGGGGCTGAAACTTCTGCGCTTTTTTAAACACTTTTAGAGATGAGTGTCGACACGCCGCAATCCGGATCGTTGTCCATTCACCTCTGGATTATTAACATTCATATAAAGGGAAGAGTATGTCAGGACATAGTAAATGGAGTTCAATAAAGCACCGTAAAGGGGCCCAAGATGCGAAACGCGGTAAAATGTTCACAAAATTGATCAGGGAGATCACCATTGCGGCAAGAATTGGCGGCGGCGATATCAGTGCCAATCCTCGTCTTCGATCTGCGGTTCTCGCGGCAAAAGCGAGTAGTATGCCGAAAGACAACATAGAAAAGGCCATCAAAAAGGGAACAGGCGACTTAGAAGGCGAAAGCTATGAAGAAATCCTCTATGAAGGCTATGGACCTGAAAACGTTGCAATTATTGTAGAAGCCATGACGGATAATCGAAACCGCACGACCGCTTCAATCAGAAACGCTTTTAACAAAACAGGCGGTAATTTAGGGACCAGTAATTCTGTTCAATATATGTTTAATCGGCTTGGATTGATTCGCATTGATAAATCACTCATCAAGGAGGATGACTTACTGGAGATTGTTTTGGAAGCCGGTGCAAACGATATCAACGCTGAAGATCCTGAATCGTATGAAGTCATCACCGCCCTCACTGAATTTGCGAAAGTACAACAGGACTTGGAAGAAAAAGACTTGGAATTGAGCAGTGCTGAGCTTTCATGGGTTCCACAAAATCGTATCGAAATTGATACGCTCCATAAAGCAGAGAAAGTTATCAGGTTGATTGATATGCTTGAAGATGATGACGATGTTCAAAAGGTGTACTCCAATTTTGACATAACAGACGAGGTCTTGGAGCAATTGTCTTGAACGCCTGCAGTTCGTTACAATGAAAGCCTCTGTTTTTTTCAGCTAAAAAGTGCGATCAAACGTTCAGACTCCAGTTGTTTGAATTGAATCAAAACCGCTGGAGTTTGACAATGCATGTTGAAATGCGCTTTCTGCTGTCTTGAGTGCTCCATTGCAATCAACAAGGTTCCGCCTCGTACTTCCATTTCCTGCCACGATTCCGCCGCAAGTTTCACACAGGCCTTCAAACCGGTGTCTTCTTCAACAGTTAACTGGCATTTTTTTGTCGCCAATAATCCCCTGCACCCCATAGGACGAACCCGATAAACGCCGCAATTACCTGAAGAACGAATTAAAAAAGGGCACGGTCTAAAACCGGATTGACTGAAATCAGGTTCGTTTTCAATTTGCTGCAACAAACTCTGTCTTGTTTCAGATAGCATTTGATGACGGATATAGTGAATTATTACCTCAAACTCAATACCGGTGGCGTCCATTTCCGTGTAATAACAACAGGCGCTACACCCCGAAGAACACGCAACTTTCTTTGCATTTCTTTGCATTTTTTCGAGTGTCTTTTGTGAGACCTGGTCACATAAAGAGTGGACTAACGCGACCAGTCTGTTCTGATGGGGATACGCCTCCTCAGAAAGAGCAAGAGCCTGGGCTTTGAATTGATTCAGAAACTTTGGAGTACTAGTACGTTTCGTTGCCGTTTCTGTTTCGGCATGAAGCTCGTTCTTTTGAATGGCAAGGCTGCCTTCCATCATTTCAAAACGAAATAAAGAACGTTTGTTTTTTGTTTTTTTCGTCATAGCGGTGATCCCTTGAAATTGAGTTTTGCCAGGGTACCCCTGTCATCGATTTGAAGCACAACCCGTTGCGATAACCAGTCAGGAACAACCGAGAGCACACTTGGAAAATCGGGGAGTGTGATGGTCCTGTCGGTATGAAAATGCCCTATAAAAAAATGATCAACCTGTGGTAAAACCTGTCTTGCATACTCGATCATTTCTTCCTCAGGAAATGACATTTTGTAAGTCTGATTGGTTCCTGCCAATAAGGCTTCAACTTTAAGTGAGATTTTATTGGCCAAAAGGGCAGGCATTACACGAAAAGCCCACTCAAACGGCAAACTATGTGAAAAGGCTTTCCAACGCAAATAGTTTGAATCTTTGCGGTTAATGGCATCTCCATGAGCAAAGCCGTAGAGCCGGGTTCCCCACTGCAAATAACAATCATGGTGAAACAGATGTGTAAAAGGAAAATAGTTTTTCCCGTGTGCAGAGTAACTACGGGGAAGCAGCAGTTCTCGATTTCCAACCACAAAAATCACCTGGACTCCTTTTTGCCGTAATTGTTGAAAAGCCTCCATCACCTTGCGATGAAAAGGAGACCAAAACTGAGGCAGGGCCAGCCATACCTTAAATAAATCACCTAAACATATCAAAGTGTGAGGATCTTCTAAATGGTCCAGCATTTCGATAAATTCTTCATAAGGAGCAAGTTCTTGATCTAAATGAGAATCGGAAACAATGTACAAATAGCCTTCAGGATGATCAATATTTATCGTTTTCATGAGGTTTAAAGTAATGAAGTTTGGTTACAGAGTCAAAACAACTCACCATGGATTGCTTTAGAGCCATGCTAATCAATAACACAGGTTTTAGAGAAACCGCAAACATTCTTCTTGTAACTTTTCTCCCATTCACTATCCTCACCTTAAGTTATGGAGCTTATTCTTGACTCGGGATCGTTTAAACTGTAACAACACCAAGAGCCTTGCTCCATAAACAAAGTCGTATTTTTCCGCGATCATTTCCCGGAAATTATCGAGATGATAACAAACTTATTTGGTCAGTGTTGAACATGAACAGAGGTGTATTTCATATTTTAGTTGTAGATGATGATGACACCATCTTGTATTTGATGGATAAAATGTTGACCGGAGCAGGTCATCATTGTGCGCTTTCATCAAATCCGTTGGAAGCTCTGGAGCTTTTCGAAGAACATCCCTTTGACTTGGTGCTGACCGATATCATGATGCCTCAAATGAATGGTTTGGACTTCCTGAAACGTGTCGTCGCGTTCAAGCCGCATGTCCCTGTTATTATAATGACAGGCGACCCCAATTTACCCTGTGTCAAACTCGCCTTGAAAGAAGGAGCCCTGGACTTCCTGGAAAAACCTTTTGACCTGGAAAAAATAGTCGATATCATCTCCCGTTTTGCATCGAAACGACTTTCAAGTCGAACAGTTAGTCTTCGTAACAAAGAGTTACTCTTCATTTCCCCAAAACTCAAAAAAGAAAGAGAATTGAATCGGGCGCTACAAGCGACAGGAGGAAACTTAACGAAGAGGGAATCGGAACAAGAGGCCTTGGCCGCTTTACCCTCAACCCCATGCCACCTGGTTATCAATTCCTTGGACTCCAATATTCCTGATCTGGAATTCTATTCCAAATTTCATGAGATCTCTCCGCAAAGTCGAATTGTCAGTGTGATGGAAACTTATAATGTGGAACAATTGACTTCCTTGATGGAAGTTCCTCATCTGGATGCGGTAGTAATCAAAAATAATTCTTTTTCTGAAGCGGAATTCATTGTTGGTCTGAGAAAACTATTCAGCCGGGATATTTTCGGTTTGGAAAAATACCTTCGATGGGGATTTGAACCCATTCAGCATATCACTAAACATACCGATGATCGATTTCGGTTTATTGAAAAAATGTCGGAGTACTTGCAATCCTTAAAAGTTTCCAACCAGTTCATCTCCCGCTTGGAGAACGTTGCCGATGAGTTCCTGACTAATGCTCTGTATAACGCCCCTGTTGGTGAGGATGGTAAGGCTCTGTACCGTGAAGTGGAACGAACAGCAGGGCGACCTTGCACTGAACGGGAGAAAACCGTCTTGTCCTATGCTTATGATGGCAATTACTTTGGAATTTCGATTGAAGACAATTACGGAACCTTAACCAAAAAAGATATTTTCGAAGGGCTTAAACGTTGTCTGGACGAACAAGGAAACCCTTCCCAGAAAAGTGGAGGCGCAGGTTTGGGGTTGTACCTGTCTTTCCTGATCTTGAACAAACTCATCATTAATATTCGTCCCGGTAAAAAAACCGAGATGATTGGACTCTGTGATATTCGTTCTACAGTTAAGGACTTTAACCTTTTGGATAAATCCTTATCTATCTTTGTGGAGGCCTAGATGAAGATAGCTCTGATTGGGGGGGGGACTATGGGAAGTTCCATGGCACGCGCCTTCATTCAAAAAAAAAGAACAACTTCCGAATCGTTACTCATTGTTGAAGTGGATTCGTCTAAACGTGACATTCTTGCCTCAGAACTGAAATGTCATATTCAGGAAAGCCTCAGCTCAAACCTTGCTGCCTATGAAACCTTGGTACTGGCGGTTAAGCCTCAAAATTCCGTTGAAACCCTGAAAGCCTTGTCCACGCAACTCAAACCTCAGCAGTTAGTGTTGTCAATCATGGCAGGGGTTTCCATCGAAACGTTAATGAAGCACTTAAAGCATCAATCCGTAGTCCGTGTCATGCCCAATACCCCGGCTCAGATCGGTCAAGGCCTGAGTGTTTTTTATGCTTCGCCTTCAGTCACTCAGGATCAAAGGGAAAGGACTCGCCATCTGTTATCCGCTTGTGGTCTATGCCTGGAGGTTGTCTCCGAAGATGCGATTGATGGGGCTACCGCCATCTCGGGGAGTGGCCCTGCTTATCTTTTTTATGTTGCAGAACAAATGATCACTGCAGCTCGAGCCTTAAACTTTTCTCAAAGTGATGCCCAGCAAATGGTTCTCCAAACAATCAAAGGCGCAACCTTGCTCTGGGAACATAAAGCGCTTACTCCTGAAGAATTAAGACATCAAGTCACCTCCCCCGGTGGAACGACAGAAGCCGCCGTTCGTTATTTTGAATTAAATCAGCTTGGTACTCATCTTCAAAAGGGAATTCAATGCGCCTATCAACGTGCTAAAGAATTAGCGTAACCGCATAAATTAAATATTACTTGTTACAGGAAAATCATGGCGTGTGTCATTGTAGTCGGAACCCAGTGGGGCGACGAAGGAAAAGGAAAGATTGTTGATATATTGACGGAACGGGCGGATTTTGTTGTTCGTTATCAGGGTGGAAATAACGCAGGGCATACGGTCATGTTTGGAGATCAACGCTTCATCTTGCACTTGATTCCCTCTGGAATTCTAAGAGCTACCACTTCCATTTTAGGAAACGGTGTTGTGATTGACCCCAAGGAATTACTTAAAGAGATTAACAGTCTTAAAGAACTTGGAATTCAAGTTGAAGGAAACCTGAAAATCAGCCAGCAAGCGCATCTGGTTATGCCGTATCATCGGATCTTTGATGTGCTTGGAGAAGAGCAAAAAGGAAGTGAAAAAATTGGAACCACAGGCCGGGGAATTGGACCCGCTTATATGGACAAAACCGGACGATTGGGAATCCGTTTTGTTGACTTAAAAAATCCGGAGCGATTCCGACAACGCTTGGAAAGCCTTTTGCCTGAGAAAAATTGTCTGCTCAAACACTTTTTCCAATCCAGTCTCCCTCCTTTTACGACGTCACAAATTGCGGAGGAATACCTTGGCTATTTCCGTGAACTTCAACACTTTTTATTTGACACTGCGCTCTTGCTAAACCAGGCGATTGATGCTGGAAAACATTTATTGTTTGAAGGAGCACAAGGAACCTTCCTGGATATTGATCATGGAACTTATCCTTTTGTCACGTCTTCTAACACGGTTGCAGGAAATGCTTGTGCGGGCACGGGGATCGGACCCGTCAAAATCACCGATGTTGTGGGCATAACCAAGGCTTATACGACCCGCGTCGGTAGTGGTCCCTTTCCTACAGAGCTTTTAAACGAAACAGGCGAGTTTTTGCGGACGGAAGGTCATGAGTATGGTGCGACAACAGGACGTCCCAGACGCTGTGGCTGGTTTGATGCGGTTCTGGTACGACATGCGGTCCGTCTCAATAGCGTGACCAGCCTGGCCATCACCAAGTTGGATGTGTTAGACAAAATGAAGACCCTTAAGATTGCGGTAGGATATAAAACTCCAAAGGGAGAAAGCGTTGCAGAATTCCCCAACAATGATTGGGATCAACTCATTCCCGTTTATGAAGAACTTCCGGGATGGCAGTGTTCCAGCCGTGAGTTTACAGACTATGATAGCTTACCTAAAGAGCTCAAAGCCTACTTGAAACGTATGGCAGAATTAGTCCAAGCTCCGGTGTCCATTATATCAACCGGGCCCAAACGAGAAGAAACCATTGTTCTCAATCCCGATCAGTTCTGGGAATAATTGGGCGATATGGAACAAATAGATGTAACGGCTTAGCCTAAAAAGGGGAGTCCGCGAAATACGCATAAAACACTAAAATTCTGTGTTTTGTGGACTGAGTAGTTACAAAATAGGGCTTTTGAAAGGAAAAAATAATCAATGAGGGGGGTGCAATATTCGACTGCCACAGGGGTGCGCTTTTAGTCTGCCATAAGCAATCGGGAATGGTTCCATGAATGACGATTTCCAATGTCCGTTCTTGGCACACATCTGCCCCCTTTTTCCCATTAATTTACAGAGACGACCTGCTTTTTATTACGTTTTTTGAGTGAGTAATTCCTTGATCCGTGAAAGAGTCAGGCACGAAGCTTGAGCAATCTGTTCCTCAGAAAGCGTCCCCATTTTGAGGAGGTTAATGGCGATTTCTTCTCTTCCTTCTTTTATTCCTTCTTCTCTTCCTTCTTTTATTCCTTCTTCTCTTCCTTCAAGCTTTCCCATGCCATAAGAAGATTCCACCATACTTGCCTGATAATGCAAATCATCAACATAAGACTCATAAGTGGCTCGTTCCTCCTCAGAAAGTTTCATAATATCCAATTTGTCTTTGGCTTCTTTGAGTCCCTTTGCCTGAAATTCTGTTTTGATTTCCTCGTGTTTCAAAAAATAAATCCATTCATCCAGGGGATCTTTCGCGTGATCATCAAACTGATTCACTTTGATCAAATAATATTCAGGATAAAGCTCACAGATCTTTTGTTTATGGTAAAGTTCCTTCTGACTCTCACTTAATTGAAGTTCATCGCTTTTATGAATTCCCTTAAACGTCGTGGTTCCCCTTTCACAAATTAGTATTTTGCGTCAAAATAATGGGTAGTATAGCTGTCAAGAAAAGTTTTGTCTTTTGGCCTGAGTTTTTCTTGGGACAGTGTCTTTCCTGAAGAAGTACTATAATATTAGTTAGATAGCAATAATTTTTGAAAATTTAAAAAAAGACTTTCCTCAGAGTTGATTTTTTGTTAGCAACTTGAAATCATTTCGGATTTTCCGCATAGATAGGGTATGGGGCACAGTTGAATTCATAAACAAAAATAAACGCCAATGAAAAAACAAAAATATCCCAGGGGATTTTCACAGGAAACCGTGAATGCGCTGCTGAGGGGGCTGGTTCGTCCCTTTCCCGGCAAAGAGGATGAATTGGACTGGTTTTTTGCCGATGAAACCGAGGAACAGGAGATGGCGGAAAAACTGCGGCAAATTCTGAACGTGGAAGGAAAAACCTTCGCCGAATTGAAGCAATTGTACCAAGAGCAGGAGTGGCAGGATGACACATTTTGAGCAAATTCAATCTCAGTACCAGCAGCGCAGAGAGCAGTTTCTGCAATGGAAGCAGGCACATCATCAGTTTGCCCTGCGGTTGCTCACGGCCATTCAGGATATGCTGCAATGCCCTCCCGATTCCCTGGAACCCGCACCGACTCAGGAAGCTGTTCAGTCCTGCCTGACTTTTGATGAGGAGGGTCTCTGGCATTTTCCGGTCTGCCTGATTGTGCAGGATGCCGAGTCACAGGCGATGGAGCGTCTTCAAATCCCTTTGTCTTTTATCCAGCGAAAACCGGATTTTGAACTGTTTCTGGGCGAGCCTGCTGCGGGTACCCGATATTGGATTGACCCCAGTGGTGAAGAACTGGACCGGTTTCTGAAACAACTCCTGTACTGGCTTGAGCAGCAATACCGGGAACCCTTTGACTGGAGCGGACAAATCCAGCACTTCCGCCGATTTGATCAACCCCATTCCGAACGGGTCCTGCAACCGGTCTTCTATTTTGCCTTTGAGGATCTGCCCCGGCTGGATACCCGGCAGATGCAGACCGTTCTGCACTCACTCAAGAATGAAACCATTGTCCTGGCCCTGAAAAACTGCAGTGATGGGGTCAAAACTCACTTCCTCAGCAGTATGTCCAAAAACGCGGCACGGATGCTTCAGGAAGACCTGGAGGTGATGGGACCCGTCAAGTTGAGTGATGTCGAAGCCGCTCAGCAGACCATTCTGCAAACCATTGCCAAAATGGAAGAAGAAGGGAAGATTGTAATCCCCCAGAGCCAGGGCTCCCCATAAATCCTGACCCGTCGTTTTCCGAAACTGTATCCTCATCCTGTCATTCAAAATCTGGAGTGCGGAAACGATATGGGGCTGTAACATTTGCTGTGAATTCGAGTCACCATAAACCTCCGCTCTCAGACACTCTGAAAAACTGCTGTTGTGGAGAGTTTGAAAGCAACTGAACAAATCGTCCACAGGCAGCAGCATTTCCTGATGCAGCACTTCACAGACATGCACCTCTACCAGATACAGGCAGAACGTAATTCTGTTGTTCTGACAGGTGTAACACAGGACGAGTTTAGCTTCTGGATTGCTGTCCTGAAGTGTGGCATACAGAGCCCTGGCTGAAAAATGGGACAGAAACCGGATCGGTCTCACTCCCGCAAGGGTGGCACACCGTTCAAGGTGTTTGCGTTGCAGAAGATTCAGTTGTGGCTCTACAGACAGGAGGGCATAGCGTTTGAGCATTTGCGCGTGACTCTGGATGGCATGGAATGCGCTCTGGAGCCGTTGGGCTGTCTGCAGGGAATTCCCATAATTCAGATCCTGGGTATAATAAATATCCACTTCATGCACCTGGGTTGCAGTATGCACTGCAATCCGGACATGCTGCCTGTCCAGAAATATCGCCAAAGGAGCAATACTCCTTGCGGGAGATTTTGTTATAAATGATTTCATCCTGGTGACCTCCATATCCTGAAAACCAACCCCTACCAGCTTTCAACCCAGCTTTCAACTCGATATTCCAGTTTTTTTTTGGCTTTGAAAAATTGAATTTAAGAGTGTAAATTGGGTGCTGACAATCGCACTCTGGAACAATCGTCGTCCTGTTCTTCTCTGGTACTACAAAATGCGGTATCCCCATATTCACTATGACAATTCCGCTGAGTGCCTGCAAGAACTTCAGAAACTGAATCTGACCTGGAAACGGGTGGATGACTAGCATGAGGACAATGGCTGCGGTTACAGCAATGCGGTGAAATTCAGCGGGCTTCAGATTCAGCAGAACCATCCCCTGATATTAACTTGCAGGATGGTGCTCTCCCTCAACAGTTTTGAACAGGATGTCCTGCAACCCTTAGCCAGACAGCATTTCGGGCAGGAACTGGACCGCATCCTCAATTTGGGTTCCTACAACTGCCGCAAACAGCGCCAAAGCCGGTTTGTGATGAGTCAGCACGCCTATGCCAACGCCATTGATATCGGCGGGTTTCGCCTGCGGGATGGAACAGAAATCAGTGTCCTGAAACACTGGAACGGGTAGGACTCCAAATCCCGGTTCCTGCACGAGGTCGCCCATCAGGCCTGTGAATATTTCAGCAAGGCCCTCAGTCCCAGTTATAACCGGGACCACCAGGACCACTTTCATTTTGACCAGAGTTTCTGGCCCGCCTGCCATGATTGAAAGCGTTGGCATGTTTCACGTAAATAAGGCTCTTTGAGAATTCCCGTGGTAATTTTTGAATAACGCATAAAATGTAGGTTGGGTTGAGGAACGAAACCCAACAAAATCAGACACGTCGGGTTTTGCTTCGCTCTACCCGACGGCTACTCACTTAAGCCGGGACAGCTATTCAAAGTAGGATGTGTTAGCCGGTAGGCGTAACGCATCAATAAACCCGCCTCTGCCTGAGGCGTTACGCTCGCAAGCTCGCTAACACATCCTACCCTGTGTCCCGGCTTAAGTGAGTAGCCCACTTTGGCTACGCATTTAAGACGGGACAACGTAGGTTGGGTAGAGCGTTAGCGAAACCCAACAAATCCTCGTAATACCAAGGATTGTTGGGTTTCGTTCCTCTACCCAACCTACCGACCTTGTCCCGCTTTAAGTGAGTAGCCTTGACCTGCATAGAACCTTCCTGTCTACACACCTAAAATCAGGCATGATTTTAGACCTGATTTCCATACAATTTTAGACCTGATTTAGGCCTGATCCAGACACTTCTTGACTCCTACTACCATTAGACCTAAAATCAGGTCTAATTAGGTCTGAACTGCGTCAGACCTATGATTGACCTGTTCTGCTCATCAAAACCCTTTCAACTCCCTGTTTTTCCAAGGGTAAAAGGGTAAAAGCGCCAAGGGTTACAAACTGGAACACAGGCGGAAACCGAGGTCGTTGAGGCGATCGCCCGGCGAATTGATGCCGCGACCGACTGACCGCAAGCTGCCGCCGACGTTGAGGAAGCCGCCGCCACGAACCACACGGCCGGAGCCTGAATTAGGCCCGCGAGGGTCACTGGAGGGGCTACTACCATAATAATCATCAGCATACCAGTCCTGCACCCACTCCCATACATTACCGTGCATGTCATACAGTCCCCACTGGTTGGGAGACTTTTGCCCTACCGGATGCGTTTTAGCGCCTGAATTAGGACTATACCAGGCGTAATTGCCCAGACACGACTCGTTGTCTCCGCAGGACCATTGGGTGGTAGTGCCAGCCCGCGCCGCGTATTCCCACTCCGCTTCCGTGCACAACCTGTAACTCTTCCGGTTGTCCCGCTGGTTGAGCTTCTGGATAAATCCCTGCGCGTCTTCCCAGGATACCTGCTCCACCGGATGATTCCGTGAATCCACCCCCACCTGCTCGGTTTTGTAATACGACGGATTGTTCCCCATCACCTTGTACCACTGCTCCTGCGTCACCTCATATTGTCCCATATAAAACCCTTTGGTAATGGTCACCTTATGGGGTGGTTTTTCATCACTGGACTCATTGCTACCCATGGTGAACTCACCCGGAGGAATGGGAACAAATTTCATACCGATACTGTTGGTAAAACCAGCAACCTGTTTGATCCATGCATTTCGGGCACATTCTAAAGATTCATCCTTACTTGTAAACGGATCATCCTTGCACCCCTGAGAGGAATCGTCGCCCCCCTCCAAAGCCAACACCACCTGAACAATCCCTCCAGAGGGCACGTTATATTCTTTTTCCGCTGATTGTTTTCCTTTCACAATCTTGATTTTGTATTTGCCCGGCCTGACGTTCAATACCAGCAATTCACTGGCTATTCCTTTTTTGTCTCCATTGACATACACAGCCACATCTTTGGGTGTGGTTTTTAATACCAGCATCCCATCTTCAGCAAAGGCGGATACACTCACAAATAACAGGAACAAACATCCAAGCAGTTTCTTCATTGTCATTCTCCTTAATTGATTTTGTTATTCATCTATAGACTTTCAGATAAGTCTTTCCTGGGAACGCGGGCATCTTGCCCGCAAAAGCAGGCGGGACGCCTGCGCTCCCAGCCCAAAATACTTTTCTGAAACACTATATTTTCAGGGACACCCACTCCAGAAGGTGTATTTCCCTTTTTTTGAAAGCACTTCATTACATTCCAGTGCATGCCGCTGTTGTTTTTTGGACTGTTCCTGCGCCTGTGCAAACATTTGTTCCTGCTCACTACTGGCCCGACGAGACTCATCTTCGATACGACGGGTCTGATCCTGAATGGCATCGGCCAGACGACCTTTCTCAAAGCTCAAATCCGCTATCTGAGATGCCATATACTGAATGTCGCTACGGGTCCGTTGTCCCTGCTCTGAAATCACCTGGCGGGTTAATTCCGCCTCCCGCTGAATCGTCTGGACAATCCGTTGGCTTTCCTGCTGGTACAGAGTCTGCAACTTTCTGAAATTATCTCCGGTTTCTCTTTGAAAATTCAGAACTTCCCTGCGAAAAGCCAGAGTTTCCTCACGGTCCATCAATTCTGTAAACGCCTTGGTATCAAGGAACATCTCTTTTTGAAGCAAACTGTATTTGCGTTGTCCAATCAGAAATTCCTTTTTTTGCTGAGTCTGCCGCATTTCATTGTATAACCTGCGGGCGACGGTTTCTTTCTGTTCCTGCTTACTGGTAAACAGTTTATTCAGGCTGATACCTTCAATTTCACGAATAACGGCCTTATATTCCACTTCTTCCGCTTTGGTATTAGCCTGTTCCAGATAGGAAGATCCTGGAAACGTGCGGATATATTCATCCAGAATGGAGGGATCCACCTTTTTGGCAGCGTGTTCCACGGCCCGATTGTAGGCTACACTGTAAACTCCATTCAAGGCATCCACGGCCTGCGGTGAATTGGGAAAATCCGTCAAGTACTCCTGATATCCCAGAATGGTATTCTCCTTTTTATACAACGCTAACAGAGAATCCAAAGCATCCATGGAATGGGAGCCGGCGGGTCTGGCTTTGACGAAACTCCGATATTTTGCTGTATTGTCTGAATTTTTAACGTCTTTCCAAGTCTGTTCATAAACCACATCCACATAAGTGGATACAGGATATTTTCGCAGAAACTCAATACGGTAATAATATTCCTTTCTGTCCTGGACCAGTTTGAAAGCAATGGGTTCCGCAGTTTCAAAATCACCGGCAGCCTCCAGAGAAGCTACCGCACGTTCCAGGTCTACCGCATAGGCCGAGCCTGCACAGCCTCCCACCAGTCCCAGCAGCAGGATTCCCAGAATCCCGATCCACCATGCGTTTTGTTTCATTGTTCCTCCTCAACCCTGTTTTTCAATTCATTTAACTCATGATCCCATGAAAATGTGGTGTCATGACACCCTCAAAAAAACGATTCCATCGTCTTTCAATCCCGATTGAAGTTCTGGAAATCTGTATAGGGACTCTATAACACAAAGCACGATCGAAATCCAACAAAAATGTTTATTTTACGGGCTTCTTACCGTAAATGGTTGATTGGGACATCCTGGAAGACGAATTCTTAAGGATTTATGAAAACAGCAGTAATTGTAATCGACGAGATTAATCCACAGCGTTCCGTCCAAAGCCTTGGAATTTTTACAATACCCCATCGTTTTCCGACACAAATAGAATACTCGGTCACGGAGCGTTAAGTTCAGACGTTCAATGAATGATGTGTTTTGCGTACCTTTCGGAAAATCCGCCGCGGAACCACGTAGAAAAGATTTGGAAACAGTTTTCAAACGACGTTTGACGTATTGCTTGACGATTTGCAAGTAAACGTAACGAATAGCTGTTTCAAAACAGGAGTTTGGTTGCCTGTTCCTATTCTTTAAAACTTCCATGCTTGTGCCATCATTCGCTAATCGGATCATTCGCTTCTTGATAATGCTGACAACTTTGGTGTGGACAAAATATATTTAATTCGGAGCACCTTTCAAAAACGATGAATAATACCAACAGGATCAGGAGCGCTGGACTGAGGAAATCCGGAAAGCACTCAAAGCGACTAGCCGCCTCCTCTTCCTGCTGTCAACTTACAATCTGTATTTGGTCGCGTTAGACGCGAAAACCCGTGAAATGGAGGAACTTCAGCCTTTTTTGCAGTCGGTAAATCACAATCGGATGACTATTGGTGACGCCGCGGCAAAGTATCTGAAGTTGATTCTGGAACATCCCTTGAGGGCAAAAACCCTTCAACTATCAAAGGGCGCGATGAAATGGAAGGTCGATTATGAGTTAGCGGAGCAACTCAATGAAACAACGTTGAATAACCTCAAACAAGGCAGAATTTTGATTGATCTGAATTCGCTGGAACGCCTTTTTGAAGATATTTGCTCGGGTGTGTACTATAAACTTGAAGCCAAAGCCATGAGCCTGGATCTTCAAAATCATATTGAGTTGAGCCTTCCAGATTTGTTAGCCAAACCCCTCACCGATGATAATTTCATGGAGGTCCTTCGTCTTCGTTATGATATCTCCACTTATTTATTCGCTTTTTCCTTATTTGAACAATCTCAGCAACGGGATCAGGAATTAGAAAACAGAATCAAATCCGCTCTTGGTGACATTGAGGAACTCGAGGACGCGGAGATTTCACACCTCTGTCAATTTCTGACCGATACCGATCAAATTGATGTAGGCAAACACGGATTTTATTTTGATCCTGTTCCTAAAGAAGAAAAACTGGAGTGGAAACGCTGGGAACGACGTTCCAATTATTTAGGGGAATATCCGCCAACCATGGATTCCCCGGAACAACTCGACTACCCTGCTTTTATTGTAAATTCCCCCAAACGACCGGTTTCTATTTTATTTGACGTCTCAATGTCGATGAGCAACAGTCTGGATGTCGCCTTGAGAGCAACCGAAGAACTGATTTATCAACTGGAAGGCCATCCGGTATCTTTTGTTTTGTTTTCATCCATGTCCGGGTTATTGAAAGCGGGCATGCCCTTTATCAGCAAAGGAAAATCCTTCAAAGAAGAAATCGCCTGGCTTTATCCCGTAGTGCAAGCCGTTCATGCTTTCCCGAGACTGACAGGATGGACTTCGATCGGAAGCGGCGTGATGCAGGGGCAGCGAATCGCCTCATCCATCGCGGTGAAAATGAAAGCCTTTCCACAATGGATGAACCGGGATCATTTTTCTTCGCATTGTATTCTTGTCTCTGATAATTTACACAACTCGCCGAGAGATCTGTCTGTCAAAGGAAAACGTGGCGAAATGGTAATCCAGCATCCTGAAAATGTGGTAGCTCACGCGTTAAATCATGGTTGTGTGATTCATAACCTGATGGTCTGTCCCGCTCCTCAGGTAAAAAGACCTGAAACGAGCCTCTTCAAAGGTCCTGTGAGTTTAACAGCGCAGATCCAGCATTTACGGTATAAAGAAGTTCTTGCCCATGATTTTTTAGTTTTTGAGCGAACCAGAGTCTCGAAACAACGGGAAATCCGAGCCAGAATTTACCTGAGAAATGACCTTGGAAAAAACGGGAAACGCGTGATGATTGTCGAACACAATGAAACGAGAAAAAAGCTGTTTACGATGGAGGGAGAACAGCAAGGGGAAGTCAATTCCATTGATTTAGCCTGTTTTATCATTTATGTCAGAGACTATGTGGTCAAAGACGGAGGATTACTGGACGCATTTGATTTTCTGCTTCAAGGTCATCCTCTTACCCTTAATGATTTTCATCAAAACCCGGTGAATGTTGAAAAAATAAGCGCGTTTTACGCCTATTTATTTGATGACGTGGATTTGAATTTTTTAGGAGATTTAAGTTCTTATGACGTCCATCCCTTTGAGGCCTTTGAGGTCAGTCATTTTATCTCAGCCAGCCAAAAAGAGTTAATGAACCTTCAGGTCACTCCTGTCCTGCTGGATCTGCCAGAGCCTGTCGTTTTTGGAAAGTACACCTTAACTGACATCGGATACCGCTGGGTTCTTAAGGAAATGAAAAAGAGGGGCTATTCGCTTGGGGATCTCGAATGTATCCAAAACTCCATCCCTGAAATTCTGGACCAACCCTTTTACTCTAAAACCGAGTTTGTCGAGATGTTGGAACAACGCACAGGACAGTCCCGCTATTGGGGCAAAGAGAGTTATTTCGATGGAATGGTGTTCGTCCGTGGCCCCATCCAAATGCTGCAGGAATGGGCCATCAATTCCTACGCTTTCTGTTCCAACGCTTATTTTGGAATGAAGAATGTGCTCGCGATCAAAAAAACAGCGGATCAACTCGCTAAACAGCTTTTGGATGGCTAAATTAGGAAAACGGACATTACTGCCTGGATGTTGGGTTTCGCTACCGCTCTACCCAACCTACTGAAATGATGTTTGTCCCCAATTTCTTTTTGGAGAAAGGGAGCCTGTCCCCAATTTCTTTTATAAATCTTGTACCAGTTTTTTAAGGACTTTCTGATTGAGTGCTTTCATTTGCAGCATAAAACTTCCTCCTTCAAACGGATACCTGTTTTAGTATCACAGAGCATAAATATAGACGTTCATTTAAATAAATTCATTTGAGTCTAACCTACTGTGGAGTGCCAAAGCTTGCTTTGATCAAAGCCAAAGCAAGGCCATCGCCTTTCTGGCCAAAACGAGCTTTGGCACTCCTGAAACAGCGTTGTTTAAACGGATCACGCAACAGGATGAGTTTTCTGAATTTATTTAAATGAACATCTATAGCTGGAATAATGGCAAATTACTTTTCTTTTTGAGATGAGCGATAATTAGAGGACCCGCCTCGACTAAAGGAGGCGGAAAGCTTGTTGATGGACCTAGGACTTCGAGGCAGAACTTCTAGAACTTATACTTCCAACCTCAAGGTTGGAAGCGAGAACGAGGTTCGTTGAAGAGACACCACTTTAATAATTCTTTAATATTTTGATATAGTTTGCCCGTTCAAAAGCGGCAGAGTCAGGGACTTGATTGCGGCTCATGATGCCACGAATTTCTTTAACTGAAGCAAACTCACGAACTTCCATCCAGCGCTCAAGCCCCGCGAGTAATGTGCGCAAAAACGGGATACCCTGTAGATGTAGCACGGAAGTCGTCATCACCACATCGGCACCCGCTAACAAATATTTAATTATTTCATCGGCACTTTTTACGCCGCCTGTCGCGGCAAGAGAGGCCTTGATTTGCCCATACAACACGGCGACCCACAAGAGAACCCTGCGCAGATCGTTTGACGAACTGTATTCAACATCCGAAACAATTTCCAAACGTTCAATATCAAAATCAGGTTGTAGAAAACGGTTGAACATCACAATCGCATCAGCACCGGCGTTATCAAATTGTTTGGCGATATTGGCCATGGCACTGAAGTAGGGGCCAACTTTGATTGCAATAGGAATAGAAACCGTTTTTTTGACAGCATGGAGAATATCTAAATAACGTTGCTCAACTTCACGACCCGTAACAGACAGGTCGGCAGGAATATAAACCATATTGAGTTCAATGCCTTTGGCCCCAGCTTCCTGAATTTCACGAGCATAATCAATCCAGCCTTCATTGGTGATGCCGCTGAGACTCCCAATGATCGGAATGTCAACCGCCTTTGAGGCTTTGGAGATCGTTTCCAGATAACTCTCCGCACCAAAACGAAAATCATCGGCGTCACTGAAATAGGTCAACGCTTCCGCATTACTATCAGTGCTGGATCCCACGAATTCATCATAGTCGGCCATTTCTTTTTTTATTTGTTCTTCAAATAAAGAATAGGTCACGACAGCGCCTGCGCCACAATCCTCCATTTGTCTAATATTATCTACCGTTTCTGATAAGGGTGATGCGGCAACGACAATGGGGTTTTTCAATTCAAGTCCCATATAGGCTGTACGTAAATCCATAAATGTTCCTTTCTGCAAAAGGGGTTATGTGTGTCTCCGCGAATCCTTGGAATCCGTTTTTCTGCCCAATACATTGGTTTGGGTGGGTTACACTTTGGGGCGAACCCACCCTTCAAACTCACAGACTCTTCACGGAAGCTTCTAGACAAAAGGTTGAAAACCAGAAGCATCTATTTTTGAGAGGTCTTCATAGGTTTTCCAACGTAAATCGACATGCTTTTGAGCCAAGACCATCAATTTTTCCGCTTCCTCAGGATTCGTTCGGGTCAATACTTTGTATCGCATCTCGTTGTAGGCATAGTCTCGCAACGAAATCGATGGACGCAAAGAATCCAAAACAAAAGGATTTTGTCCCGCCTGACTCAATTCAGGGTTATAACGAATTAAAGGCCAGTACCCGCTATTGACTGCCAGCTTTTGCTGCTGGAGTCCTTGCTTCATATTAATGCCATGAGCAATACAGTGACTGTACGCCAAAATCAAGGAAGTTCCAGGATAAGCCTCGGCTTCCCTGATGGCCAGTAGTGACTGTTGCGGGTTTGCGCCCATCGCGATTTGGGCGACATAGACATTACCATAAGAAATGGCTTGCAGTGCCAAATCCTTTTTGCCGACCCGTTTTCCTGCCGCGGCGAATTTAGCGGTAGCCGCTGGTGGCGTTGCCTTGGACATTTGGCCTCCGGTGTTGGAATAAACTTCCGTGTCCATCACCAGTATATTGACATTTCGGCCACTTGCGAGCACGTGATCCAAGCCTCCGGAACCGATGTCATAGGCCCAGCCATCACCGCCAACAGCCCAAACACTACGTCTGACGAGATGATCCACCACGGATAACAGGCCCCTGGCCTTGGCGGAGTTTAATTTTTTTAACTTCGCTTTCAACTTTGCGACCCGGATGCGTTGCGTGAGGATTTGAGACTCATATTGCTGAGGTACGTTCAGCAAAGAATCTATGAATTCGTCACCAAACTCTGCGCGAAAATGCTGGAGCAATTCCTGAGCAATTTCAAGATGTTTGTCTGCGGTAACCCGCATTCCCAAGCCAAACTCGGCATTATCTTCAAATAATGAATTAGACCATGCCGGACCGTTGCCTTCCTGATTGACAGTCCAAGGGGTGGTCGGGAGATTTCCTCCGTAAATGGAAGAACAGCCTGTCGCGTTGGCAACAATCAAACGGTCTCCAAAGAGTTGCGACAATAACTTGACATAAGGGGTTTCACCGCATCCGGAACACGCGCCGGAAAATTCAAACAGAGGTTCCAGGAATTGAGCGCCCCGGATTGAAGAAAAATCAACGCTGGAACGATCGTTTAGAGGAATTTTTTCAAAGAACCGAATGTTCGCTTTCTTTCTCTCCACATGCGCGTCTTTGGCTTTCATCTTGATCGCTTTGAGCCCGCTCTCCTTCAGGCTAAACGCAGGGCAGGCATCCACACAAAGTTCACAACCGGTACAGTCCTCAACATAAATTTGTAAGGTGTATCGGGTTTCAGGAAATCCACGGGCCGTGACTGGCGCGGAGGGAAAGGACTCAGACGCGTTTCTCAAATGAACCACATTATAGAACTTGGCCCGGATCACCCCATGCGGGCAAACGAAGCTACAATTTCCACATTGAATACAAATGTCCGGTTCCCAGACCGGAACGATATCAGAAATATTTCTTTTTTCCCATTTTGTGGTTCCACTAGGATAAGTCCCATCCACCGGAAGCATACTCACCGGAAGCTCATCACCATGCCCCTTCATCATCATGGCGGTTACTTCTTGTACAAATTTTGGTGCACGAGTAGAAACGGTTAGTGGAAATTCACGGTGACTGCTGACCTTCTCCGGAATTTTTACTTCATGCAAATGACTCAAGGTGTCATCCACCGCTTTGTAGTTTTTTTCTACAATGTTTTTGCCTTTAGTCTCGTATGTCTTTTTGATCGCTTCCTTGATCTTAGCGATGGCTTCATCTCGTGGTAATACCCCGGACAAGGCAAAAAAGCAGGTTTGCATGATGGTGTTGATCCTCCGGTCCATTCCTGATTCCCGAGCAACCGACAACGCGTCAATGACGTAGAATTTGATGGCTTTGTCAATCATTTGCTGCTGTACAGGCCGAGGCAGCAAATCCCACACTTTTTCATACGGGTAAGGACTGTTCAACAGAAAAGTAGCTCCCGGTTCCGCCTGAGTCAGGACCTCGACCTTTTCCATCAAAGTGAATTGATGACAGGCGATGAAATTCGCGGATTGAATCAAATAGGGGGCCCTGATGGGATGATCGCCAAACCTTAAGTGGGATGTGGTTTGAGAACCTGATTTCTTAGAATCATAAACGAAATATCCTTGCGCATAAAGCGGGGTGTTTTCTCCAATAATTTTGATGGAATTTTTATTGGCTCCCACCGTTCCATCAGAACCAAGGCCATAAAAAAGAGCACGGGTCACCCGTCCATACGCAATATCAAAGCTGGAATCATAGCTCAAACTGGTATGGGTTACGTCATCATTAATTCCAATGGTGAAATGATTTTTCGGTTGTTCTTTGGACAATTCATCAAAGATGCCTTTGACCATCGCCGGTGTGAATTCTTTGGAAGACAGTCCATAACGTCCACCAATGACTTTAGGGAAGGCTTTCAATTTTTCTTGCTGGAGTGCTTCCACCAAAGTGGTGATGATATCCATGTACAACGGTTCTCCACTTGCGCCAACTTCTTTAGTTCGGTCCAGGACCGCAATGGACTTGGCAGAGGCGGGGAGTACGGCCACAAAGTGGTCCAAGGAAAAAGGACGGTAAAGACGAACCTGGATGATGCCGACTTTTTCTCCCTGTTCGCATAAATAACCCACCGTTTCTCTGACAGTTTCCGCGCCCGAGGCCATAATCACAATCACGCGCTCAGCGGCAGGATCCCCATAGTACTCAAATAATCGATAAGCCCGTCCTGTGAGTTTAGCGAACGCGTCGAGGGTGTCTTGAACAATTTTGGGAAGTTTATCATAATAGGTGTTAACGGTTTCTCTCGCTTGAAAATAAACATCCGGATTTTGTGCGGTTCCCCGAATAAAAGGATTACTGGGGTTCAATCCACGCTTTCGATGCGCAAAAACCAGCTCATCGTCAATCATGGCGCGAATATGTTCATCAGCGATCAGCTCAATTTTATTCACTTCATGAGAAGTTCTGAAGCCATCGAAAAAGTGCAGAAAAGGAACTCTTGCTTGAAGCGTCGCACTTTGACAGATCAAGGCCATATCGTGAGCTTCCTGAACAGAAGCTGACGCCAATAAGGCAAAACCGGTCATCCGTGCCGCCATCACATCCGCATGGTCTCCAAAAATAGATAACGCCTGTGCCGCTAATGAACGAGCTGCTACATGAAAGACAGCCGCCGTGAGCTCTCCGGCAATTTTGTACATATTCGGCAGCATCAGCATCAAGCCTTGAGAAGCGGTAAAAGTTGTGGTCAGCGCTCCGGTTTGCAGTGAGCCATGTACAGCACCTGCCGCTCCCCCTTCACTTTGCATTTCGACCACTTCGGGAATATTTCCCCAAATGTTAGGAATTTTTTTTGAGGCCCAGTAATCAGCCAACTCTGCCATCGTCGATGAAGGCGTGATGGGGTAAATGGCACAGACTTCATTGACTCGGTAAGCAATATAGGCCGCAGCCTCATTTCCATCGAGAGTCATTATTTGTGTTGTAGTCGTCATTGTAAACGCTCCTCTTTTGAAATTGCAGGTTCAGGGATCATTTCAATCGCATGACACGGACATTGCTCATAACAAACAGCGCAACCCGTGCAGATATCATAGTTGAAACGATAGAATTTCCCAGGACCCAGTTTAATCACAGTCCCTTCAGGACAAGCACCGAAACAGCCGTCACACTCAAAACAGTTTCCACAAGACAGACACCGTTTTGCTTCAAATGAGGCACTTGCCGTGGTCAAACCTGCCATGATTTCATCGAATCCCTGAATGCGCTGATTCAAAGGAATTTGCGATTGCTCCCGTTGAGGAGCATAGGTTTTGTACCACACATGCAAACGTTTATAACCCACTACAGGATGCTTGGGGGATTGGGTGTAGGGTTGATTCCGCAAATACCCATCAATATGCCGGGCCGCTTTTTTCCCATGGCCCACGGCAACCGTAACCGTCCTTTCACTGGGAACCATATCGCCACCAGCAAAAATACCTGGTTCTCCTGTCATCATATCCGGGCCAACAACCACGGTGCCATCCGATTTAAATTCAAGGCCGGGAAGATTTTTCAAAAACGTCGTTTCTGTGTCTTGCCCCAAAGCCAGAATCAAGGAGTCGACTTCCAAAGATTCAATTTCTCCTGTAGGTTGAGGTTTTCCATTTTTATCAACTTCCATGACCTCCACTTTGAACGTGGTACGATCAATTTCTTTGATGGTTCGTAACCAATTAATTTTTACCCCTTCCGCCAAGGCTTCATCCGCTTCAAAATCATGAGCGGGCATGTGTTCCCGGTCCCGTCTGTAAATGATCAGGACCTCACTTGCCCCTGCTCGCTTAGCGGTACGCGCGGCATCCATGGCGGTATTGCCTCCTCCATAAATAGCGACACGACGTCCCAGTTTAGGGGCCTGTCCCGCACCCGCGTCTTTGAGAAAACTCAGGGCATCCATGATTTTCCCCGCATCACGGCTGGGAATGTCGACTTTTTTGCTGATATGAGCCCCAATGGCGATAAACACAGCATCAAAGTTCCCTTGCTCTTTTTCAAGCAGAATATCCTCAACTTTATGGTTTAGAACGATTTTGACCCCCATGTCAGCAATACGTTGAATTTCCCGTTCCATTTCCTTCCGGGGAAGTCGATAGGGGGGAATCCCAAAATGCATCATGCCCCCGGCAATGGGACCCGCTTCAAGAATCTCGACCGTATGTCCTAAACGGGCTAAATGATAGGCTGCGGAAAGCCCACTCGGGCCTGCGCCAACAATCATAATCCGTTTTCCACTGGGTGGCGCCTCGGTTTTTACTTTCCAGCCTTGTTCCAAGGCTAAATCACCCAAAAAACGCTCTACCGCATGAATACTTACCGAATTGTCAATTTCATTACGGTTACAGCTGCCTTCACAGGGGTGATAACAAACCCTTCCATGAATGGAGGGCATGGGATTGTCTTGCATTAAGATTTGCCAAGCCTGCTCATATTTCCCCACTTGCACCAAGGTCAGCCAGGCTTGTATGTTTTCACCAGCAGGGCACGCATTGTTACAGGGGGGTAGTAAACTAACGTATACAGGACGCATGGTTCGTAACGCACCCGTACCTCGTCCATGACTTTTTAAATCAGGTGGAGATGTCATATCGGTGGTGTGAACTCTCATTGCACAGCTCCTTTCTTATTGTGGTTTTAAGGTTGAATCCCTTATTTGGCAGTAATGAGTTTTGCGCTCATTACCCCTCATTGAATCATCTATTCTTTCTACCTGTTAGGCGGAGTCACCAGCTTGGGGTTCTTTGGTGTTTTGCCTTAAAGTTCGCCTCTCTCTTGTTCTTAATAAGATTTATTTAAAAGATCAAAGAAAATTAATGAGAAATAAAAAATGTTGATTCTTTTGGCAATAAAAGTGTACTTATACGAAATTATGCTCAAAAATAAGGAAACAGGAGTGGTGTTTATTTCATATCATTTTGTTTGATGACTTCAAACCAGGTTTGGTCTTATAGAAGGACATGTTGTGGCTAAGAAAAAAATCGAGTGGGAAGCAGAGTTTATAAGTGATCCTCAACATTGGAATGAAGCCATCCAGGAACTGGAGAGCCAGGCCAAGGTGGAACTTTGTTTACCGGAAGATCTGTTGGCGCATTATCGAGACGAGCTTAGAAAACGGTTCTCGGCTTTAAATCTGCATGTTTCACTTGAAAAGTTAGACAACAGCGCTACTCAAGAAAGTGAGACCGCAGTCTCAAAATTCAAGACAACCTTGAGCAAAGATGCCGTCAGTTCTACCTCAACGTCAAAGTATGATTATCAATTGTCTTTTGACTACCTTCACCTCAAGAATATTCCCTCGCTGGCCTCCTTGAAAGGCGCGGCACAGGTAAAACTTCCCTTTAGTGCCAAAGGCTTACCCGCAAAGAAATCATGGAGTCCTCTTCAACGTCAAAAAATGGAACTGACCCGCATCGAAAAACGCAGTAATGAGTTATCTAAGGCCGTTCTCTTACGAGAACGGAATGTGGAATTTGTGCGTATGGCCTACATGCATGCGATGATTCGTCAACTGAATCAATCCCTCAGTAAAGAACAGAAAATACTCAGAGGGATTGAAGACGAGATTTCCCATCTGGCTCAGCCCTATTATGAAGTTTTAAGTTTTGTTTTGTTGGGTTGTGTTGAAAAAGTGACCGGGGTGATTAGTCTTGAGGGCATCATGAAACGCCTGATCAAAGTCATTGTGATTGACGACTTGGGCGAATTAACACTCAAAGGCATGGCGGAGAAGGGCTTTAGCCGGAAGTATTTGGCCTCCATGTCCATGAGCAAAGTGAAGGATGCCTACAATCTTTTTCTCGCGGCCAATATTGATCATAAAGACTTGGAAAAATTAACCTTAAAACATTTCATCAATCAATCGGATCTCTTTGACAAGTATGATATTATCGTTGTCAATCTCTGGCACCTTCAGAAGGAAACACTTCCCATTTGGATCCGCCTGAGGCTCAAAACCATTCTTGGCCGCAAAGAGCAATTAAAAGATCAAAAAGACCCCGAAAAAATAATACAGGAAACGGAAGCCATTGAAAGTAAATGTGAAGACCTCAAACTCAAGTTAGAAGAAGTCAAACATCAGCTTTCAGTAATGGAGACCGGTAAAGTTCCAGCAAAGGAAAGTGAATATCGAGCTTTGGAAAGTAAACGTAAGCGTTTGCTTAACAGCTTGAAACGGGAAATGGACCGGTTAAAAAAAGCACAACCTTTGGCGAATGTCGATGATCGGCATGTCTGGTACACCAAAGATTTGTTGAGTACCTTAAAAGACAATCAAACGTTCAAAGAACGTTTAGGCGATACTTTCGCCAAATTGCAATGGCGGAGTATGAAAAGTTTGTTTTCTTCGGAGAGGCATTTAACTGTGCATGAACTTCAAAAGGTTGTGAAATTATCCAGGGAAAAAGCGCATATTGAGGAAATCCTGGAAAAGCTTCAGAAGAGTAAAGATCAGTTAGTTACAGCAGCAAATGGAATCGCCGAAAAACATGGCTGGAGTCAGGATTTGGCTTACGAATCCTGTTTTGACACCTACCTTCTGGACCTGTTGGAACGAGATGTGCTGGTTTGTTGCATTGCTCATTTGAATAGCCAAACTCATCTGTATCAGGGGGGATATTTTCAGACTCAGAAGGAAGCAGGTGTCCCTTGGAGTGATGACCGCTTGTCTCAAATTTCAGTTTATATTGCGTCAAAGAAGGATTTTGTCTCAACGGCGGTTTTAAGACAGGTTTTTAAAATTCCAGAGGCTAAGAAAGCGAAACCTGAACAAAAACCGGATCAGACCAACAAAGCCAATCCCCCTGAAAAAGAAGAAGAAAGCCGGCTGGTCATCAAACCGGTGCTTCCACAAAGAGAGGATTTTCTTTCCAATAAAATTCAGTTGCTGCTCATTGATCTACAAGCCTTCTCGGTGCAGGATATAGGTATTTGTCTTACACAAAAAAAACTGCTGAAGGACCTCAACATTTCTGTGATTTTATTCGATTCGCCTGGGATGGACTATACCCGAAGTGAAATATTGATGCTTAACCTGTTGGTTGGTGTCAAATCCGAAGAGGAGCTCATCACCCCTGTTTCCCCTCCTTATCATATCCAATCGTTAGGAGACGAAAACGCAATGCGGACCCTCCTTGATTCAGTCATGGGAATTCCCCGACCTGCCTCAGAATCCCAACCTCATGCAGCGGCTTGAGGTGCTTGGCGTGTTTGAAGATCGTCACAGGGAATGGAAAATTTGGTATGGTTCAAATCAGGGTAACATCTTTTCCTCGTTTCCACGTAAAGCGTGGGAACGAGGATGAGTCGTTCTGTTCCCTGATAATGGACATCTCTTTCCTTGAGCACTATACTTAATAAGTGAACAGGTCTTAAAAAAAGACGCAAGGAAGAAAAAGAAAAACCGTTTGGAGGCTCAGCAAGGGACAGCGTCCAAAAATCAACTGTTCCGAAAAATTAAAATCTGAAGCAGGCCGCAATCGCTTGACATAGCGTTTTTGTCATGTTAGTGAAAAACTCAACAGGGGGCGCGTCCAACCGATGGGGGAGTGTCTTGAGATACCTAAGGGGGTTTTCTAATTTAGCCTATAGAGTTTGAGAAATTTAACGAAACAGTAGAAAAGGCGTCTCGCCTCTTTCAAGGAGCGGGATGCTCCTTCTACCGCGAATTTGTTTGAAGCTCAATCTTGTCCGACTCTCCCAATTGGCGGCTACGCCCGTTCAGTACAGTCTTTTTTGACTTCTCAGCCTGTTAGAAAATTGTTTGATGGAGTTCTCACCTTTTTTTCAAAGGAGCTTTAAAATGTTTGATTTTCTTTTGGGCTGCTGGCACGTTTTCCGCACCGCACCGCACCGCACCGCACCGCACCGCACCGCACCGCACCGCACCGCACCGCACCGCACCGCACCGCACCGCACCGCACCGCACCGCACCGCACCGCACCGCACCGCACCATACCGCACCATACCGCACCGCACCGCACTATTTTATCATTCTGACAAATCATTTTTGACCTTTGCTTCAAGCCTCTCTTTTATTTTAAGAAAAATTTCCGTTCCGCTCTATTTCGTCGTTTTTCTGCTGCTGTTCGCGTCTCCTGCCAGAGCCGGTCCGCGGAGTTGGTCATATTTTCGGCCACAAATTGTAGGGGCGAACCTGTGTGTTCGCCCTGATCCCGGGCAGACATGCTTTCATAAAAATTCACTATTAACTAGTGGTGCTAGTTTGATATTTTGTCACAATATTGCAAACAGTTGAAATTAAAGGATAAAAAATGGTAGGGCGGGACTACGTGCCCGCCAAAAACGCGCAAAATAAGGGTATTTTATATCCTCTCTATATTTCCTGGTAGCAAGGGCGTCTCGCCACCATTTGGATAGTAGCAAGGGCGTCTCGCCCTTGTTGGAGAGCGGGACGTTCTCCCTACCATTTGGGTAGTAGCAAGGGCGTCTCGCCCTTGTTGGAGAGCGGGACGCTCTCCCTACCATTTGGGACAAAAATTTTTTGAAATTTACCAGTATAGTGTTCAAAATAAGTTTTGTCCTGGGAGCGCGGGCGTCCCGCCCGCTTTTGCGGGCAAGATGCCCGCGCTTCCAGGGAAAAAACTTTCCTGGACAGCTATAAATTTGAAGAGGATATGGTCTTTCCCTGTTTTTTCGGGGTTGCCTCTAAGTTCGGACATTTTGACGGTAGCCCTGGGTTTCGTCCCAGGGGATACTGCGCACATTGTTCCTCGGGGCGAAACCCGAGGCTACCCCTGGCCGAAGTTAGACCCAACCCCGTTTTTTCCGGGACACGTAGTCCCTGGCTACCATTTTCCTGTTTTTTCCGGGGCACGTAGTCCCCGGCTACCATTTTACTATTTAATTTCAATAGGTTTACATTTAAACCAACCTAGCGCCATGGGTTATTATTTAATACTAACAATAAACACCAAGGAGATACTATGAAACTACACAAACTCTGGCTCTTGAGCCTTCTGATCTTTACCGCTTTGTCACTAGGTTGTGATACCGATTCCGATAGTAATGAAGGTGGAGGTGAACCTGCACCGCTCGTCATCGCCAAAGGCGTTTTGACCACCCAGAAAACGGTGGACCCCAGCGCAAAATGTCCCAGCGGGGGTGTGGAAATCTATTCAGGGATTGATGAAGACAACAACGGAACCCTGGATGCCGCCGAAATTGATGTGACCGATGTTGTTTGTCATGGCGACAAATCCCTCACCAGCGTCACAGACGAACCCGCTGGAACTAACTGCGCTGCCGGCGGTAAGAAAATCAGTGTAGGACTGGATAACGGAGAGGGCGGAGGCACTGCCGGCAATGGCCTCCTCGAAGGCGGGGAAACGGATAGCAGCACTTATGTTTGTACTGGAGCTGCCGGAGTTACCGGAACCACAGGCGCTAAAGGCGACAAAGGCGATACCGGTGATATCGGAGCCACAGGCGCTAAAGGTGACAAAGGCGATACCGGTGATATCGGAGCTACAGGTGCTAAAGGTGACATCGGAGCCACAGGCGCTAAAGGTGACAAAGGCGATACCGGTGATATCGGAGCTACAGGTGCTAAAGGAGCCACTGGAGCCACTGGAGCCACTGGAGCCACGGGTGCCACGGGTGCCACGGGTGCCACGGGTGCCACGGGTGCCACGGGTGCCACGGGTGCCACGGGTGCCAACGGAACTGGAACTTCCGGCTACAACACGCTGATCACAATCACCACTGAAACTCCAGGCAACAACTGTACTTCAGGAGGTAAAAAGATTGAATCTGGTCTCGACAATGGAGATGGTGGTGGCATTGCCAGCAATGGAACGCTGGAAAGCGGAGAAGTGGATTATCCCACCTATATCTGCAATGGAACCGACACCACTCCCCCACAAGTCTCCAGCACCAGCCCTGTGGATGGCTTGCAGACAGCTTCTGCGATTAGCAGTATTTCGGTCACGTTTAATGAAGCCATGAATTCTTCTACGATCACCACCAATACCTCAGGGACGACTTGTTCAGAAAGTATTCAGATCTCCTCTGACAGTTTCTCAACTTGTGTTCAAATGAGCGCATCCCCTGTCGCCAGCAACAGGGACAAAACCTTTACAGTCACACCCACTTCTGCTCTGAGTGACAACACCACTTACAAAATCAAAGTGACAACAACAGCAACTGATTACACAGGGAATGCCCTCTCCAGCGTATACACCCATGCCACTGGCTTTTTCAGAGATACCCTGGCTCCCTCCATTTCCAGTACCAGTCCTGCTAACGGTGCCATTAGATTTGGACGTAGTTCCAGCCTTTCTGTTACGTTCAATGAGTCGATAGACACCTCCACAATCACCACCAATACATCTGATACAACCTGTTCCGGAAGTATTCAACTATCCTCCGATAGTAATTTCACCTCCTGTTTACAGATGAGCGCGGCTCCCGTAGCCAGCAATAGCAATAAAACCTTTACCGTGTCTCCTTCATCCCTTCTGAATGTAGGGACTTCTTACAAACTCAGAATCACCACCGCAGTCAAAGACACTGTTGCTTTAGCGCTAGCATCGGCTTCAACCAATGCCTTTATATCAAAAACCAGTATCTCGGCAGGTACTACTCATGCCTGTGGAGTGAGCGGGTCAGGAACGGTTAAATGCTGGGGAAACAACACCTACGGACAGTTGGGGAATGGAACCACCACCGATTCTTCCTCTCCCGTTTTGGTCAGCGGGATTTCAACAGCAATTATGGTGGATACCAGTTCTGGTTCTAGTCACAGTTGTGCGGTACTCAGCAATGGAACCGTTAAATGTTGGGGAAAAAACACCATCGGACTGTTGGGGAATGGGACCACACCGATTCTTCCTCTCCTGTTTCCGTCAATAATATTTTAACAGCAACAGAGGTATCAGTGAGTTCTAGCTCAAGTTGCGCATTGCTTAGTGATGGTTCTGTGAACTGCTGGGGGTCTAACTATTCTGGCCAACTGGGTAATGGAAACACAACTAATAATGCCAATCCTGTGTCTGTTTTAGAAATTACTTCAGCAACGGCTATAGCTGTTGGATCCAGCCATGCCTGTGCGGTTCTGAGTAATGGTACCGTAAAGTGCTGGGGGTCTAACTATTCTGGCCAATTGGGTAACTCGGACCCATTGGGATACATGTCCGCAACATCCATTCCTGTTTTGGTCACAGGAATTTCAACTGCAACCTCTGTGACTGCTGGTTCCTCTCACAGTTGCGCATTGCTTGGAAGTGGAGCGCTCAGATGTTGGGGCGATAATTCTCAAGGCCAATTGGGTAATGGAACGACGACTTCTTCGTCCTCTCCAGTCGCTGTCAGCGGAATCGACAATGCTATTGCGATTCAAGGAAATGAGTCAAGTAGCTGTGCTCTTCTTAGTGACAGTTCTCTCAAATGCTGGGGAGATAATGACGATGGGCAATTGGGCAATGGCAGTTATGTTTCCTCAAACACTCCCGTTGCAGTCAGTGGAGTCTCTACTGCAGTGGATATCACGATAGGTGGTAGGTCCAGTTGTACATATCTTAGCGGAGGAAGCCTCCAATGTTGGGGAGATAACCTCTATGGACAATTGGGTATAGGCAATGCAGGCAAATCTTCTGTTCCGGTCAGTGTCAGTGGGATCACCACGGCGACCATTGCTTCGTCAGGTCATTATCATAACTGTGCTCTCACGGGAGGCTCCATCCAATGCTGGGGATATAATGACTTTGGGCAATTGGGGAACGGAACCACCGTTCGGTCTGCTACCCCTGTTCCAGTGAGTGGGATTACTAATGCCACAGCCTTATCGAGTGGTCCCTCTCATAATTGTGCCCTGTTGAGTGATGGAACTGTTCAATGTTGGGGATATAATAACTTTGGTCAACTGGGTAATAACACCACCACCAATTCTTCCGTTCCCGAGGCCGTCAGTGGGCTTGCAGGAGTAACGGCTATAGCTGCGGGAGGAAATTTCTATTGGTATACGGGTACTCGACTTTGAACAATTTGCTCAATATTACTCCTGAATAAAATCAGAGACTTATAAAGTCGTATTAGAATTAATGATAGGTTTGGCCTGAAAAACGGGAAATAATAACCTTGCATTAATTCATTCATAAAATAAAACCACTGATATTATTGAATAATTAAAACTAAAACCATGAATCAAATGTTCAAAGTCCAGACGGGTAGGAACATCGTTTCACATAGTTGTGCGGTTTTGAGTGGTGGTTCCGTGAAGTGCTGGGGAGATAACTCTTATGGCCAACTGGGAAATAACAGCACTATGTCTTCCTCAACCCCGGTTGCTGTCAGCGGAATTAGCACCGCTACATCAATTTCTGTAGGAAGCGTCCATAGTTGTGCTCGCTTGAGCGATGGAACCGTTCAATGCTGGGGGAATAATTACGATGGTCAACTGGGAATAACGCCTGGTAACGATTCGTCTACTCCAGTTTCTGTTAGTGGTGCAATTTCCACGGCTATAGAGGTTGTTACCGGTGGCTTCTACAGACCGTCGTCCTATTCCCCTGAGGGTAGTAGTTATAGTTGCTCGGTTCTCAGTTCAGGGCAGGTTCAATGCTGGGGAGCTAACTCTTATGGCCAACTGGGGAATAACAGCACTACGTCTTCCTCAACCCCGGTTTCTGTCAGCGGACTTTCATCCACTGCCACCAACATCGCAATTTCAGCAGAACATAATAGAGGTGTCAGCACTTGTGCTCGTTTGAGCGATGGAACCATTCAATGCTGGGGTACAAACACTGATGGACAATTGGGCAATGGGACGACAACCGCTTCGTTAACGCCGGTCTCTGTCAATGGAATAACAACTGCCTCCAGGGTGATCGCTGGAGGGACACACGCTTGTGCTGTTCTGAGTGGAGGAGGCATCCCACGGCTTTCTCATAAAAAAAAGATTGTGTTTCAGAAGGATAGAAAGTTATCATAGGACTTCAACCCCAACCCTAAAGGAGTCTTATGACAGAAGAATCTCAATCTCCAGAAAAGGCATTAAAATTA